>CANHNO010000007.1 GCA_947462065.1 Burkholderiales bacterium | reverse complement strand
CTCGCACTCGACCCCGGCGCACGCATCGACTGGCATGCGGCTGAGGGCACCTTGATGGCGCCCGACACCCTGGTGTGCCACATCGAATCAAACGCCCGCGCGCTGCTCTCGGCCGAGCGGCCTGCACTCAACTTTCTGCAACTGCTGTCGGGCACCGCAACGCTGACGCGGCGTCACGTCGATGCGATTGCCGGGGTGTCCCCCAACCCGCACGGCTGCGTGATCCTCGACACCCGCAAGACGCTGCCCGGCCTGCGCCAGGCGCAGAAGTACGCGGTTCGCATCGGCGGCGGTCACAACCAGCGGATGGCGCTGTGGCACGGCATCCTGATCAAGGAAAACCACATCGCCGCAGCGGGCGGCATCACCGCCGTGCTGCGTAACGCCCAGGCGCTGAACTCGGGCGTGGCCATCCAGATCGAGGTCGAATCGCTGGCTCAGCTGGCCGAGGCGCTGGCCGCCGGGGCAGCGAGTGTGCTGCTCGACAACTTCGATCTGACCGGCATGCGAGCGGCGGTTGTGCTGAATGCCGGGCGCGCTTTGCTGGAGGTCTCCGGTGGTGTGCGCCTTGAACAGGTGCGCGAGATCGCGGCGACGGGCATCGACCGGATCTCGATCGGCCGTCTGACCAAGGACGTCCAGGCCACCGACTATTCGATGCGGGTGCTGAACGCGCTCTGAGGCGCGCATCTGGGCCGCACTTCCGGTGCTATTCCGGGGCTCGCCCGACGAAGGCAGCCAGACACTCTGGCCATAGCTCCACGGGGGAGCGGAGGCCGCCATGAGCAGCGTTTTCGACACGATCCACAACCATCACGAGCGTGCGGTGTTCGACGCCGTCCAGTCAGCAGCGTCCCGCTTTCCGCACCTGAGCGACCCGCACATCCAGGCTGATGTGGCATGCGTCGCGCTGAACCGGCTGCCGCCGCGCTACATCCGCCACGACGTGGATTTCTCGTTCTACCTCACGGAGCGCGAGCGCACTGAAAACGAGGTGGCCATCAGCGAAGCCGTCGATTTCGCCTATCAGTTTGTGCAGGCCAAGGTGGCCATGCGCGCGCGGCGCTGACCGATGCGCCTATACGCTGATGCCGCGGGTCTTCGGCTTCTTGCCGGCGACTGCAGTGCGCATCAGCACCGTCGGGAAACTCACGGGCAAGGCGTAGGGAAAATCGCGGCTGTAGTGCAACCCACGGCTCTCGTGGCGCATCAGCGCCGAGCGGACGATGAGCTCAGCGCAATCGACCAGATTACGCAACTCCAGCAGGTCGCGGTTGACACGGAAGCTGCCGTAGTAATCATCGATCTCGCTGCGCAGCAGCTTGATGCGGTCCAGCGCCCGCTGCAGCCGCTTGGTGGTTCGCACGATGCCGACGTAGTTCCACATCAGCAGCCGCAGCTCGTCCCAGTTGTGGGCGATGACCACCTGTTCATCGGCATTTTCGACCTGGCTCTCATCCCACACCGGAAGCTGCGGTTCGCTGCGTTCGGGCTGTTCCTCGATGTCCAGCGCACAGGTGCGGCCCAGCACCACGCATTCCAGCAGCGAGTTGCTGGCCAATCGGTTGGCACCATGCAGGCCGGTGTAGGTGGTTTCGCCCACCGCGTACAAGCCCGGCAGGTCGGTGCGACCGTGCAGGTCAGTGACCACACCACCGCAGGTGTAGTGCGCCGCCGGCACCACCGGAATCGGCTGCCGGGCAATGTCGATGCCCAAAGCCAGGCAACGCGCGTGGATGGTCGGGAAGTGTTCTTTTAGATAAGCCTCGCCAAGATGTGTCGCATCAAGCCACACATGGTCGAGACCATGCCGCTTCATCTCGAAGTCGATCGCACGGGCGACGATGTCGCGCGGCGCCAGCTCCATGCGCTCGTCATGCGCCGCCATGAAGCGCTTGCCGCCGGGATCTCCTGGCCCGATGCTCGGCAGCTTCAGGTGCGCACCCTCGCCCCGCAGAGCCTCGGTGATCAGGAAGCTGCGCTCCTGCGGGTGGTAAAGGCAAGTCGGATGGAACTGGATGAACTCCATGTTGCCGATGCGGCAGCCGGCGCGCCAGGCCATCGCGATGCCATCGCCGGTCGCAGTGTCCGGGTTGCTGGTGTAGCGGTACACCTTGCCAACGCCGCCGGTGGCCAGCACCACGGCGCGCGCCGGCAGCGTCTCGACGCGCTGGCTGTCGATGTCGAGCGCGTAGACGCCGTAGCAGCGCGGTGGCTCTTCGCGCTTGAGTTGTCGAGAGGTGATCACGTCGACCGCCATCCAGCGTTCACGCATGTCGATGTTCGGGTGGCGCTTGACCTCATCGAGCAGCACGTCATGGATCGCCTTGCCGGTCGCATCGGCCGCATGCGCGATGCGGCGCACGGCATGGCCGCCTTCGCGCGTCAGATGCAGGCCCAGCGGGCCATCGGGGTCGGCCGAGAACGGGACACCACGCGCCACCAGCCAGGCAATGGCCTCGGCGCTGTGCTGGGCGATGAAACGAGCGGTGTGCTCGTCGACCAGCCCGGCGCCCGCATCCTGGGTGTCGCGCACATGGGAATCTATGCTGTCGTCATCGCCCAGCACGCCGACGATGCCGCCCTGCGCCCAAGCCGTCGCCGACTCGTCGAGATTGCGCTTGGCCAGCACGATGACCGGATGCTCGGCTGCCAGATGCAGCGCCACCGTCAGGCCGGCGAGGCCCGCGCCGATGATGACCACCGGCAGCGCTTCCCGCACCGAATCAGACGGCGCCATGGCAGAGGACGCACAGGCGCCAACAGTTCGGATGACAAATCAATGACATCAACTCATTCTATCGACGCACTCACCGCAAGCCCCTCTGGCGGCACGCATCGCATCGAGGGGATGGCTTCCGCGGCGCGGCTGTGCCAGCATCAGCAGGTGCGTGTCTCGCGGCCGATGCCGCAGTGCTCCGGTCACGCGCCTCACTTACCCATCGACTTTGCGACGAGGGCCTCATGAGCATCTACAGCAGCCGCACCGGCAACCCGTACCCCGACTACCGCGGAACGGCACCGATGGAGAACGACGGCTGGGAATCGACCCGCGCACAGACAGCGCTGGCGACCCAGGTGATGAACCGCGAAGACCTGGAGCGCACTGCAGCGCAGCAGGACATCGGCCGGCTGGTCGAGAACCATGTGCGCGAACTGTTCGTGTCCTGCGCACCCGGCGAGGCACTGCAACAGCAGTTCGAGCACCTGCGACCGGATTTCATCGCGGTTCACGACATGGGCACGCGTTCGTCGCGGCAGCTGCTGCGCGGCATCGCCGCAGCCTGCAGCCGGCCGGTGCACAAACTGATGCTGCGCCGGCAGGGTCAGGGAACGCCGTTGGCCTCCATCGACTACGTCGACGTGCCGCTCGCAGCACAGCAGGTCCTGCGGCTTTACTCGACCGACGTGGCCGACACCAGCGATGCGGCCACGGCGCACGGCGTGGCGCGCACCCTGCTGGCCTTCAGCCAGCTCGGCGTGATGATGGTCGGCTCGCTGCCGGCAGCCACCTTGAACACCACCATGCGGCCCTGGCATGAGGAAGTGATCCGCAGCCCGTGGCACAACCGCCAGTTGCTGCTGCTGCCGCTGACCAACAACGCCACGCTGGTGGCGCAAGGCCAGGAGATGGTGCGTGGCACTGCCATCACGCTGCGCACGACGCCTGTGGTCACCCGACCGGCCGATGCCTGGAACTTCATCAACGGCACCTGGAACCGCATGCGCGGCACGGTTGCCGCACCCGCGCCCGCACGCTCACCCACGGCCGCGCCAGCCCCGGCCCGCGCACCGGCCGCACGGGACACCCTGCCGATGGGCATCGACAGCCCTGCCTTCGCTCCCACCAACATGTTGCCGTTGCGGCCCATGCCCGACGTGTCGGCCAAGCCCGAACCACTGCACGACGAAGTGCTGGATGTTTATGTGCACCAGATCTGCGAGCTGAATGGGGTGGTCGGCTGCTGCGTATTCGACATCGGCTCCGGTCTGCCGGTCGCCAGCTCGGGCTCCGGCGCGCCGCCGGCGGAACTGGCTCGCCACGGTCGCACGCTGCTCACAGCGATGGGCAGCAGCAGCCGGACTCTCGGTCTCGGGCACACGCTGCCCGATGCTGCGATCACCCTGGGCTCGCACCACCTGCTGCTGCGCTCAGTGGACAAACACAGCGGCATGGCGCTGATCACCGTGCTGGACCGGACGAACGCCAACCTGACGCTGGCCCGGCTGCAGATCGAGCGGCTCGATCCTTTGCTGGACCGTTGAGCAGCCTTCGGAGAGAAGGGCGAAGATTTCGTCGCGAGCGGGCCGAGGTGACGCCGAGGAGCGGAGCCGTACAAGCGTACGGTGAGCACCGGAAGCGTCAGATCGGCCTGCGCAGCAGAAAGATTCCCCCTTCTCAGTGCACGACGCGGTCGAAGACGAATTCCCCATCTTCGACACCGACCGGAATCACATCCTTCGGGCCGAACTTGCCTTCGAGGATCAGCTTCGCGACCGGGTTCTCGATGCGCTGCTGGATTGCACGCTTCAACGGCCGCGCGCCAAACACCGGATCGAAGCCGGCTTTCGCCAGATCGGCCAGCGCCTGCGCCGACACATCGAGCTTCATGTCCATCTTCTCGAGCCGCGACTCCAGCACCTTCAGCTGGATCTTCGCGATCGCTGCGATGTTGCTGTGGTCGAGTGCGTGGAACACCACGACCTCGTCGATGCGGTTCAGGAATTCCGGGCGGAAATGCTGCTTCACCTCGACCCACACCGCGTCGCGGATGTCTTCGCTCGGCTGCCCGGCCATCTGCATGATCTGGTGTGAGCCCAGGTTGCTGGTCATCACGATCACGCAGTTCTTGAAATCCACGGTGCGGCCCTGGCCATCGGTGAGCCGGCCGTCGTCGAGCACCTGCAGCAGCACGTTGAACACATCCGGGTGGGCCTTTTCCACCTCGTCGAGCAGCAGCACGCAATACGGGTTGCGGCGCACGGCCTCGGTCAGGTAGCCACCTTCGTCGTAGCCCACATAGCCTGGTGGCGCGCCGATCAGGCGGCTGACCGAATGCTTCTCCATGTACTCGCTCATGTCGATGCGGATCAGGTGCTCCTCGCTGTCGAACAGGAACCCCGCCAGCGCCTTGCACAGCTCGGTCTTGCCCACGCCGGTGGGGCCCAGGAACAGGAACGAGCCAGTCGGCCGGTTCGGATCAGACAGGCCCGACCGTGAGCGGCGGATCGCATTCGCGACCGCGGTGATCGCTTCGTCCTGACCGATCACGCGCTCGTGCAGGCGGTTCTCCATCTGCAACAGCTTCTCGCGCTCTCCCTGCATCAGCTTGGCGACAGGGATGCCGGTGGCACGCGCCACCACCTCGGCGATTTCCTCGGCTCCCACCAGCGTGCGCAGCAGCTGCGGCTTGCCGCCAGCCTTGCCGGCCTTGTTCTTGCCCTGCTCCTTCGACTGCGCGTCGGCGAGCTTCTTCTCCAGTTCTGGCAGGCGACCGTACTGGAGCTCTGCCACCTTGTTGAAGTCGCCCTTGCGCTTCCAGTCCTCGATTTGGAAACGAATGCGGTCGATCTCTTCCTTGATGTGCGCCGAGCCCTGCGCCGCAGCCTTTTCCGACTTCCATATCTCGTCCAGGTCGGCAGCTTCGCGCTGCAGCTTGGTGATTTCTTCCTCGATCAGTGCGAAACGCTTCTGCGAGGCCTCGTCCTTCTCGCGGCGCACTGCTTCACGCTCGATCTGCAGCTGGATCAGCCGGCGGTCGAGCTTGTCCATCACCTCGGGTTTCGAGTCGATCTCGATCTTCACCTTGGCCGCCGCCTCGTCGATCAGGTCGATCGCCTTGTCGGGCAGGAATCGGTCGGTGATGTAGCGGTGGCTGAGCTCGGCCGCAGCGACGATCGCCGGGTCGGTGATCTCGACGCCGTGGTGCACCTCGTACTTTTCCTGCAGACCACGCAGGATCGCGATGGTCGCTTCGACGGTCGGTTCACCCACCAGGATCTTCTGGAAGCGGCGCTCCAGCGCCGCATCCTTTTCGACGTACTTGCGGTACTCGTTCAGCGTGGTCGCGCCGATGCAATGCAACTCGCCGCGGGCCAGCGCGGGCTTGAGCATGTTGCCGGCGTCCATGGCACCTTCGGACTTGCCAGCACCGACCATCGTGTGGATCTCGTCGATGAAAACGATGGTCTGGCCCTCGTCCTGAGCCACTTCCTTCAGTACGCTTTTCAGACGTTCCTCGAACTCGCCGCGGTACTTGGCTCCGGCCAGCAGCAAGGCCATGTCGAGCACCAGCACCCGCTTGTTCTTCAGCGACTCAGGCACTTCGCCGGCCACGATGCGCTGCGCCAAGCCTTCGACTATGGCCGTCTTGCCCACGCCCGGCTCGCCGATCAGCACCGGGTTGTTCTTGGTGCGACGCTGGAGCACCTGGATCGCGCGTCGGATTTCGTCATCGCGGCCGATCACGGGATCGAGCTTGCCCAGGCGGGCGCGCTCGGTCAGGTCGAGCGTGTACTTCTTCAGCGCCTCGCGCTGGCCCTCGCCTTCGGCGCTGTCCATCTTCTGGCCGCCGCGCACCGCCTCGATCGCGGCTTCCAGCGCCTTGCGGGTGACACCGTGTTCCTTCAGCAGCGGACCGATGGGGCTCTTGCTGTCGGCTGCGGCCAGCAGGAACATCTCGCTGGCGATGAACTGGTCGCCACGCTTGGTGGCCTCCTTCTCGGCTGCCTGCAGCAGGCCGACCAGCTCGCGACCGGGCTGCACCTGCTCGCCGCCTTGCACCTGCGGCAGCTTGTCCAGGGCCCCATCGAGCGTGGTCTGCAGCTTCGCGGTGTTGACTCCAGCGCGCGAGAGCAAGGCCTTGGGCCCGTCGGCCTGCGAGAGCATGGCGGTGAGCAGGTGCGCCGGCTCCACATACGGGTTGTCACGGCCGTTGGCCAAGCTCTGCGCGTCGGACAGCGCTTCCTGGAAGGTGGTGGTGAATTTGTCGAGACGCATTGGAAATGTCCTCCTATTCCCTCGGAGTTGAGGGGATAACGGTGCATTTCAAGGCGAGAAGCAACCCGCGACTTGATCGGGATCAAGCCAGTGCGGTTCTGCGGGCCCGGCAGACACCCGCGGGACAGGCGCGTTCAGGCCAGAAGCGCCTTCATCAGACGAAAGCCGATCGCACAACACGCCAGCGCGCCCAGAAGGTGGGCCGCACTGTGGGTCAGGGCCCAACCCACGTCGCCGCGCTGCAGCAGCGTCAGCGACTCGCCGGTGAACGCCGAGAAGGTGGTCAGCCCGCCGAGGAAACCGGTCACCAGCAGCAGCCGCAGCACTTCGTTCGGAGAGCGCGCAAACCACGCCAGCGCCATGCCGATCAACAGTCCACCGACGCAGTTGACCACCAGCGTGCCCAGCGGGAACCCGGCCCAGCGCGCGTTCAGCCACAGCTGCACCGCCCAGCGCAAAACGCCTCCCACGGCCGAGCCAAGCGCGACAGCAAGGAGCTGGGCCCACGGGGATGCGGCATTCATACCGCGCGCTCCAGGACCGCCCCGGCGGGAGAAAGCTCCCACCGCGCCATCGCCTGCTCGTCGCTGACCCGCGCATCGACCCAGCGCGCGCCTTCAGGCGTGGTTTCCTTCTTCCAGAACGGCGCCTGCGTCTTCAGGTAGTCGATCAGGAACTCACAGGCCTGGAACGCCGTGCCGCGGTGCGCTGAGCTCACCGCCACCAGCACGATCTGGTCCTGTGGCTTCAGCAAGCCCACCCGATGGATCACGCGCACGCCGCGAATATCGAAGCGCTGGCGGGCGGCATCGATCATCGCGTCGATCGATTTCTCGGTCATGCCGGGGTAATGCTCGAGTTCCATCGCACTGACGCCCGAACCATCATTGCGGTCGCGCACACAGCCGACGAAGCTTGCGACCGCACCGACGCCAGGATTCCCAGCACGCAAGGCGGCAATCTCGGTGCTGAGATCGAAATCGGCGGCCTGGATGCTGACGGTCATGGCGATCAGCCGCCAGTCACTGGAGGGAAAAACGCAATCTCGGCATCGCCCGTGACCACGGCCGACTCATCGCACAGCGCCTGGTTCAGCGCACAACGCAGCGACCTACCGCGCGCGAGCGTCCTCGCGTGTGCAGCGCTGGAATCGATCAGCTGGTCACGAACCCCGCCGACCGTGGCACCAGCAGCCACCTCGATCGCCTCTCCTGCCCCCAGCGCCTCGCGGATCGATGCGAAATAGCGCACCTGCACCCTCACGACAGCAGTTCCGAGAACGGCAGGTAGCGCACCGTGTCGCCGGCGCGGATGGCTTGGCCCGGTGGGTTGTCGACCACACCATCGCCCCACACTACCGAGGTCAGCACGCCGGAGCCTTGGCTGGGGAACAGGTCGAGACCGCCGTGATCGTTTCGGCGCACACGCAGGAACTCGCGGCGCTTGTCGGCGCGAGGCCAGTCGAAATCGGCGCGCATCGGCACCGGTCGCGGTTGCCAATCGAGCACGCCCTGCAGATGCAGAAGCACCGGCCGCACGACCAGAAAGAAGGTGACGAAGCTCGACACCGGATTACCGGGCAGACCGATGAAGTACGCCAGGTCCTGCTCGGGCGCATCCGGGCTGCGCCGGACAACGCCGAACGCGAGCGGCTTGCCAGGCTTGATCGCCATCTGCCAGAGGTCAAGGCGCCCTTCGGCATCGACGGCCGGCTTGATGTGGTCTTCCTCGCCAACCGACACGCCACCGCTGGTGACGATCAGGTCGTGGGCCTGCGCGGCACGGCGCAGGGCCTCGCGGGTGGCGTCGAGCCGGTCGGGCACATTGCCAAGGTCGGTGCACTCGCAGCCCAGCGCCTGGATCATCGCGCGCAGGGTGTACCGGTTTGAGTTGTAGATCGCGCCTGGCTTCATGTGCTCGGGCGCCACGTCGCCTGGCATGACCAGTTCGTCTCCGGTGGAGAACAGCGCAACGCGCGGTCGCCGCGCCACGGACAGCCTTGCCGCACCAGCGGACGCGGCCAGACCCAGCGCCTGCGGCGTGAGCCGCGTACCGGCAGGCAGCACGACCGAGCCAGCGCGCACGTCTTCGCCGCGGCGGCGGATCGATTGACCGTTCTGCGGCACGGTGTCGATGCGGACAGCGCCGCCCGCCGTAGCGTCACTCACAGCGGTGCACTGCTCCTGCATCACCACCGCGTCGGCCCCCAGCGGCACCTGAGCGCCGGTGAAGATGCGCGCGGCTGTGCCGGGCAACAACGGCTCGCCGACCACGCCCGCCGGGATGCGCTGGCTCACTGGCAGCGTAGTACCCGCAGCAGGCACATCGGCGCAGCGCATGGCGTAGCCGTCCATCGCCGAGTTGTCGGCCGGCGGCACGTCCATCAAGGAGAGAACATCGGCCGCGAGCACGCGCCCGAGGGCGTCGAAAGTCGAGGCCTGTATCGCCTGACCAGCGTCGAACGGCAGCACCGCCTGCATCAGCCTTGCCAGCGCATCGTCCAGGCTCATCAGCGGCGGGCGCGCTGGTGTCTGCGTGGCAGGCGGCACGGACAGCTGGCTCATGGTCCGTCAGAGGTTGGCGCTGAGGTAGGTCTTGACCGCCTGCGTGTCCACCGGCATCACGACGAAGCGCTTGGGCAAGTCTTCGATGCCGCGCATGGCGACGGGGCGGTCGGGTTGAATTCCTATGGCCTCGACGATGGTCTCGGCAAACTTGACAGGCAAGGCCGTCTCGAGCACCAGCATCGGCACGTCGGCATCGAGGTGCTCGCGCGCCACTTTCAGACCATCGGCGGTGTGGGTGTCGATGACCACACCAAAGCGTCGGTGGGTATCGCGAATCGTGGCCAGACGGTCGGCATGGGTGCTGGCGCCCGAGACGAAACCGAAGCTGGGGATGTGGGCGAACTCGTCGGCGCTGACGGTGAACGAGCCATGTTGCTCGACCTCGGTCTTGAACAACTGCCGGGTGCGCGCCGCATCGCGGCCCAGCAGATCGAACACGAAACGCTCGAAGTTGCTGGCCTTCGAGATGTCCATCGAGGGGCTCGAGGTCTCGTGCGTCTCGGCGCTGCCGCGTACGCGGTAGGTGCCCGTGCGAAAGAATTCGTCAAGCACGTTGTTCTCGTTGGTTGCCAGCACCAGATGGCGGATCGGCAGCCCCATCATCCGCGCGACGTGGCCGGCGCAGATGTTTCCGAAGTTGCCCGAGGGCACGGCGAAGCTCACCTGCTGCTGATTAGAAGTGGTGGCTTGGAGGTAGCCAGCGAAGTAATACACCACCTGTGCGAGCAGCCGCGCCCAGTTGATCGAGTTGACGGTGCCGATGCGGTACTCGCGCTTGAACGCCAGATCGTTCGACACCGCTTTCACGATGTCCTGGCAATCGTCGAACACGCCGTCGACGGCGATGTTGTGGATGTTGGCATCCTGCAGACTGAACATCTGTGCCTGCTGGAACGGGCTCATCCGGCCGTTCGGGCTGAGCATGAAGACATTGACACCCTGCTTGCCGCGCATCGCGTACTCGGCGGCACTGCCAGTGTCGCCCGAGGTGGCTCCGAGGATGTTCAGCGTTTCGCCACGGCGCGCCAGTTCGTACTCGAACAGGTTGCCCAGCAATTGCATCGCCATGTCCTTGAAGGCGAGCGTCGGGCCGTTGGACAGCGCCTGCAGATACACATCGGTGCCGCTCTCCGCGTTCACAGCGCGGTCCAGCGCCTTCAGCGGCGTGATCTCGGCGGTGCCGAAGATGGCCGGCGTGTAGGTCTTGCGCACCAGCGTGCGCAGGTCGCCGGCCTGGATGTCAGTGATGTACAGCGACAGGATCTCGAACGCGAGGTCGGCGTAGTTCAGCCCACGCCAGCGGGTGAGCGTGGCGTCATCGATCTTCGGGTACGACTCGGGCAGGTACAGGCCGCCATCGGGCGCCAGGCCTTCGAGCAGGATGTCGGAAAAACCTCTCGGTGTTCGGTCGCCTCGTGTGCTGAGGTAGTTCAACTGAGTTCTTCCTTGCGGATGCGCACGATGGGGGCCAGCACCGTGGGCAGCGCCTGCATCTGCGTGATCGCGCGGTTCATCCCGCCTTCGACGGTGTCGTGCGTCAGGATGATCACGTCGGTCCGGGCTTCTGCGCTTTCCACCGCACCGCCATCGTTCGGTCGCTGGAGCAGCGCGTCGATCGAGATGCGGTTCTCGGCCAGGATGCCGGCGATGCGGGCCAGCACGCCGGCTTCGTCGGTGACCTGCAGGCGCAGGTAGTAGGCGGTGACAGTGGCATCCATCGGCAGGATCGGCGTCGCGCTCAGCGCATCGTGCTGGAAGGCGAGATGCGGAACGCGGTGGCGCGGGTCGGCAGTGTGCAGACGTGTGATGTCGACCAGGTCGGCAATCACCGCCGAGGCGGTCGGCTCCGAGCCAGCGCCTTTGCCGTAGTACAGCGTGCTGCCCACGGCATCGCCGTGCACCACCACGGCGTTCATGGCGCCTTCTACATTTGCGATCAGTCGCTTGGCAGGCACCAGCGTCGGGTGCACGCGCAGCTCGATACCAGCGCTCGTTCGTTTGGTGATGCCCAGCAGCTTGATGCGGTAGCCCAGGTGTTCGGCGTACGTGATGTCGGCCGCTTGCAGCTTGGAGATGCCTTCGACATGCGCGCTGTCGAACTGCACCGGGATGCCAAACGCAATCGCGCTCATCAGTGTCAGCTTGTGGGCCGCGTCGACGCCTTCGATATCGAAGGTCGGGTCGGCTTCAGCGTAGCCGAGTTCCTGTGCCTGCTTCAGCACCACGCCAAAGTCGAGGCCCTTGGCGCGCATCTCGGACAGGATGAAATTGGTGGTGCCATTGATGATCCCGGCGATCCACTGGATACGGTTGGCGGTCAGCCCTTCGCGCAGTGCCTTGATGATCGGAATGCCCCCAGCCACCGCCGCTTCGAAGGCAACCACCACGCCCTTGTCGCGCGCCGCGGCGAAGATCTCGGTGCCATGCACCGCCAACAAGGCCTTGTTGGCGGTGACCACATGCTTGCCCGCTGCGATGGCTTCGAGCACCAGCGTGCGGGCCATGCCGTAGCCGCCGATCAGCTCGACCACGATGTCGATGTCGGGGTTCGCAATGACCTCACGTGCATCGGCCACCACGCGTGCACTGTCTCCGACCACTGCTTTCGCCCGCGCGGTGTCGAGGTCAGCGACCATCGTGATCTCGATGCCGCGGCCCGCACGGCGGGTGATCTCAGTCTGGTTGCGGCGCAGCACATTGAAGGTGCCGCTGCCCACGGTGCCGATGCCCAGAAGGCCAACTCGTATCGGTGTCATCTTGAATGCCCGTCGGGGCTGGTGCTTGTCGTGGAAAGAAGAAACGCTCTGGGCGGCCGTCGATGGGCCATCACACCGGGTAGCGCTTGCGGTACTGATCGAGGAAGCGGGCGATGCGCCCGATGGCCTCGGTCAGGTCATCGGAATTCGGCAGGAACACCAGGCGGAAGTGATCCGGCGTCGGCCAGTTGAAGCCGGTTCCCTGCACGATCAGCACTTTCTCGGCAGCCAGCAGGTCGTAAGCGAACTGCTGATCGTCAGCGATCGGGTAGATCTTCGGATCGAGCTTCGGGAACATGTACAGCGCGGCTTTCGGCCTGACGACGCTGACGCCCGGGATCTGGCTCAGCAGCTCATAGGCCAGATCGCGCTGGCGGCACAGCCGGCCTCCGGGTGCTACCAGATCCTTGATGCTCTGGTAGCCACCGAGCGCGGTCTGGATCGCCAACTGGCCTGGCGTGTTTGAGCACAGCCGCATCGACGCCAGCATGTTCAGGCCTTCGATGTAGTCGCGCGCATGTGCTTTCGCGCCCGAGACCACCATCCAGCCGGCGCGGTAGCCGCAGGAACGATAGTTCTTGGACAGGCCGTTGTAGGTCACGAACAGCACATCGTCGGCCAGCGAGGCGATGCTGGTGTGCGTCTCACCGTCGTACAAGGTCTTGTCGTAGATCTCATCGGCGAAGACGATGAGCTGGTGCTGGCGCGCCACCTCGACGATCTCGCGCAGCACGCTCTCCGGGTACAGCGCGCCGGTCGGGTTGTTCGGGTTGATGACGACGATGGCCTTGGTGTTGGGCGTGATCTTGCGACGGATGTCGGCGATGTCGGGGTACCAGCTGGATTGCTCATCGCAGTGGTAGTGCACCGGCGTGCCACCGGAAAGCGCGACCGATGCCGTCCACAGCGGGTAATCGGGTGCTGGCACCAACACCTCGTCGCCATCGTTGAGCAGACCATTCATGCTCATCGTGATCAGCTCGGAGGCCCCATTGCCGAGGTACACGTCGTCGACGGTCACGCCCTGGATGCTCTTTTCCTGCGAGTAATGCACCACCGCCTTGCGTGGCGCAAACAGGCCCTTGCTGTCGGTGTAGCCGGCGCTGTTTGGCAGGTTGCGGATCATGTCCTGCACGATCTCGTCAGGCGGCTCCAGCCCGAACACCGCCAGATTGCCGATGTTCAGCTTGATGATCTTTTGCCCGTCTTCCTCCATCTGCCGAGCCTTGTCCAGCACAGGACCACGGATGTCGTAGCAGACGTTGGCGAGCTTGCTTGACTTGGCAACAGCTTTCAAAGCGGGCTCCAGCACCGCGCCGACGCGGCACGCAGCCTACAATTTTAGGCTCAGCGCTCACCCGACTGTTGCCTTGAAACTGCACGCCGAACGGATCGAAGGAACCAATGCCATCGCACGCCATGGGCCCGAGGGCGTGCTGGTCAACGGCGTGCAGCACACGCAGAGCGTGATCGTGCCGTGGACGGGCTTGGTCGCAGCGTGGCCGGTATCGCGTTTCGAGGACCTGCAAGCTGACCACTTCAAGACCCTGCTCGAGCAGGCGCCAGAGTTGGTCATCTTCGGCAGCGGCACGCGATTGCGTTTCCCGGCTGCGAACCTACTGCGACCGCTGATCGAGCGGCGCATCGGCGTTGAAACCATGGACATTGCCGCCGCGTGCCGCACCTACAACGTGCTGCTGTCCGAGGGGCGTACGGTGGTAGCTGCGCTGCTGTTCGAGCCCTGAAACCCGAACTGGCGCGGCACACGTCCATGCTCGTCGCCAGAGCCCGAGCGGCCCCTATAATTGGGGGCTACGCGCAGCGATGGCGCAACACTCCACCCTTCCCATGACGCCAGCCCTCAACAAACCCCTCCCGGAATTTGAAGCGCTCGCCACCAGCGGGGTGAAGTTCACCCCGCAGGCCTACGCCGGACGGACGGTGGTTTTGTACTTCTACCCGAAAGACAACACGCCGGGCTGCACCACTGAAGCGATGCAGTTCCGTGACTTTCACAAGGAATTCATCGCCGCCGATGCGGTCGTGTTCGGCGTGTCACGCGACAACATGGCCTCGCACGAGAAATTCAAGCAAAACCTCGAACTTCCGTTCGACCTGATCGCCGACACAGAAGAGAAACTGTGCCACATGTTCGGCGTAGTCAAGAACAAGATCATGTACGGCAAGAAGGTCAAGGGCATCGAGCGCAGTACTTTCCTGATCGATGGGACCGGCGTGCTGCGCGGTGAATGGCGCGGCCTGAAGGTCGCTGGCCACGTCGAAGAAGTGCTGGCCGCAGCTCAGGCGCTGAAAGAACGAGTCTGATCCACCACCCGTTCCGACAAAAGCCGCACACCAACCTGTGCGGCTTTTTTGTTTTCCGATACGCTGTCGTTTAACTTCACACGTCGCCGCCCCATGCCACTTCCCAAGCCGCCTGCCAAACGTGCATCCTTGTTGTCCGCCGCCGATTTCGAGTCCCAGGCTGCCGCCAAACCGACGAAGCGATCCCCGCGCACTAGTTCGGAAGCTGAGCCTGCGGCGCCTGCCGAGCTGAGTTTGTACGACCCGGTAGCACTCTCGCCGACGCGCGCTTCCAGCTCCACCTCCGTTGCCGTCTCGACTCCCGCCGCGAGCAAGCGCCAGGAACCAAAGCCGCGCACGGCGAAGCCGCGCGGCGCCGGCCCGGCCAAGCTGTTTGTGCTGGACACCAACGTGCTGATGCACGACCCGATGAGCCTGTTCCGCTTCGACGAGCACGACGTCTACCTGCCGATGATCACGCTCGAGGAACTCGACGATCACAAGAAGGGCATGACCGAGGTCGCCCGCAATGCCCGCCAAGTCAGCCGCGACCTCGACGCGCTGGCGGCGAACATGGGCTCGCGCCAGGCGCAGGGAGCGGCAGATGGATTGGGTGAAGGGCTGCCTCTGGCCCACACCGGGCACCGCGAAGCCGCCGGCAAGCTGTTCTTTCAGACCCATCTGGTCAATGTCACCTTGCCGGCTGGTCTGCCTCAGGGCAAGGCCGACAACCAGATCCTCGGCGTGGTGCAGGCACTGCGCGACCAGCAGCCCGGGCGCGAAGTCGTGCTGGTGTCGAAAGACATCAACATGCGCATCAAGGCACGAGCCCTCGGCCTGCCGGCAGAAGACTACTTCAACGACAAGACGCTGGAAGACGGCGACCTGCTGTACACCGGCGTACTGCAACTGCCGGCCGACTTCTGGGACCGCCACGGCAAGACCATGGAAAGCTGGAACCAGGGCGGCTTCACCTACTACCGCATCAGTGGTCCGCTCGTGCCGACCCTGCTGATCAACCAGTTCGTCTACCTTGAAGCCCCGGGCGCTGCACCGCTTCACGCCAAGGTCACCGAGATCACCGGCAAGACCGCGGTGCTCCGCACGCTGCGCGAATACACCCATACCAAGAACGCGGTGTGGGGAGTGACGGCGCGCAACCGCGAGCAAAACTTCGCGCTGAACCTGCTGATGGATCCGGACTGCGACTTCATCACACTGACAGGCACCGCCGGCACAGGCAAGACGCTGATGACCCTGGCTGCCGGCCTGTCGCAGGTGATGGACGACCGCCGCTATACCGAGATCATCGTCACTCGCGTCACAGTACCAGTCGGTGAAGACATCGGTTTCCTGCCCGGCACAGAGGAAGAGAAGATGGGCCCGTGGATGGGCGCGCTCGACGACAACCTCGAAGTGCTGTCGAAGACCGACGGCGGTGCCGGTGAGTGGGGCCGCGCCGCGACCAATGACCTGGTGCGCAGCAAGATCAAGATCAAGAGCTTGAACTTCATGCGCGGACGCACCTTCCTGAACAAGTTTGTGCTAATCGACGAGGCGCAGAACCTCACGCCCAAACAGATGAAGACGCTGATCACGCGCGCCGGCCCAGGCACGAAGATCGTCTGCCTGGGCAACCTTGCGCAGATCGACACACCCTACCTGACCGAAGGCAGTTCGGGCCTGACCTATGCCGTCGATCGCTTCAAGGGCTGGCCGCACAGCGGGCATGTGACGCTGGCGCGCGGCGAGCGTTCGCGGCTGGCGGACTTCGCCAGCGAGGTACTCTGACCCTGGCTCAGCATCACAGTTCGGCATCGTGCGGTCGCCAGTAGCTCGCGAAGCGGGGCACGCCTGAAGCCGTCACGCCTCGGTGGGTGTAGCTGATCCAGCTGCCCACTGGTGGCGGATCTCGACGTTGTGCGTCGGTGAAGCCAGTACCGATGCGGAATTCGATGCCACCAGCGTTGCGCACCCGCACGGCACCCATCATGTCGGCCAGACGTCCCCTGCCCGGTTCATGAGCCAACACCTGTGCTTCGGCGTCGTGCAGCGGCTTGAGCTTCCAAAGGGCCCTGCTTCGCCCCGGTGACCAGGGTGCATCCGCGCGATGCAGCACGAGACCCTCGCCGCCGCCACGGACCACGCTGGCGAGTCGCTGTTGTAGCGCGGTTCGATCTGGGATCTGAGTTTGTTCGACGGCCGCCCAGACCGTGGAGCTCGACGCGGCCGCGGCCAGTGCAGCGATGCGTGCAGTGCGGGTGGCAAAGTCACCCGTTTCGCCTGGCAGATCGAACACCATCAACCGCAACGTCCGCCAGCTGGCATCGTCCGGTGTAATCCTTCTTACCGTGCCGGAGGCGAAGTCGAAACTTTCGCGTCCGCCCCACAGTTCACCGTCCAGCACGACCGGCGGCAAGGCCGCAGTGAACCACTCGGGCGCGCGGACAATTAGGCCGCTGCGAAAGCGCAGCCGGCTGCCGTCCCAGAATGCCCGCACGCCATCGAGCTTTTCACTGACGAGGTAGCCGCTGGGATCGATGTCAGGGCGTGCTTCCGACAGCAGTGCCAGTCTGGGGGCTTCGGGCGCCGAGTCAGTGCGGGTCCTGGCACGAACATGTGCGGCCGGCCACGCCACGGCCAGAACGGCCAGCGCCTGGCGGCGAGTGCAAGGGATGTCGAATGCGGTCATGGCATCTTCTCCGTGGTGGTGAAGCCGCCAGTCTGTGCATCCCCTGCGAATCCGCCCATCCCCCCGAGCGCGGACAGCCATTCGGGGGGCGGCGATGCTGCCGTGTCTGCCGCTCAGTGTGGTTCAGTCGAGCAAGGTGTCCATGATCTGCTGCAGCGAACCCGGATCGTCGATCGTCGTCAGGTCACCCGGGTCGCGCTGCTCGCACACCGCCTGGATCGCACGGCGCAGCAGCTTGCCCGAACGGGTCTTGGGCAAGGCAGTGACGAAGCGCACGCGGGCCGGGCGGGCGAGCGCCCCGAGTTGCGTGTCGACCACCTTCATGACCTCGGCTTCGAGCCTTGCCACGTCGGCCTGGGTTTCTGCCTTCGACGCGTCCTTCAACACGACGAAAGCCATTGCCACCTGGCCCTTGAGGGCGTCGGCGACGCCCACCACCGCGACCTCGGCCACCGCCGGGTGACTGGAGATGCTCTCCTCTATTTCGCGCGTGCCCAGGCGGTGGCCGGCGACATTGATCACGTCGTCGGTGCGGCCGAGGATGAAGTAGTAGCCATCGGGATCACGCAACCCCCAGTCAAAGGTGCTGTAGACCAGCTTGCCCGGCGCACCGCTCCAATAGGTTTTAACGAAGCGCTCGTCGTCGCGCCAGATGGTCTGCATGCAGCCCGGCGGCAGCGGCCCGTCGATGACCAGCACGCCCTTCTGATTCGGCTCGGTCAGCTCCAGGCCGGTCAGCTCGTCCATCACCTTGACGGCATAGCCGTACATCGCAAATCCCGGGCTGCCCAGCTTCGATGGCGCGGGTTCGACGCCGTGCGCGATGGTCAGGATCGGCCAGCCGGTTTCGGTCTGCCAGTAGTTGTCGATGACGGGTTTGCCCAGCGCTTGTGAGATCCATGCGGCGGTCGGCTCGTCCAGCGGCTCGCCGGCCAGGAACAGGGCGCGCAACGACGAAAGGTCGTACTGCGACAGGTACTTCGGATCGGCCTTCTTCAGCACCCGGATCGCGGTCGGCGAACTGAACATGACCGAGACGCGGTACTTCTCGACCAGGCTCCACCAGATGCCCGCGTCCGGCCGTGTCGGCAGCCCTTCGTACAGGATGGTGGCCATGCCGTTGATCAATGGCGCATAGACGATGTAGCTGTGACCGACGACCCAGCCGATGTCGCTGCCGCTGAAGAAGGTCTCGCCGGGATAGGCGCAGTAGATGTGCTTCATGCTCGCCGCCATGGCCACCGCGTAGCCGCCGGTATCGCGCTGCACGCCCTTGGGTTTGCCGGTGGTGCCGCTGGTGTACAGCGTGTAGCTGGGGTGTGTGGAATCGACCCAGGTGCAGGGCACGACAGCCGCGATGTGCTCCTCACGAAGCGCTTCGTAGGAGACATCACGCCCAGGGACGAATGCCATCGGGCTCAGACCGCGATCGATCAGCAGCACCTTCTGCGGTTGGTGTGTGGCCAGCCTGATCGCTTCGTCCAGCAGCGGCTTGTAGGGCAGTACCTTGCCCGAGCGGCTGCCCGCGTCGGCGCTCACGATCACGGTCGGCTGCGCGTCGTCGATGCGGCTCGCGAGACTGCCGCTGGCGAAGCCGCCGAACACCACCGAGTGGATGGCTCCGATGCGCACGCAGGCGAGCATCGCGAAAACCGCCTGCTCCACCATCGGCATGTAGATCAGCACCCGGTCGCCTTGCTGAACGCCGAGCGACAGCAGGATCGCCGCCATGCGCTGAATCTCGCTGTGCAGTTCGCGATAGCTGTAGCTGCGCTCGGTATTCGTCTCGGTGGACACGCAGATCAGCGCCGCCTGATCGCCCCTCGCCGCCAGGTGTCGATCGACTGCGTTGTGGCACAGGTTGGTCTGACCGCCGACGAACCAGCGTGCGAACGGCGGATTGCTGTGATCGCAGACTTGATCGAACGGCCGGTGCCAGTCGATCAGCTTGGCCTGTTCGGCCCAGAAAGCATCGCGATCAGTCAGCGAACGTTGGTGGAAGTCGGCGTAGCGGGTCATGTAGTTGCCTCCGATGGGTGTCCGGTGGGTCAGGCCCGGCTCTTCGGCCAGGCGCGTGTTGAAGGCTCAGGCGATGTTGACCACCAACCGGCCGCGTATCTTGCCGTCGATCAAGACGGCGGCACGGTCGACGCAATCGTCGAGCGTGATGTCCTCGACCATGGATTCCAGCAAACTCGGGTCGATGTCGCGCGCCAGCCGGGCCCAGGCCTGCTCGCGCAGCGCCAGCGGCACCACGACACTATCGACCCCAGCCAGCGTCACGCCCCGAAGGATGAAAGGCATCACCGTGGCTGGCAGGTCCGCGCCCTGCGCCAACCCGCAGGCGGCAACCACGCCGTTGTAGCGGGTCTGTGCCAGGGCATTGGCCAGCGTGTGACTGCCCACCGCATCGACCACCGCGGCCCAGCGCTCCTTCTGCAGGGGCTTGCCAGGAGAGGACAACTCCGCGCGGTCGATGACCGTGGTCGCGCCCAGCTTCTTCAAATAGTCCGCCTCGGCCGCCTTGCCGGTCGCGGCGGTCACGGTATGGCCAGCTTTGGTCAGCAGCATCGTCGCGACACTGCCAACGCCGCCGGTGGCGCCAGTCACCAGTACCTCGCCGTCACCCGGCTTCACGCCGTGGCGCTCAAGCGCGAGGACACACAGCATCGCTGTGTAGCCGGCAGTGCCAAGGGCCATAGCCTGTCGCGGCGTGAAGGCCTCGGGCAGACGGACCAGCCAGTCGCCTTTCAGACCAGCACGTTCGGCCAGACAGCCCCAGCGCGTTTCGCCCAAGCCCCAGCCGTTATGGATGAATCGATCTCCGGGCTTCCATTGCGGATGGCTGCTTTCCAGCACCGTGCCCGCACCATCGATACCGGCGACCATCGGCCAGCTGCGCACCACCGGCCCGCGCTGGGTGATCGCCAGGCCATCCTTGTAGTTCAGCGTCGAATGGGAGACGGCGGCCAGCACATCGCCTGCGGGCAACCGTGCCTCGTCAAGCAATTGGATCGATGCATTGAATCCTGCATCAGACTTCTCGAGCAGCAGCGCTTTGAACATGGGCATTCCTTGTCGTTCCGGATCATCCCTCTGGGGACCGCGAGCATCGCGCACTTGGCTGTCAGGCGTCTGACAGGACCTGCGCAGCCCGACAAGCGCCCATTTGACGCCTCCCGATGCGTCACCTATCCTGCGCAGGATGCCAAAAGTGCCCCTCGCGCCCGCCACGACCCCACACGGAGTGCGGGTTTGGTTCCGGGGGCTGCTGGTGACGGGGCTGGCCGCGGTCGCCCTCTGCGGGCAACCAGTGGCGCTGGCGGTCCCCGAAGTCTCACGCGATGGTTCGCCCAACACTGCGCCCGATGCCGTGACACGGCTGCTCATCGAACGCGGACTGTTGCCTGCTGATGTCCCCACGCTGGCACCTGGCATAAGTCACGTCGAGCCCACAGTGGCGCAGAAGGTGCGCGACGGCGCCTCCGACATGGTGTTGACTGCGATGAACTTCCTGGGCGTGCCCTACCGGCGGGGGGGTTCGACCGAAGCCACCGGTTTCGATTGCAGCGGCTTCACCCGGCACATCTTCGAAATGAGCCTCGGCTTGGTGCTGCCTCGCCGTGCCGACGAACAGGCCAACGCTTCCGGCCTGATGAAGGTTGGGCGTGAGGATCTGCGCCCGGGTGATCTGGTGTTCTTCAACACGATGCGGCGCACCTTCTCGCACGTGGGCATCTACGTCGGCGATGGCAAGTTCATCCACTCGCCTGCTACCGGCGGCGCGGTGCGCGTCGAAGACATGCGCTATGCCTACTGGAGCCAGCGCTTCAACGGTGCGCGGCGCGCCGGACCCACGATCGAACTGGTGCCCAAGGCCGAGGCCCAGACCGGCATCAGCGCTCGCTGAGCACCCCGGCCGCCCCGAGCGGCCAGCGTTCACAATTCGCCAATGGTTGACAAAGTGATCCCGCTGGCCGATCACCGCTATGCGTCAGAGGTGCCGCTCGTTCCGGCCAACCTCACTGCGCCGACTGGATCGCTCAGTGACATGTTGGCGCGGCCCTTGCGTGACCTGCGAATTTCAGTCACCGACCGCTGCAATTTCCGCTGCAACTACTGCATGCCAAAAGCGGTGTTCACGCCGCAGTACGACTTCCTGCCGCACAGCTCGCTACTGAGCTTCGAGGAAATCACCCGGCTGGCGCGGTTGTTCGTCGCGCATGGCGTGCACAAGATCCGGCTCACTGGCGGCGAACCGCTGCTGCGCAAGGGAATCGACCAGTTGGTGCGCCAGCTCAGTGAGTTGCGTACGCCCGAGGGTCAGGCGGTCGATCTGACACTGACAACCAACGCCTCGCTGCTCGCGAAGAAGACACAGACCCTGCGCGATGCGGGACTGCAGCGCATCACCGTCAGCCTCGACGCGCTCGACGATGCGGTCTTCAGGCGCATGAACGACGTCGCCTTCCCGGTGGCCGATGTGCTCAAGGGCATAGAGGCCGCCGAGCGCGCAGGCCTCGGGCCGATCAAGGTCAACATGGTCGTCAAGCGCGGCACCAACGACCAAGAGATCCTGCCGATGGCGGCGCATTTCAGAAACACGAAAGTGGCCCTGCGATTCATCGAGTACATGGACGTCGGCGCCACCAACGGCTGGCGCATGGACGAGGTGCTGCCGTCGTCCGACGTGATCGCGCGGATCAACGCGGTGCATCCGCTGGAGCCCATGGAACCGAGCGAGCTCGGCGAGACCGCACGGCGCTGGCGGTATCGCGACGGCGGCGGCGAGATCGGCGTGATTTCGAGCGTCACCCAGGCCTTCTGCCGCGACTGCAACCGCGCGCGGCTGTCCACCGAAGGCAAGCTGTTCCTGTGCCTGTTCGCCACCCACGGACACGATCTGCGCGCACTGCTGCGCGGTGGGGCGAATGATCTGGAGATCGCCAGCGCAATCGGCCTGGTGTGGCAGCAGCGCGGCGATCGGTATTCGGAGTTGCGGGCGATGGGCGGGGAAACTGCGCTCGATGGTGCCGCACCCAGGCGAGTCGAGATGCATTACATCGGGGGGTGAGCAGGCATGGCCTCACGACTCACGGCGACCACGGCCCTTGCATCGATGCCCTTCCACCATCAGTCCATCGCCGATGAGGCCCGCTGAACACATCACCGGTCTGGTCTTGGCCGGCGGACGCGGTAGCCGGATGGGCGGGGTCGACAAAGGTTTGCAGAGCCACCTCGGCGTGCCGCTCGCGCTGCATGCGATTCGGCGGCTGTCGCCGCAGGTCGGTACTGTGATGGTCAGCGCCAACCGCCACCTTGACACCTACGCGTCTTTCGGCGTTCCGGTATGGCCCGATGCGATGGAAGATCACCCTGGGCCGCTCGCAGGCTTTCTGGCGGGACTGGAGCACTGCAGGACACCCTACCTGGTGACCGTCCCTTGCGACACACCGAACTTTCCGACCGACCTCGTCGCGCGGCTTGCGCAGGGGTTGATGGCGCATGGCGCGCAGATGGCGATCGCCGCCACCCGCGAGTCCGAAGGCGTGCAGGTACAGGCTGTCTTCTGCCTGATGGCCTCCAGCTTGAAAGACCGCTTGATCGAATTCATCCAGAGCGGACAACGCAAAGTGGAACTCTGGACCACCCAGCACCGCTGCGCCACCGTGGTGTTCGATGACAAGGCCGCCTTCACCAACGCCAACACTGCGCAAGAGCTGCAGCAGTTGCAGCCTCCGGGCTTGCTGGCAGCCGTCGATCGGGCCGATGTGCGCCCGGTCGACGGCCTTGCCTGAAAGGCGTCAGCCCTTCGCTAACCGTTGCCAGGTCTCGACGACCGTGTCGGGGTTCAGTGAGATCGACACGATGCCTTCGGCAGCCAGCCAGTCGGCAAAGTCGGGGTGATCGCTCGGACCCTGGCCGCAGATGCCGACGTACTTGCCCACCGCGCGGCAGGCCGCGATGGCACGCGAAATCATCGCCTTGACGGCTGGGTCGCGCTCGTCGAAGTCGCGCGCCAGCAACTCCATGCCGGAATCACGGTCCAGACCCAGAGTCAGCTGCGTCAGGTCGTTCGAGCCGATCGACATGCCGTCGAAGTACTCGAGGAACTGCTCGGCAAGGATCGCGTTGCTCGGGATTTCGCACATCATGATCACGCGCAGGCCGTCGGTACCGCCGAGCGCCGCCCGCTTCAAACCACGCTCGGCCAGCATCTCGGTGACGCGCTTGGCCTGGCCCAGCGTGCGCACGAACGGGATCATGATCTCGACGTTGCTCAGCCCCATGTCGTTACGCACGCGCTTGAGCGCCTCGCACTCCATCGCGAACGCTTCGCCGAACTCCTCGCTGACGTAACGCGACGCACCACGGAATCCCAGCATCGGATTTTCTTCTTCGGGCTCATAACGTGAGCCACCGATGAGCTTGCGGTATTCGTTGCTCTTGAAGTCGGAGAGTCGAACGATCACCGGCTTCGGCCAGAAGGCCGCTGCGATCGTGGCCACACCCTCGACCAGCTTGTCGACGTAGAAAGCCCGCGGCGATGCATGGCCTCGCGCCACCGATTCAACCGCCTTCTTCAGGTCGAGGTCGATGTTCGGGTAGTCGAGGATCGCCTTCGGGTGGACGCCGATGTTGTTGTTGATGATGAATTCGAGCCGGGCCAGGCCGACGCCGCTGTTGGGCATCTGCGCGAAATCGAACGCGAGCTGCGGATTGCCCACGTTCATCATGATCTTGATCGGGCAGTACGGCAGTTCGACGCGCACCACATCGCTGATCTCGGTTTCGAGCAGGCCGTCGTACACGTAGCCAGTGTCACCCTCGGAGCAGGCAACGGTCACCAGCGCGCCGTCCTTCAGGCTGCTGGTCGCGTCGCCGCAGCCGACCACCGCGGGCACGCCGAGTTCGCGCGCGATGATGGCCGCGTGGCAGGTGCGCCCGCCGCGGTTGGTGACGATCGCACTGGCGCGCTTCATGACCGGCTCCCAGTTCGGATCGGTCATGTCGGCAACCAGCACGTCGCCCGGCTGCACTGTGTCCATGTCGGCCAGGCTGTGCACGATGCGCACCGGGCCGGTACCGATCTTCTGGCCGATCGCGCGGCCTTCGGCCAGCACCGTGCCGGTCGACTTCAATTTGTAGCGCTGCTCGACCTTGCCCTCGGACTGGCTCTTCACTGTCTCGGGGCGCGCCTGCAGGATATAGAGCTTGCCGTCGCCCCCGTCCTTGCCCCACTCGATGTCCATCGGGCGCCCGTAGTGCTGCTCGATGATCAGCGCGTACTGCGCCAGCTCGGCCACATCGGCATCGGTCAGCGAATAGCGGTTGCGCTGTTCGGGTGCGGTATCGACCGTGGCCACCAGCTTGCCTGACGCGGCGCGATCGGCAGCGCTCGCGAACTCCATCTTGATCAGCTTCGACCCCAGATTGCGGCGAATGATGGCCTGCTTGCCGGCCCGCAGCGTCGGCTTGTGGACGTAGAACTCGTCCGGATTCACCGCACCCTGCACCACCGTTTCACCGAGGCCGTAGCTGGAGGTGATGAACACCACGTCCTTGAAGCCGCTTTCGGTGTCGATGGTGAACATCACGCCGGCCGAGCCGAGGTCGGAGCGCACCATGCGCTGAACGCCCGCCGACAAGGCGACTTCGGCGTGAGCGAAGCCCTTGTGCACCCGGTAGCTGATCGCGCGGTCGTTGTAGAGGCTGGCAAACACCTCCTTCATCTTGTGCAGCACCTCGTTGATGCCCACCACATTGAGGAAGGTTTCCTGCTGACCCGCAAAGCTGGCATCGGGCAGGTCTTCGGCGGTAGCCGACGAGCGCACGGCGAACGATGCGCCAGGGTTTCCGGCAGTCAAAGCCTCGAAGTGGCTGCGAATCGCCTGATCCAGATCAGCCGGGAAAGGCGTCTCCTCGATCCACTGGCGAATCTGTGCACCCGCCTCGCCCAGGGCCCGAACATCGTCGGTGTTCAGCGTGGCCAGACGCTGTTCGATCCGCGTGGCCAGCCCGTTATGGGCCAGAAAGCGCCGGAACGCATGCGCGGTGGTCGCGAACCCGCCAGGCACCCGCACACCGGTGGCAGCCAGTTGGCTGATCATTTCGCCGAGCGAGGCGTTCTTGCCGCCCACCGACTCGACGTCGGTCATCCTCAGGTGTTCAAGGGGTACGACCAGGGCGGTCGCCAGATTCTGGGTTGACATGGAAGAGCTCCGTGATGTGAAAAAACCGGTGCGGCCTGCGTCACATGCGCCGTGCCCGAGCAAGGCTTCGAGGGCAGCCGACCACCGCCGCGCGCATGAAATGCAGCGGCTGCTTGCGGTGGGTGGCAAAGTGGCAAAAACATGGGCGGAGAAACGATGGGCAAGTTTACGGTTGAAATCCCTATGATTCGGCTGGTTACCGCTTAGAGAGCCCGGCCTCCATGTCGAACCGCACAGTCTTCTTCGTCTCCGACGGCACGGGCATCACCGCCGAAACCTTCGGCAACTCGATCCTGAACCAGTTCTCGATCCGGGCACACCATGTGCGCAGGCCCTTCATCGACACCATCGACAAGGCCCACCAGGTGATGCGCGAAATCAACCATGCGGCGGAAATCGAAGGCAACAAGCCCATCGTCTTCGTCACGCTGATCGACCCTGCGGTACAGGCGATCGTCAGGGAGAACTGCGCCGGACTGGTGCTTGATCTGTTCAACACCTTCATCGAGCCGCTCGAGGCGGAATTCGGCGTCAAGTCCAACCACCGGGTGGGGCGCTTCTCCGATGTGTCAAAAAGCCAGGAATACGCCGACCGCATCGAGGCGATCAATTTTTCGCTCACCCACGACGACGGGCAGTCCTCAAAAAACCTGCTGTCGGCCGACGTGATCCTGGTTGGCGTCAGCCGCAGCGGCAAGACGCCGACCTCGCTGTACCTCGCCATGCAGCACGGCATCAAGGCGGCCAACTGCCCGTTGATTCCCGAAGATTTCGACCGTGGCCACATTCCACCGGCCCTTGAGCCCTACAAGAAGAAGTGCTTCGGCCTGACGATCGATCCGGTGCGATTGAGTCAGATCCGCACCGAGCGACGCCCCGACAGCAAGTACGCCTCGCTCGACAACTGCCGCTACGAGGTGCGCGCCGCCGAGACGATGATGCGCAAGGCCGGCATCGCCTGGCTGTCATCGACCCACAAGTCGATCGAGGAAATCGCCACCACCATCCTGCGAGACATCCGTCCGGATCGGTTGATGTACTGAATTTCCGGCCCGTATCATCCGCGCCGATGCAGCATGTCGACGCGGTGATCATCGGTGCCGGCGCCGCCGGACTGCACTGCGCAGCGATCGCGGGGCAGCGAGGCCTGCGGGTCCTGCTGATCGACCATGCCGAGCGGGTGGCGGAAAAGATCCGCATCTCCGGCGGTGGGCGCTGCAACTTCACCAACCGCGACACCACACCGGCCCAGTTCCTGTCGGGCAACCCGGCGTTCTGCCGCTCGGCGCTGGCCCGTTATACGCCCGCCGATTTCATCGCGCTGCTGCAGCGTCACCGCATCTCCTTTCACGAGAAGCACAAGGGCCAGCTGTTCTGCGACGAGTCGAGCGAAGACATCATCGGGATGCTGCTGCGCGAATGCGAAGCCGGGGCAGTGACGCGCTGGCAGCCGTGCGCGGTACACACCGTTGCCCACAGCGCCAGCGGTTTCGAGATCAGCACCGACCGCGGCACAGTGCGCAGCGCACATCTGGTCGTCGCAACAGGCGGGCTGTCGATTCCCAAGATCGGCGCCACCGACTTCGGCTATCGCCTGGCGCGGCAATTTGGCCACGCGGTCGTCGAGACCCGACCAGCGCTGGTGCCCTTGACCTTCGATGCAGACGCCTGGCAGCCGTTCGCTGCACTTGCGGGGCTGTCGATCGAGGCGGTCGTGTCCACCGGCAGCAGCAAAGGTCGTGACAAGACCGGCGGCGAGTTCACCGAAGACCTGCTGTTCACCCACCGGGGTCTGAGCGGGCCGGCCGTGCTGCAGATTTCAAGCCATTGGCGACCAGGCACGCCGCTGACGCTGGATCTCGTCCCCCAGCATGACCTGCAACACGCGCTGACCGCGGCCAAGGCGACCTCGCGCCGCAAGCTGTCCAACGAACTGGCCGAATGGTTGCCGAGGCGCCTGGCGGACACGTGGTTGCTGACCCAACCTGACATCGTGGATCGGCCCCTGCCCGACATGCGCGACCGCGACCTGATCGCGCTCGGCACCAGCCTGAAACGGTGGCAACTCGTGCCCAGCGGCACCGAGGGCTACCGCAAGGCCGAGGTCACTGCCGGTGGCGTAGACACCCGCGAGCTCAGTTCGACCACGCTGGAAAGCAAGCGGGTGCCAGGCCTGCACTTCATCGGCGAGGTGATCGATGTGACGGGCTGGCTCGGGGGTTACAACTTTCAATGGGCCTGGGCCAGCGCGGCCGCCTGTGCTGGCGCGCTGTCGGCGCCGACACGCGCCCCCGCCTGCTGAAACGGCTCAGGTTGCCAGCTCGCGGATGCCTGTCTATACTCTCGCGCTTTGCTGGCAAATACGCTTTTCGGTTGTTTGCTCGCGCGACTCGAAAGTCCGGACCTTCCGTTTCGATGTCGAGCTACCCGCCCCAAGCACACTCAATTTGGATTCAATCGATACATGACTACGATTCGCGTGAAAGAAAACGAGCCATTCGACGTGGCACTGCGCCGCTTCAAGCGCACCATCGAGAAACTCGGCTTGCTGACCGATCTGCGGGCACGCGAGTTCTACGAAAAGCCAACCGCCGAGCGCAAGCGCAAGAAGGCCGCGGCAGTGAAACGCCATTTCAAGCGCGTTCGCAGCATGCAGCTGCCAAAGAAGCTGTTCTGACAGCCTTCTCGCGCCACCGAAAGGCCCGCACTTTGCGGGCTTTTTCTTTGCACGACGGACTTTCCCGCACGATCAACACCCCACGGACGCGCCCACCATGAGCCTGAAAGATCAGATCACCGAGGACATGAAGACCGCCATGCGCGCGAAAGACGCGCCTCGGCTGTTGACCATTCGTGGGCTGCTGGCCGCCTGCAAGCAACGTGAGGTAGACGAGCGCATCGTCCTCGACGACGCAGCGGTCATCGCCATCATCGACAAGCTCATCAAGCAGCGCAAGGACTCGATCTCGCAGTTCAGCAGCGCGGGCCGCACCGACCTGGTCGACAAGGAGACGGCCGAGTTGCAGGTGCTCGAGGGCTACCTGCCGCAGCGTCTGAGCGCTGACGAGATCACAGCCCAGGTGCAGGCTATCGTGGTGGAACTTGGCGCCACCGGCCCCGGCGACATGGGCAAGGTGATGGCCGCAGTCAAGTCCAAGCTGGCAGGCCAAGCCGACATGGGCCTGGTGTCTGCGGCCGTGAAGCAGGCCCTGGCCCGCTGAGTTCTACCCCGCAAGGAGCCCACCGATGAGTTTGCCACCACTGCAACCCCTGAGCGCCCATGTCAGTGCCGCACCTCAGCTCGAAGCCTCGGCGATGGCGCTGGTCGCGCAGGCTGGGTTCAAGAGCGTCATCAACAACCGGCCAGACCACGAAGGCGGTGCCGAGCAGCCCACCAGCGCGGCAATCGAAGCGGCGGCCCTGGCCGCCGGGCTGTCTTACCGGCATCTGCCAGTTGCGCCGGGCTACCAGAGCCCGGACGAAATCGCGAGGTTCCGCGGACTGATCGATGCGCTGCCGAAGCCGATCCTGGTTTTCTGCCGCACCGGTACCCGCTCGGGCAAGCTGTTTCAGGCCGCCGCATCGGCCTGATTAGAGCCTGGTGCCGAACCTGCTCAAGCTGTCGCGCCTGATCGACCGGCTGAACGCCGCAGTGGGGCGCTGGGTGGCCTGGCTGGTGCTGGCAGCGGTGCTGATCAGTGCGGGCAATGCGGTGGTGCGCAAGCTGCTCAACACCAGCTCGAACGCCTTCCTGGAAATCCAGTGGTACCTGTTCGCCGCAGTTTTTTTGCTGGTTGCCGGCGACACGCTGCGCCGCCAGGCGCATGTGCGCATCGACGTGCTGTCGGGTCGGCTGTCAAAGCGCACACAAGCCTGGATCGACATCTTGGGTGTGCTTTGCTTTCTGATGCCGCTCGTCGTGCTGGTGATCTCGCTGTCGTGGCCGATCGTGGCACGCGCATACACGTCCGGCGAGATGTCCAACAACGCCGGAGGCCTGATCCGCTGGCCGGTGCTGGCGCTGCTGCCGCTCGGCTTCGGGCTGCTGGGGCTGCAGGGCCTGTCTGAACTGATCAAGCGGGTGGCCTGGCTGCGCGGCCTCGTCGCAGATCCGGCAGTCGGCCAGGACGACACCGTGGCCGGCAAGGACACCCGTTGATGCACGAGCTGATCGCGGCCAACATCGCGCCGCTGATGTTCGGCTCGCTTGTAATCTTTCTGCTGGTGGGATACCCGGTGGCGTTCTCTCTGGGCGCCTGCGGACTGTTCTATTCGCTGGTCGGGATCGAGTTGGGCCTGCTGCCTGCGTCGCTGATGCAGGCGCTGCCGCTGCGCATCGTCGGCATCATGCAGAACGACACCCTGCTGGCGATCCCGTTCTTCACCTTCATGGGGTTGATCCTCGAACGATCAGGCATGGCCGAGGACCTGCTGGACACCATCGGCCAGCTGTTCGGTCCGATCCGCGGTGGCCTCGCCTATGCGGTGATCTTCGTCGGCGCGATGCTCGCGGCCACCACGGGCGTGGTCGCGGCCTCGGTGATCTCGATGGGGCTGATCTCGCTGCCCATCATGCTGCGCTACGGCTATGACCGTCGGGTGGCCAGCGGCGTGATCGCAGCCTCCGGGACGCTGGCGCAGATCATCCCACCATCGCTGGTGCTGATCGTGCTCGCTGACCAACTCGGGCAGAGCGTGGGCGATCTCTACCAAGGCGCCCTCGGTCCGGCCTTGCTGCTGACTGGCTCCTATGTGCTGTACGTGCTGGTCATCAGCCTTGTGCGGCCCGAATGGGTGCCGGCGATGCCCGCCGCAGCTCGCACGCTGGGCGGCCGGCCGCTGGACTCGGGATGGCGATCACAGATGCGGCTGTACGGTCATGTGGCGCTGGTGCTGGTGCCACCGCTGGCCCTGATCTTCCTGGTGCTCGGCACGATCTTCCTTGGCATTGCCACACCCACCGAAGGCGGCGCGATGGGGGCGGTCGGCGCGCTTGTGATGGCGATCCTGCGACGCCGCCTCGACATGAGCCTTCTGCGCCAGGCCATGGACAGCACGGCGCGGCTGTCGTGCTTTGTGATGTTCATCCTGATCGGCTCGACGGTGTTCAGCCTGACCTTCCAGGCGGTCGACGGGCCGAAGTGGGTGGAGCAACTGCTGACCGGCCTGCCCGGGGGCGCGCTGGGCTTCTTGATCATCGTCAACGTGCTGATCTTCGTGCTGGCGTTCTTCCTGGACTTCTTCGAGCTGGCCTTCATCGTGGTCCCGCTGCTCGCCCCGGTGGCCGCGGCGCTGGGCATCGACCTGGTGTGGTTCGGCGTGCTGCTGGCGGTGAACATGCAGACCTCGTTCATGCATCCGCCGTTCGGCTTCGCGCTGTTTTACCTGCGCAGCGTCGCGCCCGAGCGGGAGTACACCGACGCGGTGACCGGCCAGCGCATGTCGCCGGTCACTATCGGGCAGATCTACCGCGGCGCGATTCCATTCGTGCTGATCCAGCTGACGCTGGTGGCGCTGATCATTGCGTTCCCGCAACTCGTGTCTCGCGGCGACAAGGAAGTCACCCGCATCGATGCGGATGCGGTGCTGCAGCAGATGCAGACCGATCAGAACGCGGTCGATGCCGCAGACGCGGCCAGCGCAGCCGAATCGCACGACCCGACTGCCGCCGACGAAGATCCGTTGAAGGCGCTGCTGGAGTCGGTCGAGGCCGACCGCAACGCCTCCGGCAAGTAACGTGGCAGCCCGCGCCGCGTGCGGGTTCGCGGCCTCTCAGAGCTTGACGCTCTGCATGTAGCGATCGAAGCTGGACTCGGCAAATCGGAACCACAGGTTCTGTTCGCGGCGGAAGGCTGAATAGTCTTCGTAGACCTTCTTCCAGTTCGGGTTCTTCGCGCTCAGCTCGTCGTACAGCTGCATCGACTGTTTGAACGCTTCATCGAGCACCAGCTTCGGAAACGGCAAGACCTTCACGCCGGACTTCACCAGGGACTTCAGGGCGGCCGGGTTCTTGGCGTCGTAGCGGGCCTGCATGTCGATGTGGGCGACCGCAGCAGCAGCTTCAACGATTGCCTTGTACTCGGCAGTCAGTTTCGCGTAGGCCTGCGTGTTGATGAAGAAATCAATCTGCGGACCACCTTCCCACCAGCCGGGATAGTAGTAGAAGGGCGCGACCTTGTAGAAGCCGAGTTTCTCGTCGTCGTAAGGGCCGATCCATTCGACAGCGTCGATCGTGCCTTTTTCCAGCGCCTGGTACACCTCGCCGCCAGGGATGCTCTGCGACACCGCGCCCATGCGCTCAATGACACGGCCGGCGAAGCCACCAATGCGCATCTTGAGGCCCTTCATGTCGGCCAGTGACTTGATTTCCTTGCGGTACCAGCCACCCATCTGAACCCCCGTGTTACCGCCCGGGAAACTGATGATGTTGTACTTGGCATAGAACTCGCGCATCAGCTTCAGCCCATTGCCGTGAAAGGTCCAGGCGGACATCTGGCGCGAGTTGAGACCGAATGGAATGGCCGCACCGATGGCAAAGGTTTCGTCCTTGCCGAAGTAGTAATAGGGCACGGTGTGCGCCATTTCGACCGTAGCCGCCTGCACGCCATCGACCACACCGAACGGCGGCAGCAGTTCCCCGGCAGGATGGACGCTGATCTGAAACCTCCCGCCGCTCATCTCGCCCACCTTCTTCGCAAACAGCTCCGCCGCACCGAAGATGGTGTCCAACGATTTGGGAAAGCTGGAGGCAAGACGCCAGCGCAGATTGGCTTGGGCGTGGACGAGGGCCGGTGCGGTGCCTGCCGCAAGCACGCCGGCAAGTCCGCTGTGGTGGATGAATCGACGACGTTGCACGCAGGCGCTCGGTAGAGAAGGCAGGGTGACAGTGAGGGATCAGCTGCCCGCGATCTTCATCGAATCGACCAGCACCGAGCCAATGGTTTTTCCACCCGTGGTGTAAGCATCGGCGCCCACCGCCACGATGCCCTTGAACATCTGCTTGAGGTTGCCGGCGATGGTGATCTCGTTGACCGGATGCACGATACGACCGCGCTCGACCCAGAAACCGGCCGCACCGCGCGAATAGTCGCCTGTGACGGGATTGACGCCTTGGCCCATGAGCTCGATGACGAACAGTCCGCGATCAAGCTTGCGCAACATCGCCGCCAGATCGTCACCGGGCTGGGTCAACCGGCTGGAAAGCGTCAGGTTCTGCGAGCCGCCGGCATGCCCGGTAGTGCGCATGCCGAGCTTGCGCGCCGAGTAACTCGAAAGGAAGTACCCCTGCGCGACGCCGCCCTTGACGATATCGCGCGCGTGGGTCATCACGCCTTCATCATCGAACGGCGCGCTGGCCTTGCCGCGCAACTGGTGCGGGTCTTCGTGAATGTCGATGTGCTTGGCGAGCACCCGCTTGCCCAGGCTGTCGAGCAGGAAGCTCGACTTGCGGTACAGCGCCCCGCCGCTCGTGGCCTGCACATAAGCGCCGAGCAAACCAGCGGCAATGGTTGACTCGAACAGCACCGGCACTTCACAGGTCTTGACCTTGCGCGACTTCAGCCGCGACAGCGCCCGCTCGGCCGCGTAACGGCCGACCGCCTCGGGGGACGCGAGTTGATCGGCCGAGCGCATCGAGCTGTACCAGGCATCACGCTGCATGTCGTCGCCGCGGCGGCCAGGCAGCGAAGCAATCGGCGCCACCGACAGCGAATGCCGTGAGCTGGCATAGCCACCGCGAAACCCGCGGCTGTTGCCGGCGAAGAAATGCGACTGCTGCGCCGACACGCCGGCGCCTTCGGAATTGGTGATGCGCGGATCCAGCGTCAAGGCGGCCCGCTCGCAGCGCTGCGCGATCTCGGCGGCGCCGGCGGCATCAATCGCCCAGGGGTGAAACAGGTCAAGGTCGCGCGTGGCGGCCTCGCCCAGGGCGAGATCGGCCGCGTCCGGCAGGCCGGCGGCCGGGTCGTCGGCGGTAAAACGGGCGATGTCATGTGCCGCGCGCACGGTCTGCTCGAGCGCAGCTCGCGAGAAGTCAGAGGTGCTCGCATTGCCGCGCCGCTGGCCGATGTAGACCGACACGCTGATCGACTTGTCGCGGTTGCGCTCCACGTTCTCAATCTCACCCTTGCGCACCGACACCGACAGGCCGACGCCCTCGGACACCTCGGCGCCGGCATCGGTGGCACCGATCTGGGCTGCGAACTTCAGTGCGTCGTCGACCAACTGCTGAAAATCGGCACGGGCATACGCAAAGCCGGTGGACACGGATGACGGCGAGGTCTTTGGGGGCATGGGTGGGGGACGTCGGTTGGATTGCGGCGCAGGCAGCAAAAAAGGAAATAGGGAACTGAATCGAAGTCACATCCAAGCGGCATGACACGACCGTCTCTGGAGACCCCGTGGCTATGATAGCGAGCGGCTTTTCACCAGCGACCGCAGTCTGCGCTTCGCCCTACGCCCCGCTTTCACAGCCGACCCATGCCACACAACGAGTCACCAGACCCCGACGACGCCGAGCCCATCCCGGCATGGCTCACACGCCCGAGCAAGACACGGCGAAAGAAGGACTCGCACGATCTTCAGGACCTGGGCGTGGCGCTGGTCGAGATGCCGGACAACCGGCTGGTCGATCTGCCGATGGACGAGATCCTGCTGGACGCCATCCGCCAGTACCGTGGCACCAAGACCCACGAGGGTCGACGCCGCCAGATGCAGTACATCGGCAAGCTGATGCGCCGCACCGACCCCGAACCGCTGCGTGAAGCGGTCGCTGCGATGCAACTCGGGCATGCAAAGGACGCCCTCGCGCTGCACGATGCGGAACGCTGGCGCGCGGAACTGATCGCCAGCGACGACGCATTGACCGAATGGACGGCCGAGCGCCCCCAGGCCGATGTGCAACAGCTGCGCAGCCTGATCCGCGCGGCGCGCAAGGATGCCTCGGTGCTGCCCGAGCAGCGCAGTGGCAAGGCCTTTCGCGAGTTGTTCAAGTTCATACGGCAATACCCGACGCCGTCAGCGTCAGCCGCTGACGGCAGTTGAGTCCTGCCAGTCGACACTGCCATGAGTGAACTTGACGCCGCGGCCCTGGACACCGTGCGCATCGGCATCGTGTCGATCAGCGACCGTGCGTCGGCAGGCGTCTACGAGGACAAGGGTGTGCCCGCGCTGCAGGACTGGCTGACGCGAGCGGTGCGCAACCCGGTGCACTGGAATACGCGGCTGATTCCCGACGAGCAGGCCGGCATCAGCGCCGCGCTGTGCGAACTGGTCGATGACGCGGGATGCCACCTGGTGCTGACGACCGGCGGTACCGGACCCTCACCGCGCGATGTGACCCCGGAAGCCACGCTTGCCGTTGCACACAAGGTGATGCCGGGATTCGGCGAGCAGATGCGCAGCATCAGCCTGCACTTCGTTCCCACGGCCATCCTGTCGCGTCAGGTCGCGGTGATCCGCGGCCAAGCCTTGATCATCAACCTGCCGGGCCAACCCAAATCGATTGCTGAGACGCTCGAGGGTTTGCCTACGGCCACGCCATCGGTGCCGGGCATCTTCGCGGCCGTGCCGTACTGCATCGACCTGATCGGCGGACCCTACCTGGAAACCGACCCGACGCTTTGCAAGGCGTTCCGGCCGAAGTCGGCGCTGCGGCCCACGCCGAACTGATCCGCTTCACTTCACGAGCTGACTCAGCGCAGCAGCGTTGAATTGGTCGGTCGTCTGGGCATCGGGCGGCACGCAGTCTGCGCGGACCGACTCACTCGGCCGCTTGGACAAGGTCTCGATGGCCTGCCACAGCATCGTGATCTGATGCTCCTGGCTCGCCGCGTGGTCGATCAGCCCCTTCATCGCCTGCGCCACCGGGTCGTCGCCCTGCGTGATGCCGTAGGCCGAGAAGCCCATCCTGGCCGCCGTGGCCTCGCGCGCGGCATCGGCCTGCGCATCAATGATCCGGGCCGGGTTGCCGACCGCCGTGGCGCCGGCCGGCACTGGCTTCAGCACCACCGCATTCGAGCCCACTCGGGCGTTGTCGCCGACGGTGAAGCCACCGAGCACCTGCGAATTGGCACCGACGATCACCCCACGGCCCAGCGTCGGGTGGCGTTTGGCGCCTTTGCTGAGCGAGGTACCACCGAGCGTGACGCCCTGGTAGATGGTGCAGTCATCACCGATCTCGGCGGTCTCGCCGATGACCACGCCCATGCCGTGGTCGATGAAGACTCGTCGGCCGATCCGGGCTCCGGGGTGAATCTCGATGCCAGACACAAATCGCGCCAGATGCGAGATGAATCGGCCGAGCCAGAGCCAGCCGTTTTGCCAGAACCAGTGCGCCCGACGATGCAGCACCAGCGCGTGCAGGCCTGGATAGCAGGTCAGTACTTCCCAGGAACTGCGCGCCGCGGGGTCGCGTTCAAGAATGCAGGCGATGTCTTCGCGGAGGCGCTGGAACATGGTTTGTTGGGTTTAGCCAGCAACCAGTCTAGCCGCACGCCCGCCGAGGCGCTGTAGACAACAGACGCAAAGAAGGCCCCGAGAGGGGCCTTTTACAGGGAGGTCACGACTTAGACCGGAGGCGATTGCGGGACATAAAGCCGATTGCGCAAAGACCCGCCAGCATCAGCGCGTAAGTTTCAGGTTCAGGCACAGCTGCCGTGAAGTTGTCGATCTGCACATTGATTGGCGCGAACACAGCATGGTTGTCGGTCTCGAACGCATTGCCACCCGAAAGGAAGCGCACTTGATCGAACTGCTCGCCCTCACCCGCCCAGAAGTTAACGTACTGGCCTTGACGGAGTACGCCTTGAAACCCATTGGCCTGCGCGAACACGTCAGAGCCACCGAACCTCTTCAACAGATTGCCGTCGCTGTAAAACTCAACGGAGTTGTAGCTGTCTGGCGAGCCCCACAAGAAGCCGTAGTACGCAGCGCTGAAGTTCAACTGCACGACGCCGGGACCGGCTTGCCGGCCGGAGGTGCCGATCGACCACCACTGGCCTGCAGAGCCCGGAGGCTTGGCAGTAATGCCACTCGCAGACGCCGAGAAGAATGCACCACCCATCGGGTTCAGCGAAATCGTTGCGTCGGGGTCGAAGGTGTCAGTTGAGACGCCCTCTACCAGCGAATACGCTCCGCTGGTCACGGTGAAAGAAATCGCATGAGCCTGGGTGGCGGCGAGGATGACTGCTGCCATTGCAAGGGATTTGAGTGATGCCATAGATGCTCCGGACTGCGTCAGTCGAGCAACCCCTGCTCGACCCATCACGGCATCCTAGGCATCCGGGCTCACCCCGAACACCCCGCGACTGCGGGGCTCAAACGCTGTCGTTTGGCAGACGCGTGCGCTTTTGCACAGCTTTCGCAATGCCTCGCAGCAAATGGATCTCCTCTTCGGTGACCTGCAGCCGGTTCAAGGCCTGGTTCAGCCTCGGCATCAATTTTTGCGGCGACTGCGGGTTCAGGAAATCGATGTCGATCAGCACCTCACGCCAATGCTCGAGCGCGCCCTGCACTGCCACCGCATCGGCCAGCACCGGGTCGGCACTGCGCGAGACAACCTCGAAGCCGCCCAGCGCCTGACGCCAGTCGTAGGCAATCAGCTGCACGGCCTGCGCCAGGTTCAGCGAGCCGTAGCCGGGCGCAGTCGGGATGCTCAGGGAGGCATGGCATTGGTACACATCGTCGTTGCTCATGCCATAGCGTTCGGATCCGAACACAAACGCGATGCGCTGCGGCTGCGCTGCCAGCGTGGCGAACAGTTCTCGCGGCGGATGAGTAGGCGGGCCGAAGTCGCGCGGCGTCATCGCGGTGGCGCAGGCATACGTGACTCCGTCGAGTGCTTCAGCCAAGGTGCCCACGATCCGCGCGCCATCCAGCACATCGAGCGCGCCGCTGGCCAGGGAAATCGCATCGGCCTTGCCCTTCACATTCGAGTAGCGCGGCGCCACCAGCACCAGG
>CANHNO010000006.1 GCA_947462065.1 Burkholderiales bacterium | reverse complement strand
GTTATGGCATGAGCGAGACAGTGATGTTGACGTCGAACCCCTACGCGCCTGTGCAGGATCGCATCGCGGGCACGGTGGGTTTCGCGCTTCCAGCGGTGGGTCTGCGGGTGACCAGCGCTGACGGAGCTCTCGTCGGCGCCGTCGAGGTGCGTGGCCCCAGCGTGTTTCAGGGCTACTGGCGCATGCCGGAGAAGACGGCCGAAGAATTCACCGCCGATGGCTGGTTCAAGACCGGCGATCTTGGGCAGGTCGATGTGCAGGGTCGGCTGACACTCATCGGGCGCAGCAAAGACCTGATCATCAGTGGCGGCTACAACGTCTACCCAGCCGAGGTCGAGGGGTACCTGAACGAACTGCCGGGCATCGACGAAAGTGCCGTGATCGGCGTGCCGCACGCCGACTTCGGCGAAGCGGTGGTCGCGGTGCTGGTGTCGCGTGCAGGCGCCAGCGTGGACGCAGCCGCCTGCATTGCTGCGCTGAAGCAGCGCATCGGGGGATTCAAGGTGCCCAAGCAGCTCATCGTGGTTGACCAGTTGCCACGCAACGCGATGGGCAAGGTGCAGAAGGCGCTGCTGCGAGAGCATTACCGGGCGTTGTTCGTCCACTGATACGGGCTTGCCTCCAACGACTGTCTGCATGCACGCTTTTGCGCAGTGCTCGCGAGGGCGCGGGGTGACCGGCTCCGCTCATGTCCCCCAGGCCGGGTCACTGCTCAAACGTTTCGGGTCAGACCGATCCGGCCTTCCTCCTTTACTTCGCTGCGCCGGTCACCCCACGCCCTCGCCAGCGGGCACCGTTGTCGCATGCAAAGCCTTGAACCCCCGACTGCTTCGATGGTGGTTGGAGAGTTGCGGTGGGCCGCTGTGTGGAGTGAAGTAAAAGGGGGAGGGCCGGCGGGATTTTCGCTAAAGCGAACGGCTGGTGAACCGGCCCGGAGAACATGAACGCAACACAGTGGCCCATCGCAGCTCTCCTGAGACAACCCCGAAGCGAAGGATCGCATCGCAACCCAACACGGCCAACAAAAAAGCCGCCAAGTCTCGCGACCTGGCGGCTTTGTGGATTAAAGCGCTGAAGATCAATCCTGTGCGTAGATGTCCACGTCCCTGTTTTCTTTCACGAACAGCATGCCGATCACGAAGGTCGCGCTGGCAATGACGATCGGGTACCACAGCCCGTTGTGGATGTTTTCTTGTTTCTCAATGTGGAATTCGCTGCCAATCGCCGTTTTTGATCTGGCGGTGGCGCGCCCGTGTGGCGGCGTCAGCCGTCAGCCAGCGGTGATGTCCTTCGGGTCTGGCAGGTCGCTGCGCCGTTGTGATAGCTGCGTACACACGCTGAGCTTTTCTCGATCGGCCATCTTGCCCCAGCCCGCGATCTCGTCGATGCTGCGCCGGCAGCCCTCGCACCAGCGGTTTGCCGCGTCCATTCGGCACAGCCCCACGCAAGGGCTCGGGACGCAACAGGGGTCGTTGGGCAATGGAGGTCGGCTCATGGTGTGACTCAAGGTCTGAGCTTACAGGCGTCGGAATCATTGTGCGCGACGCGTACCGACTCGTTTCACCGTCGATCAACGGCGCAGCAAGGATGTGCTGCGCCAACGGGTCACCCGTGTGGCCAGTTGGCGCAGGAAGCGGCTCAGCCACCAGATCGTTGCGACCATACCGACCAGTACGACGGCCAGAAGCACCCCGAACAGCAGCGGGTGGGTCCACGACAGCCACAGCGCGATCGGCACCGCTGCGTCGCCGAGCAGTGACATGCCGACGTTCGAAAACGGCTCGGGTGAGGTGTTGACCGCGGCCCGGGTGGTGGCCTTGGCAATGTGGCTCGTGGCCGCCATCGTGCCACCCATCAGCGCCGCCGCCATCGTCCATACGGTCGGGTCAGCGCCGAAAACGGCGGCTGCCAGCGCGGCACCGGCCGGGATGCGCACCAGCGTGTGAACCAGATCCCACAGGGAGTCGATCCCCGGGATCTTGTCGGCAAAGAATTCCACAAAAAGCATGAAGCCGCTGGCCGTGAGCATCAGCGAATGTTGCAGCACCGTGAGGTCGCCCGGCAGGTCGACCCAGCCCAGGCGACCGGCTAGTCCGGTCAGGAACAAGACGGCATACAGGCGCAGGCCGCTGGCCCAGCCCAGCGCGGCGGCGAGCGCCAGCAGCTGGGGTGTGTCGAGCGGTGGTATCGCCATCGTCAACGCCGCCTCACGCTGCGGAGTTTCCCCGGGCGGGTGTTGAGGCCCGGCGCGTGATCACGCACCGCTGGCGCGAACCATTCGGTGACCAGCAGCGGTACACCGCGGCGGGTGAACACCGAACGGCGACACCACAGAGGAGGTTCTTGCCAACCCAGCCGGGCGCCGAGTCGGCGCGCCTGCAGCGGGGCCATGCGCCGGCCACCCAGCCGTGCGCAATTCGCAGCATGCAGCCCGAACAGCAGGTCGGCCAGCGGCCGCTGGCCCAGCCCGCGCAGCGCTCGCCAGGTCAACCGGGCCTGCACTGCCGGAAGCACCGAGCGCGCGTGGACGAGTGGTCGTCCGTCGCCCCACAACACGACCTCGCGCACATGGCAACGCTGCAGGCGACAACTTCCAACGCCATGCTGTCGCAGCAGATGCAACTCGTCATGCGAGGCTGATGCCGTGCCTTGGACGAGCAGCTGCACCTTGAAGCCACCGAAGGACTGCGAAAGCCGTCGGCTCAGCGAGCCGTCGGACTGCAACCAGGCACGCAGGGCGCGATCGAGTGGCAGCGCTCTCACGAGACTGGTTTGATCGACCAAGTGCTGGATTTGCGTTCCCTCACGCAGCGAGCTCCTTCACGAGGATCGTGCCGCGCGCGATCAGCACCGGTTTGCCGTGGCCGACGGATGCGGTGCCATCCAGATGCGCCAGCAGGCCGTGCAGCTTCTCCTTGGACTCGACGCTGGATACACGCCATTGGAGCGTGATGTCCTGATCGGCAAACACCGGATTCTTGAAGGCAAAGTTCATGTTCAGGCACAGCATCTCGCGGCGGATGCCATCGTCGGCGCGTGAAAAGTAAGTGGCCAGCATACCCATCAGGTGGGCGCTGGTGTGCTGACCGCTGGCGATGATCTCGCCAAAGCGCGCCCGCTGCGCCACAGCGGCATCAACGTGCAAGGGGTTCTCGTCGCCGCTCAGGCGAGCGAACAGCGCGATGTCCTCGCGGGAGTAGCGCAACACCTTGGAAAGCTTCTCGCCCGCCAAGACCAGCGGGATCTTTGGGTTCATCTTCATGGGCGGCCCCGGGAATCAGCTTGCATGGGCAATGGCAAGCCCTTGGCGCTCGAAGCGCTTGGCAGGTTCGTAGGGGAAGACGTCGTGCACGTGGCCTGCCAGGATGCGGTCCTTGTGCTCCTGCCAGAAACTCGCGTCCAGCAAGTCGCCATGGTGCCTCATGAACACATCGCGCACCTTCGCGTTGCCGAGCAGGAACGGGGCGAAGGTTTCCGGGAACACATCTTTCGGACCCACGTGGTACCAGACCTCGCCGGACATCTCGTCCTCTTCATGGCGCGGCGCAGGCACCCGGCGAAAGTTGCAGTCGGTGATGTACTCGATCTCGTCGTAGTCGTAGAACACCACCTTGCCATGGCGCGTGACGCCGAAGTTCTTCCACAGCATGTCACCGGGGAAGATGTTGGCCGCCACCAGATCCTTGATCGCGTTGCCGTACTCGACCACCGCCTGCTCGATCTGCTCGGGCGCGGCCTCCTGAAGATAGATGTTCAGCGGGATCATGCGCCGCTCGATGTAGGCATGTCGGATCACCAGCTCGCCGCCATCTTCCTCGAGCAAGCTGGGACAGAACTTCTGCAACTCGGCCACCAGTTGGGCGTCGAAGCGAGCGCGGGGAAAGGCCACGTTGCTGTACTCCAGCGTGTCGGCCATGCGGCCCACGCGATCATGTTGCTTGACCAGCAGGTACTTGGATTGGATCAGCTCGCGCGTGGTGTCCTTGGTCGGGTAATAGACGTGGAAGGTCGGGCTCGACGCTGGGTCGTCGACCTCGATGTACTCGGTGGACACCGTCGGGCGCACGAAGATGAAGTCGTTGTTGAAGTAGCGGCGGTGCAGGATCTTCGTGGTGACCGAATTGAAGAAGGTCTCGGCCAGTTCGGGCTGATGGTGGTTGATCAGCAGGCCGACGTAGTGCAGTTTGAACTGCTGTGACAGCTCGGCGCTCAGTTCGCCGGCCTTGAACTCGGATTGCAGGCGCTCGGCCGCCTCGTCGACGCGCTTGTCGTAGAACTCGATGCGCTCACGCTTGGCCCGCTGCTGACCGTGCCAGTCGGCCGCCTCGAAGCGCTGCTTCGCCGCAGCGCTCGCCTGGCGGAACAGGCGGTAGTGGCGGTTGAAACCGTCCAGCATCGCCTTCGCCAGGTCGAGGGCCTGCGGATCGGTCAGCGCCACCGGGAAGGCCGCGACAGACATCAAGGCAGGCCCTTGCTTGCCGCCTTTCCTGCCGGACTGCGTCGCGCATGAACTGCGGCCAGTGCCCGATCGTATGCATCGCGCACGTGCTCGGGTCCGGAAACCGTCATTTTCAGATCCTCCAGCAGGCCGTTGTGCAGGCCATAGAACCAGCCATGCACCACCAGCTCCTGCCCGCGCGCCCAGGCATCCTGAACTACCGTGGTCTGGCAGACATTGCGGGCCTGCTCGATCACATTCAGCTCGCACAGGGCGTCGACGCGCTGCGCTTCGTCCACCGTTTCGAGCCAGTCCTGGTGCTGGTTGCGCACGTCCTGCACATGGCGGATCCAGTTGTCGGCGATGCCGACCCGCAGGTTGTGCAGCGATGCTGCGACGCCGCCGCAGCCCGAATGACCGACGATGATGATGTGGCCCACCCGCAGCATGTCGGTCGCGTACTGCACCACTGACAGGCAGTTCAGATCGGAATGTGCGACCACATTGGCGACATTGCGGTGCACGAATAACTCGCCTGGCGCCAGCCCGACCAGCTCGTTGGCCGGCACGCGGCTGTCGGCGCAGCCAATCCACAGGTACTGGGGCGCTTGCTGATTCAGCAATTTGGTGAAAAAACCGGGCGTGCGTTCTTCCGTGGCACGTGCCCACCTCCGGTTGCTCTCGAAGAGTTCGTTCAGTTCGCTGGTCATAAGTTGACGACACTAGAAAGTCTCGAGTCTATCGACCGAGAGTCACCCGATTCAATACCATGAACCCACCTGTTACCGATACGAACAAGCTTCGGCAAGAACCGGACTACCCCTGGGCCGACACGCTGCCCGCCCTGGGCCACACCATGGCAGTGGCGCCTGGCGTGCGCTGGTTGCGCATGCCGCTGCCCTTTGCCCTGAACCACGTCAACCTGTGGTTGCTTCGCGATCAGATCGAAGGCCCCGACGGCTCGCAGCAGGGCTGGGCGGCGGTCGATTGCGGCATTGCCGACGACACCACCCGCGCCGCCTGGGAGCAGGTGATGGCCACTCAGCTTGATGGCCTGCCGGTGCTGCGCGTGCTGGTGACGCACATGCACCCTGACCATGTCGGCCTGGCGCACTGGCTGACCCAGCGCTGGAGCCACCCCGCGGCGGCGATCGACCACGGCTTCGAATGCCGCTTGTGGATGAGTGCCACCGACTTTGCTGCGGCGCGCCTGGGCAGCCGCGCCGACACCGCCATGGGCGGCGATGCAGCCGCAGCGTTCGTGGCTTCGCACGGGCTGGCCGACGCGCAAGCCCTGGCGCAGATTCGCGCCCGCGCCCGCTTCTATGCCAGCATGGTGCCGCAGGTGCCTGCCACCTACTGTCGCCTGATGGACGGTGGTGTCGTGGACATTGGCAGCACCCAGTCGGGTGGCCGCCACGCGTGGCAGTGCCTGGCGGGCTACGGCCACGCCCCGGAGCACATCGCGCTCTACAGCCCGGCGTTGAACGTGCTGATCGCTGGCGACATGCTTCTGCCACGCATCTCGACCAATGTCAGCGTCGATCACCTCGAGCCCGAAGCCAATCCGTTGGCGCTTTTCCTGGCATCGCTTGAGCGCATGCGCGCACTGCCCGCTGACACACTGGTACTGCCTTCGCACGGCCAGCCGTTCCGCGGCCTGCATGCCCGCATTGATCAGCTACAGCAACACCACGCCGATCGCCTGGCCGAGGTGCTGGCCGCCTGCGCGATGGAACCGCGCACCGCCGCGGAACTGCTGCCTGTGCTGTTCAGGCGCCCCCTCGATGTGCACCAGACCACCTTCGCGATGGGCGAGTCGATCGCGCACCTGAATGCCTTGTGGCACGAGGGGCGGTTGCAGCGTCAGCGGGATCAGGGCGTCTACCGCTTTTCACCGACTGCCCATTGATGAGCAGTCCTCAGTCGAACACCGGCAGCACGTCGGTCTTCAGCACCTCGCGGGTGCGCTGGTAGTCAGGCACGACTGAGCGCACCACGTCCCAGAACCTTGGGCTGTGGTTCATTTCGCGCAGGTGGGCGAGTTCGTGGGCGACGACGTAGTCGATCGTTGACAGCCCGAAATGGATCAACCGCCAGCTCAGGCGGATCGACCCATCTGCGCTGGCGCTGCCCCAGCGCGTCTGTGCCGACGACAGGCTGAGCTGGCGGTAGCGCACGCCGAGTTGGGCGGCGTAGTGCTCGCAGCGCTCGGCGAAGACGCGCTTCGCCTGGCGCTGCAGCCAGCTCTGCACCGCGTCGCGGATCTGTTCGGGCGTTGCATTGGAGGGCAGCCCGGTGTGCAGACGGCGCGGTGCGCCATCGCCCGCCCCCGCATCGAGCACGGCACCCGACGGCGTGATGCCAGCTCGCGCGTCGAGCACAACGACCACCGTCTGGCCAAGAAAAGGGATCGTGACGCCGTCGCGCCAATCAACCCGAGCCGATTGCAGGCGGCGACCACGCTCTTGCTGCTGGTGCAGCTTGCTCAGGATCCAGTTTGCTTTCTCGCGCAGCGCCGTTTCGATGTCGCGCGGCCCGACCCAGCTCGGCACATTGACACACAGGCCTTCGGTGCCGACGATGAAACCAATGCTGCGCCGACGCACACGCTTCAGCGCATAGGCCACGGTGTGCCCGCCCAGCACGATTTCGCGCGCTGCCTGCGGATGGCGGAAGGCCGCTGATGCGAGAGCGGAAGTGCCCATGGCAGGTGTCGACTCAGCGAGTGTTGCGGGGGCCGCTGTTGCGGGGTGCATCGGTGTCGAGGCCGTCGGCTCCGTCGCGACGAACAGCGACAGCTGTGCGGGGTCGGGGCGACGGGGGGCGGCCATGAGGGCGGAGTCTACGGTTCGGTTACCGAGCCATCTGGTGGCGTGGTGGCGGCGCTTGCCGCGGTCGACCGTAAGGCCTCTTCGACATAGGCTTCAGGATCGAGCCGTCGCATCTCGGCCTCGATCCAGGTTTCGACCTCGCGCATCAGCGCATCCGGGCGCTTGCCGACCGACGACAGCAGCGGGCCCACCGACACATCGATCACACCGGGGCGCAGCGTGAAGGTCTTGCGCGGCCAGCAGCGCGCCGAGGTCACGGCGATCGGCAATACCGAAGCCCCGGTGGTCACGGCCAGCCGCGTTCCGCCCGATTTGTACTCTTCCTGCTGCCCGCGCGCCGCCCGGGTGCCTTCGGGGAACATGATCACCCACGAACCGTGCTGCATGTGGCGCGCGCCCTGTTCGGCCACGCGTCGCCAGGCTTCCGAGCGCCGGGCGCGATCGATGTGGATCATGTCCATGCGCGCCATCGCCCAGCCGAAGAACGGGATGTACAGCAGCTCCCGCTTGAACACATAGGCCAGCGGGTGCGGCATCAGGCCGGGGAAAGCAAACGTCTCCCAGGTCGACTGGTGCTTCGGCAACACGATCACCGCGGGCGCCCGGTTGGCCTCGGCGAGGTTCTCCAGGCCGTGCATGCGGTGGCGTACGCCACAGATCACGCGCGCGGCCGCAATCGAGTGTGTCAGCCAGCCGGCGCACAGCCAGTAGATCCGGTCGCCGCGGGTGAAGATCGAGACGATCAGTACCACCGTGGCCCACGGCACCACGCTGACCGCCATGTAGGCCAGAAACAGGTAAGAACGCAGCGCCCAGAAGAAGCGATTCATCACTGCGGTGCCCCGAAGCCGGGATCGGATTCGCCGGTGCCACCTCGCTGGTGCTGCTGGTGGCGGATCCACCAGTCGGCGAAAGCCCCCAGATCAGCGTGCACGCGCGTGCCTGGTACCGCGTCGAGGAGGTCGGAGAGGGCCCGGCCTTCGAGGCCGGCGCTCTTGCCGGTCAACACCAGGTGCGTCGGGCAACCGGCGGCCATGCCGGCTTGCAGATCACGAAGGGTGTCCCCGACCATCGGCGTGTTGTCCAGCGACACACCAAAGCGCTCGGCGATCTGCAGCATCAGGCCCGGCATCGGCTTGCGGCAGTCGCACCCGTCGTCAGGCGTGTGGGGGCAGAAGAACACCGCGTCGACGCGGCCACCCTGCGCCGCCAGCGCGTGGTTCATCTTCAGCTGGATCTCGTTGAGCGAGGCCATGTCGAAAAGCCCGCGCCCCAGGCCCGACTGGTTGGTCGCCAGCACCGTGTGCCAGCCCGCATGGTTGAGCCGCGAGATGGCTTCCAGCGCGCCAGGCAGCGGCACCCACTCCTCGGACGACTTGACGTAGTCGTCGCGGTCTTCGTTGATCGTGCCGTCGCGGTCGAGGATGACGAGCTTGAGCGAATTGAACGAGGTCGGTGACATCTCAGCTTTCCGCCGTGCTTTGCACGATCCACGACGAACGAAAAGACAGACCGTTGGCGAAGCTCCCCTTTCGGCCCTTTGCGGTCACCCGGTAGCCGCCGCTTGCGCAGACCGATGCCTGTGGGACCATGTCTGCGAAAGACCACAAAGGGCCGAAAGCTGACGTCGACACGGCAGGTTTCATCTCAGGTGGCCAGCTTGGACAGGTCGGCGACGCGGTTCATCGCTGTGTGCAGCTGCGCCAGCAGGCCGAGTCGGTTGGCGCGTAGCGCAGCGTCTTCTGCGTTGACCATCACCGACTCGAAGAAGGCATCGACAGGTTCTCTCAGGGCGGCAAGGGCCTGCAGCGAGGCGGTGTAGTCGTGCTGGTCGAACAGGCTGTCGGCATGCGGCCGCACGGTGGCCAGCGCTTGCGCCAGCGCCTGTTCGGCGGGTTCCTGCAACAGCACGCCATCCACCGTGGTCGGCACCACGCCGTCGATCTTCTTCAGGATGTTGCCCACCCGCTTGTTGGCGGCCGCCAGCGACGCCGCTTCAGGCAAAGTCGCGAAGGCACGCACCGCTTCCAGGCGGCGCGGCAGGTCGCCCAGCCGGGTCGGCGCCAGTGCCAGCACCGAGTCCACTTCCTGGGCGCTGTAGCCCTGGTCTCTCAGGCTCACGGCCAAGCGGTCGTTGAAGAAGCCCTGCAGCGCTTCGGTGGGGTCGGAGATCAGCTCGCCGAATGCCGGCAATGCGCCCTGCAGCAGGGCAGGAAGATCCAGGGGCAGGTTCTTTTCGGTCAGGATGCGGATCACGCCCAGCGCGTGGCGGCGCAACGCGAACGGATCCTTGTCGCCGGTGGGCAACTGTCCGATGCCGAACAGACCGACCAGGGTTTCCAGCTTGTCGGCCAGTGCCAGCACGGTGCCCGTGTGGTTGCGCGGCAGCGTGTCGCCGGCGAAGCGCGGCTTGTAGTGGTCTTCTATCGCGATGGCCACGCCATCGCGCAGGCCTTCGTGGCGCGCGTAGTAGCCGCCCATGATGCCCTGAAGTTCGGGGAATTCGCCGACCATGTCGGTCAGGAGGTCGGCCTTGGCCAGCAGCGCGGCTTCCTGCGCCTTGCTGTCGAGCACCGCGAACTCGTCCTGCGCGTCCACGGTGTAGGGCAGTGTGGCCATGCGCAGCTGGTTCACGATGGCATGCGCGATCGCGCGCACGCGCTCGGCCCGCTCGCCCTGGCTACCCAACTTGTTGTGATAGACCACCTTCGCCAGGCCCTCGATGCGCGAGGCCAGGGTCTTCTTGCGGTCCTGGTCGAAGAAGAACTTCGCGTCGGCCAAGCGCGGGCGCACCACACGCTCGTTGCCACCGATCACCGCGCCGGGATCGGCCGGGCTGATGTTGCTGACGATCAGGAACTGGTTCGTCAGCTTGCCTTCTTTGCCCGGTGACACGTCCAGCAGCGGAAAGTACTTCTGGTTCGCCTTCATCGTCAGGATCAGGCATTCCTGGGGCACTTCGAGGAACGCTTCCTCGAAGCGACCGAGCAGCACGTTGGGCCGCTCGACCAGTGCGGTCACCTCGTCGAGCAGCGCGTCGTCCTCGATCGGCGTCAGGCCCTGGCGCGATGCGGCATGCTGCAACTGGCGTGCAATCTCGCCGCGCCGCTGCGCGAAGCTGGCGATCACCGCACCCTGGTCGCGCAGCTGCTCGGCGTAATGGTCGGCGTGCTGCAGCACCACCGGGTCCATCGCCGCCTCGAAGCGGTGGCCGTGTGTTTCGCGGCCCGCGTGCAAACCCAGTGCTGACAGGGGCACCAGGTCGGCCCCGTGCAGCGCGACCAGGCCGTGCGCAGGCCTGACGAACTGCACACTGGTCCACCCAGGCTGGGCGCCGGACTCGAGCTGATAGGTCATGACTTTGGGGATCGGCAACTTGGCGATGGACTCTTCCAGCGCCTTTTGCAGCCCCTGCGCCAGCGTCGCGCCAGGCACCACGCTGTCATAGAACAAGGCCTCGGCCTTGCCGTCCATCTGACGCTTCAGCGCTGGCAGCACCGACGCGTCGGCACCGAAGCTGGCCAGCTTCTTCAGCAGGGCCGGTGTCGGAGTGCCATCGGCTGCCAGTGCAACGCTGGCCGGCATCAGCTTCTGCGACACGGCCTTGTCGGGCGCGGCGGCCAACACCGCGCTGATGTGCGCGGCGAGCCGACGCGGCGAGGCAAAGGGCGACACAGCCGAATGCTCGGTGGCCAGACCTTGTGCCCGCAGGCTGTCCACCAGCCCCTGAGCGAACGATTCACCGAGCTTCTTCAGCGCTTTCGGCGGCAGTTCTTCGACGAACAGTTCCACCAGCAGATTGGCAACAGTCATGGGGTCAGGCCGCTTTCTTGTCGCGTTGTTGCGCCAGCGCGGCGATCACTTCCTCAGCCCACTCGCGTGGCGCCATCGGGAAGCCCAGCCGCTCTCGGCTGTCGAGGTAGCTCGCGGCCACGGCGCGCGCCAGGTTGCGGATGCGGCCGATGTAGGCGGCGCGTTCGGTCACGCTGATCGCGCCGCGCGCATCCAGCAAGTTGAAGGTGTGTGCGGCTTTCAGCACCTGTTCGTAGGCGGGCAGTGCGAGCTGCGAGTCGATCAGGTGTTTGGCCTGCTTCTCATGGCTGCCGAAGGCTCCGAGCAGAAACTCGACATCGCTGTGTTCGAAGTTGTAGGCGCTTTGCTCCTGCTCGTTCTGCAGGTAGACATCGCCGTAGCTGATGCGCGTGCCATCGGCCCCGACGGTCCACGTCAGGTCGTAAACGTTGTCCACGCCCTGCAGATACATCGCCAGCCGCTCCAGACCGTAGGTGATCTCGCCGGTGATGGGCCGGCAGTCGATGCCGCCGACCTGCTGGAAGTAGGTGAACTGCGTCACCTCCATGCCGTTGAGCCAGACCTCCCAGCCCAGGCCCCAGGCGCCCAGCGTCGGGTTCTCCCAATCGTCTTCGACGAAACGTACATCGTTGGTCTTCAGATCAAAGCCCAGCGCTTCGAGCGAGCCGAGGTAGAGCTCCAGGATGTTGCTCGGCGCGGGCTTCAGCACGACCTGGTACTGGTAATAGTGCTGCAGGCGGTTCGGGTTGTTGCCGTAACGGCCGTCCTTCGGGCGGCGGCTGGGCTGCACATAAGCTGCCTTCCATGGCTCCGGGCCGAGCGCTCGGAGAAAGGTCGCGGTGTGGCTGGTGCCCGCGCCGACCTCCATGTCGTAGGGCTGCAGCAGCGCGCAGCCCTGAGCGTCCCAGTATTGCTGAAGACGCAGGATGATTTGCTGGAAGGTCAGCATCGGTGGTGGGCCTGGTGATGGGCGGTGTCGTGGAGCGCGAAGCGGCAGCCCGCGCAGAGCCTGATTTTACGGGCGGGGTGCAGGCTGGCTTGGTGAGCGTCGCCCGATGAGCGCGGTCAGGCCGACGATGGCGAGCGCCGCAGCGATCAGCGGCCACAGACCGCAGGTGGCCAGCCAGCGCGCGTAGGGCGTCTCGCCGATGCGCCCTTCGACAGTGGCTTCGAGCACGCCGGTGGTGAGCGGTGGCAGCCGCGCGGTGACCCGGCCATGATGGTCGACCACCGCAGTGGCGCCGGTGTTGGTCGAGCGGATCACCGGCCGTTGGAACTCGATCGCGCGCATCTGCGAAAACTGCAGGTGCTGGTCCTGCACCAGCCAGCGACCGAACCAGGCGAGGTTGCTGACGTTGACGAACACCGTGGCCGCCTGCGGCCCGACCATGCTGGATACGATGTCCTCCCCGAACAGGTCCTCGTAGCACACAAGGGGACGCAACCGCTGTCCGCCGAATGCGAACGCCTCCGTGCTGCTGCCGCGGGCCTGGTCGGCCAGCGGGATGTTCATCAGGCGAACGAACCAGTGGAATCCGGGCGGGATGATTTCGCCGAAGGGCAGCAGGTGCCGTTTGCCGTAGCGGTAGCCGGCGTCAGTGGATGACGCCGCGCCATCGGGCGCACGCGCCGGTAACGCCACGACTGAGTTGACGTAGCCCGATGTCTCGTCGCCGACAAAGAGGCCGATCAGGGCGGCACGTTCGACTGCAGCCGGCGCGGGATCCGACGGTGGGGACACCGGCTGCAGCGCATCTCGCAGCGCCGCCCAGTAACCGTCGCTGATCTGATCGCGCGACAGCGGCAGCACCGATTCCGGCGTCACGACGAGCGCACCGCGCGCTTCGGACAACTGACGCACCAGACCTTGCAGCTGCAGGTTCAGCCGGTCGGGGTTGAACTTGATCTCCTGCGGCACGTTCGGCTGCAGCAGGCTGACGGGCAGGGTGCCGGTGGAGCGCGTGAACTGATCGGGCAGCAGCTGCGGCGTCAGGGCGAGCGCGATCACCACAGTGCTGACGATGGATCGAACCCGCAGCGAATGGCCTTGCAGCCACAGCGAACCTGCAGCGGCCACGGCGGCTGCCAAAGCGCACAGGCCGTAGACGCCCAGCCAAGGCGCCCAGGCCGCCAAGGGGCCCACCGCATGCGCATAGCCCGAAGCAATCCAAGGGAAACCGGTGAACACCAGCCCGCGCGCCAGCTCGGCGAGCAGCCAGCAGGCCGACCAAAGCGCGACGTCCCACCCCGCGCAGCCGGTGCGCAGCCGCGCCCAGAGTGCCATCGCCGCCGCGTAGTAGAGGCCGAGAAGCGCCGCCAGCACGACCACCGCCAGCGCGGCCAGGGCCGGGTGGAGGCCGCCGTAGTCGTGCATGCTGATGTACAGCCACCAGAAGCCCGACACCAGCCATCCGACTGCGTACAGCCAGCCCATCATCGCGGCTCGGCGTGGTGCAGCGCCTGCGGTGGCGTGGGCCAGCACGGCAAGAGACAACAGCTGCAGCCACCACCACTCGAATGGCGAGAATGACAGAGTCTGCGCGATGCCTGCCAGCAGCACCGCCGGCGTACTGGCGAGCCAGCGCGACAGCGCTGCGCCGGAAGCCTGCCGAGGCATCAAGCGTCGTCGGGTTCGACAGCAGGTTCGGGCGCGCGGGTGACCTTGAACCAGCGCACCGCACCGCCGCGCGTGAGCATCACGGTGAACAACAGCCCGCCCATCGCGACCGCCTCGCCTCGGCGCGGCACGCGTCCCAGCTCGTGCGCGATCAGCCCGCCGATGGTGTCGAAGCTGTCCTGTGGCAGCTGGGCGCCGAAGGATTCGTTCACGGCGCTGATCTCGGCGTCGCCCGCGACGCGGTGGCTGCCATCAGCCAGTGTGTAGACGCTGGATTCGCCGTCCTTGTCGTCGAATTCGTCCTCGATTTCGCCGACGATCTCTTCGAGTACGTCTTCGATGGTGATCAACCCGGCGGTGTTGCCGAATTCGTCGATGACGATCGCCAGGTGGTTGCGGTTCGCGCGGAAGTCGCGCAGCAACTCGTTGAGACCCTTCGATTCGGGCACGAACACCGTCGGGCGCAGCAGCGTGCGCAGGTTCAGGTCTGGGGAGCGCTGCAGCTTCAGCAGATCCTTGGCCATCAGGATGCCGATGATGTTGTCGCGTTGGCCTTCGTAGACCGGAAACCGCGAATGGGCGGTGTCTATGACCAGATGAAGCAGCTCGTCATAGGGGGCGTCGATGTCGAGGTGATCCATGCGCGGCGCAGCGACCATCACGTCGCCAGCAGTCATGTCCGCCATGCGGATCACGCCCTCGAGCATCATCCGCGACTCTGGCGCGATCAGCTCGCGGTGTTCGGCATCGGCCAGTGCCTCGATCAGCTCGTCGCGCGAATCGACGCCCGGCGAGATGAATTCGATGAGACGCTGAAACAGGTTGCGCTTGTCGACAATGTCAAGACGGCGCGCAGAATTCTTGACACGTGGTGTGGAGGCGGTGTGCGCCGGGTAAGGGTCAGACATCGCGCCGGGGCGAAAAGTGAATCACAAGCACAGCTTACCCGAAGCGCCGTTGACAAGTGTGTTAGCTTGAAGGGTTGTGCATTGGCCCCACATACCAATCGCAAGCCCCACAGTTCCAATTTCGCAGGACATCCGCCCGATGGTTACCACCCCCGCTACCGCCAATGCCCTCATCCCCGCCACGATCCTGACCGGCTTTCTCGGCTCGGGCAAGACGACCTTGCTCAAGCGCGTGCTGAGCGAAGCACACGGCCAGAAGATCGCGGTGATCGAAAACGAGTTCGGTGACGAGAATATCGACAACGAGATCCTGGTGCAGGATTCCAAGGAGCAGATCATCCAGCTGAACAACGGCTGCGTGTGCTGCTCTATCCGCGAAGATTTGCGCACCACCCTGGCCGACCTGGCCGAGAAGAAGCGCAAGGGCGAACTGCAGTTTGACCGGGTGGTGATCGAGACCACTGGCCTGGCTGACCCCGGACCGGTGGCGCAAACGTTCTTCATGGACGACGAGATCGCTGAGTGCTACGTTCTGGACTCCATCCTGACACTGGTCGATGCCAAACACGGCGAGCAGCAACTCAACGACCGGCAGGAGGCGCGACGCCAGATCGGCTTCGCCGACAAGATTTTCATCAGCAAGTCCGATCTGGTGGACGAGGCTGCTGTCGACGCGCTGTCCCACCGCATCAAGCACATGAACCCGCGCGCGCCCCAAAGCCGTGTGCATTTCGGCGAGGTGCCGATTGCCAACGTGTTCGACCTGCGCGGCTTCAACCTGAACGCCAAGCTCGACATCGACCCGGATTTCCTGAACGCCGACGCCCACGGGCACGACCATGCGCACCATGACCACGATCATGAGCATGGCGAGCACTGCGATCACCCCAGCCACCATGTCCACGACGACGATGTGAAGTCATTTGTGTTTCGATCGGACAAGGCATTCAATCCGGCGAAGCTGGAAGACTTTTTGGCGTCGATCGTGCAGGTCTATGGCCCGAAGCTGCTGCGCTACAAGGGAGTGTTGTTCATGAAGGGTTCTACGAAGAAGGTGATCTTTCAGGGCGTGCACCAGTTGATGGGCAGCGATTTAGGTCCAGCTTGGGCGCCAGGCGAGAAGAAGAACAGCAAGATGGTCTTCATCGGCATCGACCTGCCGCGAGACATATTTGTTCAGGGCCTGGAGCAATGCCTAGTCTGATGTCGCTTGGCGCGCGCCGGCGTGGCTACAATCCGCCGCGCTTTGCGATTCCCATGGATCGCAACGTCGTGGTGCCAAAGCGGCGCTCGTTTCGCGCCTTGGCGGTATGAACCCGCTGCGAGGAGAACCCTGTGACCCGATCCCCGGCCAAGTCCACGCCTGCCGCGCGTCCCGCCCCCGCGCTCAAGAAGAAGGCCACAGCGTCGGCGTCGGTGAAGTCAGCGCCACCTGAGAAGGCATCCCCACCCGCCAAGAAGTCACTTCCGCCGGCCAAGAAAGCCGCGCCGCCCAAGAAGACCACCACCCCGGCGCCTAAACCCGCGCCAGTCTCGCCCGTTCCCAAAGTTGCTCCGGTCAAAGCGGTGAAACCCGCTGCAGCCGCTGGAAAACCTGTTCCCAAACCGATGCTGAAAACTCTCCCCCAGGACGCTGTGAACGAGACCGCCGTGCCCAAGGTGCCGGCCCCCGCCGACACTGCAGTTGTGTCGCCCGCGCCCGCCAAGGCACCGCGTGCCAAATCGGCGGCCAAGTCTCGTTACGGCGCGCCGATGCCGACCGCGCCGCTGCCCCCTCCGACATCGCGCTTTGCCGATCGTTTCGCGCCGCCACGCCCGCCGACCAGGCAGATGAACAATCTCGGCGTAGACACGCCGCGCATCGCCCCGAAGGCCGATCCGAAGCTGGCGAACGCCTGGAAGACCAAGGCAGGCAAGGACCTGACCGAAGCCGAAGTGCTGGCCATGCCCGACAGCGAGTACATGAACGAGAAGCAACTCGACTTCTTCCGTGCCACGCTGAAGAAGCTGAAGGACGACCTGCTCAGCAATGCAGGCGAAACAACAGAGCACCTGCGCGAAGACACCTCCATCGTGCCCGATCCGGCCGACCGTGCCACGATCGAGGAGGAGCATGCGCTCGAATTGCGCACCCGTGACCGCGAGCGCAAGCTGCTCAAGAAGATCGCGCAATCGCTCAATCGCGTCGAAAGCGGTGAGTACGGTTTTTGCGATGAAACGGGAGAGCCGATCGGTCTGGGTCGCTTGATTGCACGACCAACAGCCACCTTGTCTCTCGAAGCGCAACAGCGCAGAGAGTTGAAACAGAAGATGTTCGGCGACTGATCGATCAAGCGTTCCCCATCATTCATTGACGCCATGGCGGATCCCAAAGACACGACGAGCTTCTTCCGCAAGGTCGTGAAGTTCGTTGCCAATCCGTCCACCGAGTGGAGCGAATTGGGGCAACCCGCACCTGGATCGATCGAAAACGAGCTCGCCAAGTCCGAACTCAAGGCCATGATCGAGCGCAAGCGGCGCAATGATTTCGTGCGCAAGCGCGAGTTCGACATGCTGCGCAAGGTTCGCCGAGACGGGCTGACGCCCGAGCAACTCGCTGCACTCGGCGGTTCCTCGGCGATGGGCGGCGATTCGGTGCCTCGTCTGCGCGACAGCGAGGCGCGCTCTGGCCCCGGCATGAAAGCGAAGATCGACGCGATCGAGCAGCAAATGGTCGGCAACAGCCAGGTGAGTGCTCTGCGCCGACCGCCCGAGTTCTATGCTGCGCCTACGCAGGCGGCGCCGCTGGGAGACTCCGCGTACGCGGAAGTGCAGCGAACCGATGCCGCCGATTCGACACCACCCTATGTCGCGGGCTTGTCTTTCAGCAACGAGGCGAGCGGTTCCTCCTTCGACAAGTCCTTCGCGGCGGTCGACGCCAACAACGAACTGGCGCACGACCCCGAACTTGACGAGGCCGTGATCGCCTTCGCGAATGCCGATTTCGACCTCTGCGAACAGTCGCTCACCCAATTGATCCAGCCGCATGGCGCACGCGCGCAGCATGCTGAAACCTGGCTGGCGCTCTTCGACATGCACCGGGCGACCGGGCAACTCCCCAAGTTCGAGAGCCTGGCCCTCGACTACGCCCAGCAGTTCGGCTGGTCGGCGCCACAGTGGTTTTCGATGCCGCAGCGCGTCGCTGAGGCCGTCAGCGAAGAGCGCCAGCCGCGCAGCCGCATCGATGGGCAGGTGGGCTGGTCCAGCCCGGAGTGGATCGATGCCGAGGCGGTGTCGCGACTGCGCTCGCAGACGCTGCAGTTGCCGCTGCCTTGGGTGTTCGACTGGGCGGCGCTGCGCGGCATCGATGCCGAAGCGTGCGCCCGGCTCAGCGATCTGTTCCGCAGCTGGATGCCGCAGAAGCTCGACATGCGCTGGCTGCATGGCGATGCGTTGCTGAACTGCCTGCACGAGGCCACGCCCAGCGGTCTCCGTGATGCCGACCCGGTGTACTGGCAGTTGCGCCTCGACGTGCTGCGCATGACCAACCGGCCCGACCAATTCGACGAAACCGCCATTGAATACTGCATGACGTACGAAGTCTCGCCGCCGTCGTGGGAGCGCGTCCAGTGTCGAGTGAGGCTGAGCGGTGCGGCGAGCAGCACGCTGCCCCCGTCGATGTCGATGGTCAGCGAGGTGTCGACCGGTTTCGTTGAGTCCAAGCTGCTTGAAGATGCGTTGCTGGTGCAGGTCTCGAGCGTGGATTTGTCTGGACAGTTGATCGGCGACATCGGTCCCCTGCTGCAATCGATGACCGAGCAACTGGGCGCGGCGCCCGTGATCAGCGTGTCGTGTTCCAAGTTGATCCGTGTCGACTTCATCGCGGCCGGCGATCTGCTGAACTGGGTGCTGGCGCGGCGCGACGAAAACCGTTCGGTCACCTTCGTTGACGCGCACCGACTTGTGGCTCTTTTCTTTGGTGCCATGGGCATCAACGAGCACGCAACTGTCAAGGTTCGTACTGTCTGAGCCAGTGCTCTCTGCGCCGCTCAATGCGCCACATCGGGCATTGAAATCGGTGGTAACGCCCTCATCACCAGCACATGGACAACTCCCACGCCCCGCCCAGCTTTCACGGCACCACCATCGTCAGCGTTCGCCGTGGTGCACAAGTTGCGCTCGGCGGTGACGGGCAGGTGACGCTGGGCCACATCGTCGTCAAGTCATCCGCCCGCAAGGTGCGCAAGCTGTACCGCGAGCAGGTGCTGGCCGGTTTCGCCGGTGCCACAGCCGATGCCTTCACGCTGTTCGAGCGCTTCGAATCCAAGCTCGAAAAGCACCAGGGCCATCTGGTGCGGGCGGCCATTGAGCTGACCCGCGACTGGCGCACCGACCGCGTGCTGCGCCGCCTGGAGGCGATGCTGGCGGTGGCTGACGCGACTGCCTCGCTGATCATTACCGGCAACGGCGACGTGCTCGAACCCGAGCACGGCATCGTTGCCATCGGCTCAGGCGGTGCCTATGCGCAAGCCGCCGCTCGTGCGCTGATCGCACACACCGAGCTGTCACCTCACGACGTGGTCAAGCGCTCGCTCGAGATTGCGGGCGATATCTGCATCTACACCAATCAAAGCCACACCATCGAGACCCTCGGATGAGCACGCTGATGAGCAGCACCATGACCCCGCAAGAGATCGTCTCCGAGCTCGATCGCCACATCGTCGGCCAGCATGACGCCAAGCGCGCGGTGGCCATTGCGTTGCGCAACCGCTGGCGGCGTCAGCAGGTCGACGAGCCGCTGCGCAGCGAGATCACGCCCAAGAACATCTTGATGATCGGCCCGACCGGCGTTGGCAAAACCGAGATCGCGCGGCGCCTCGCAAGGCTGGCCGACGCTCCCTTCATCAAGGTCGAGGCGACCAAGTTCACCGAGGTCGGCTACGTCGGCAAGGATGTCGATTCGATCATCCGCGACCTCGTCGAGACGGCTGTCAAGCAGCAGCGTGAATCAGCAATGCTGCGCCAGCGCACGCGAGCGGAGGACGCCGCCGAAGATCGCATCCTCGACATCCTGGTGCCCCCGCCTCCGCGCGGCGATCCCTCGGCAGCCGCTGCGCCCGCCGACAACACCGCTCGCCAGGTGATGCGCAAGCGCCTGCGCGAAGGCACGCTCGACGACAAGGACATCGAGATCGATCTCGCTGAGCCCAAGCCGCAACTCCGGATCATGGGCCCAGCCGGCATGGGAGACATGGCCGACCAACTGCAGGGTCTGTTCGCCAGCGCGGGCGGGGCCAGGCGCAAGTTGCGAAAGCTCAAGATTGGCGAGGCGCGACTGCTGTTGGTCGAGGACGAGGCGGCCAAGCTGGTCAACGAGGAAGAGATCAAGACGGCCGCGCTGCTGCAGACCGAGCAGAACGGCATCGTCTTCCTCGACGAGATCGATAAAGTGGCCTCACGCAACGAAACCAGCGGCGCCGATGTGTCCCGTCAAGGCGTGCAGCGCGACCTGTTGCCGCTGGTCGAAGGCACCTCGGTCAGCACCAAGTACGGCATCGTCAAGACCGATCACATCCTGTTCATCGCCTCGGGTGCATTTCACCTGGCCAAGCCCAGTGACCTGATTCCCGAGTTGCAAGGTCGCTTCCCGATCCGCGTCGAGCTGAGCTCGCTGAGCGTCGACGACTTCGAAGCCATCCTGACGCAGACGCACGCGAGTCTGGTCAAGCAGTACCAGGCGTTGCTGGCGACCGAAGGCGTCAGCTTGCAGATCTCACCGGACGGCATCCGCCGGCTCGCGCAGATCGCCTATGACGTCAACGAGCGCACCGAGAACATTGGCGCACGGCGCTTGGCTACCGTGATGGAGCGGCTGCTCGACGAGGTCAGCTTCGATGCACCCAACCGCAGCGGCCAGACCATCACGATCGGCGCAGCCGAGGTCGATGCCAAGCTGGCCGAACTGGCCGACAACGAAGACCTGTCGCGCTACATCCTGTAGTCGTGAAAGTGTGGCTGCCTGCCCCGCAGAGGGCAGGCGCCTGCGGCATCAGTTCCTGACCGGCTTGCCGGTACTGAGCATCCCCATGATTCGCTCCTGCGTTTTCGGGTGCTTGAGAAGCCCGCAAAAACGCTGCCGCTCCAGTGACATCAGGTAGTCCTCGCTGACCAGCGATCCTGCGTCGACATCCCCGCCACACAAGACCTCGGCGATCAGTGAAGCCAGGTGGAAATCGTGTGCGCTGATGAAGCCGCCATCGCGCATATTGACCAACTGCGCCTTGATGGTCGCGGAGCCATCGCGACCGGCCACCGGGAACAGCCGCTTCGCCGGCGGCCGGTAGCCGCTGTCGAACAAGGCCTTGGCCTGCGTGAGCGCCACGAACAACAGTTCATCCTTGTGCGGCACGATGACGTCGCTCCACAGCAGGTAGCCGAGTTGACGGCTGTCGATCGCGCTGGTGCCGACCTTGGCCATCGCAGCGGTGGTGAAACCGTCCTTCAGGAAAGTCAGCACATCGGCATTCGCATTGCCGGCCGCTGCCATCTCGGCGGCACGGCGCGCCACATAGGTCAGCCCGCCGGCGCCAGGAATCAAACCGACACCGACCTCGACCAGTCCGACATAGCTTTCCATTGTCGCGACCCGTTTCGCGCAATGCACGGCCAGTTCACAGCCACCGCCAAGCGCCAGACCTCGGATGGCCGCCACCACCGGCACCGTCGCGTAACGCACGCGCAGCATCGCATCCTGCAGTTTCTGTTCCTCCACGGCGATGCCCTTCGGGCCCATGGTCATGAACACCGGCATCAGGGCTTCGAGGTTGGCCCCGGCGGAAAACACATCGTCGGGCGACCAGATCACCAGACCCTTGTAGCTTTCCTCAGCCAGGCCTACCGCCTTCACCAGCCCCTCGGTGATGGCGGGGCTGATCAGGTGCAGCTTGGACGTGATGCTTGCGATCAGCACCTCGCCGTCGAGTGTCCACACTCGCAACCCGTCGATCCTGAACAGCTCGGTGCCCGATTCGAGCGCGGCCGGCGCGCCAGAGCCGAACACTGCCTCACGAAAGTGCTGGCGCTGGTACACCGGCAATGTGCTCGGCGCGACCCAGCGCATGTGCGCCGCGCTCCACGACCCCATCGGGTGATGTACGCCGCCGTGGGCCGGGACCGGGCCTTCGAGCACCCAGGTCGGCAGCGGTGCTGTACACAGCGCCTTGCCGGCCGTGATGTCTTCCTGGATCCATTGCGTCACCTGGGTCCAGCCGGCGGCCTGCCACAGCTCGAACGGACCCTGGGTGAAGCCGAAGCCCCAGCGCATCGCGAAGTCGATGTCGCGGGCACATTCGGCCACGTCAGCCAGATGCACGGCGCTGTAGTGGAAGCTGTCGCGCAGCACTGCCCACAGAAACTGTGCCTGCGGGTGGCCCGATTCGCGCAGCAGCCGCAGCCGCTCTTCTGGCGGCTTCTTCAGGATGCGGGCGACCGTTTCGTCGGCCACGCCACCGCCGGGCACGTAGTCGCCGCTGGTGGTATCGAACCGCAGGATGTCCCTGCCGACCTTCTTGTAGAAACCTGCACCGGTCTTCTGCCCCAGCGCGCCCTTGGCCATCAGCGTGGCGAGCACAGGCGGCGTTGCGTAGCTGCCGAAGAAGGGGTCGCTGGATTGTTCAGGCCCGAGGTTGTCCTGCAGGGTCTTGATCACGTGCGCCAGCGTGTCCAGGCCCACCACATCGGCGGTGCGGAAGGTGCCTGAACTGGCGCGACCGAGCTTCTTGCCGGTCAGGTCATCGACCACGTCGTAGCTCAGGCCGAACAGCTCGGCCTCCTTCATCACGGCCAGCATGCCCGCCACGCCGACACGGTTGGCGATGAAGTTCGGCGTGTCCTTGGCGCGCACCACACCCTTGCCGAGCGCCGTGGTCACGAAGGCTTCGAGCTGGTCAAGGATGTCAGGCTGTGTGAGCGGTGTCGGGATCAGCTCGACCAGCGCCATGTAGCGCGGAGGGTTGAAGAAATGGATGCCGCAAAAGCGCGGCTGTATGGCAGCTGGCAGCACTGCGCCGAGCTGGGTGATGCTCAGCCCCGAGGTGTTGCTGGCGACGATCGCATGGGGCGCAACGAACGGCGCGATCCTGGTGTACAGATCGAGCTTCCAGTCCATGCGCTCGGCGATCGCCTCAACGATCAGGTCGCAGTCGCGCAGCTGTTCGAGGTGCTCCTCGTAGTTGGCCTGGACGATCAGCACCGCATCGTCGTTGATGCCCAACGGTGCCGGCTTCAGCTTCTTCAGGCCCTCAACCGCCTTGGTGACCACGCCATTCTTGGCGCCCTCACGCGCCGGCAGGTCGAACAGCACCACCGGCACCCGCACATTGGCAAGGTGGGCGGCGATCTGGGCACCCATGACACCGGCACCGAGTACGGCGACCTTGCGGACGGTAAATCGTTTCATGCTGGCTCCGGGAGTTTGACGTTCGATTCAGGGGCTGAGCAAATGCCGCGCCGTGCAGGTGGCATCAATGTGTCAGAACAGCGATTCATCCATCGCCATCAGCGGCTTCACGCCGGCGCGTGCGCTGCGGAGTAGCGCCGCCGTCTCGGGCAGCAGATAGGCGAAGTAAAAGCGCGCGGTGGCCAGCTTTGCACGGTAGAAAGGGTCGTCGCTCTCTTGATGATTGAGCGCCACTCGCGCCATCCGCGTCCAGAAGTAGGCGAACACGAGATGCCCAGTCAAGCGCAGATAGTCGACCGCCGCAGCGCCAGCTTCGTTGGGGTTGCCAAAGGCCTTCAGGCCCAGTTCGGTCGTCAGTTTCGTGACCTTTTCGCCGAGGTCGGCCAGTGGATTGATGAACTCGAGCATCTCCGGGTTGACGCATTCATCGTGGATCAACTGCTGGACCAGCGTGACGAGCTTCGTCAGCTTCTTGCCCTTGTCCAGCAGCACTTTGCGTCCGAGCAGGTCGAGCGACTGGATCGTGTTGGTGCCTTCGTAGATCATGTTGATGCGCGCGTCGCGCACGAACTGCTCCATGCCCCATTCGCGTACATAGCCGTGGCCGCCGAAGACCTGCAGGCACTGCGAGGTCGCGATCCAGGCGTTGTCGGTCATGAAGGCCTTGACGATCGGCGTCAGCAACGCGACCAGATCGGCGGCGTCCTGCTTGACGGTCTCGTCAGTCGACGACAGCTCCTGGTCGATCAACAGCGCGGTGAAGACCGCCAGTGCGCGACCGCCCTCGGCATAGGCGCGGGCGGTCAGCAGCATCTTGCGCACGTCGGGGTGAACGATGATCGGGTCGGCCGGCTTGTCTGGTGCTTTGGCGCCACTGAGCGCGCGGCTCTGCAGACGGTCTTTCGCGTAGGCCACCGCGTTCTGATAGGCCACTTCGGTGAGCCCCAGCGACTGCATGCCGACACCCAGGCGTGCGGCGTTCATCATCACGAACATCGCGTTCAGGCCCCTGTGCGGCTGCCCGACCAGCCAGCCGCGGGCGCCGTCGAGATTCATCTGGCAGGTCGCGTTGCCATGGATGCCCATCTTGTGCTCTAACGCGCCGCAAGAGATGGCGTTGCGCTCGCCGAGCGATCCGTTGGCATTGACCAGGAACTTCGGCACGACGAACAAGGAAATCCCCTTGCTGCCTTCAGGCGCGTCGGGCAGCCGTGCCAGCACCAGATGGATGATGTTGGCAGCGAGATCATGCTCGCCGGCGCTGATGAAGATCTTGTTGCCGGTGATCAGGAAGCTGCTGTCGGCCTGCGGTTGCGCCTTGGTTCGCAGCAGCCCCAGGTCGGTGCCGCAGTGCGCTTCGGTCAGGCACATCGTGCCGGTCCACTCGCCGCTGGTCAGCTTGGGCAGGTAAGTCTGCCGCTGCTCGGGCGTGCCGTGGGCGTGCAGGCATTCGTAGGCGCCGTGCGTCAGGCCGGGGTACATCGTCCAGGCCTGGTTGGCGCTGTTGAGCATCTCGTACAGGCACTGGTTCAGCGTCACCGGCAAGCCCTGACCGCCGTAGGTCGCATCGCAGCCCAGCGACGGCCAGCCGCCTTCAACGAACTTCTCGTAAGCAGCCTTGAAGCCACTGGGCGTGCTGACCTCATGCGTATCGCGGTTCAGTGAGCAGCCCTCGGCATCCCCGATCTGGTTCAAGGGCGCGATGACTTCACTGGCGAACTTGCCGCCTTCCTCAAGCACCGCGTTGACGGTGTCGACATCGACCTCGGCGTGCGCTGGCAGCGTTTTCAGGGTGTCGGTGACCTTCAGCAACTCGTGCAGCACGAAGTGCATGTCGCGCAAAGGGGGGGTGTAGTGGGGCATGCAAGTTCCTGGTGGCGATCAATCTAGGGCAGCAGTCAGCGCAGCCGTGCTCGCTGCCATCTTCGTATTGTCGGGCGCGCCGACTGGATGTTCCGTTCGCTGGATCTTCCACGTTCGCACTGCCTACTTCTGTGAAAAAGTGCGCGCCCGAGGTGGAGCATGCGAACATTCGTCTTGTCACGCGGATTGGTTAGGCTTGTGTTACGGGAGGCTTGATCTTGGAAGTTCTGCAACTCGACGTGTCGGGACGACCCCAGTCCTGGCTTTCGGCCAAGGAAGCGGCCGTGCTCTACGCGAGCGACGGCGTTGCCTGGACGCTGGGCGACGCGTTCTACGTGCTGCGTGGCGGCGTGCAGCGGCGTACCGGGCTGCAGTCGCGCATCGAGGTGCATCCCATCATCGCGGTGCGCGGTGCCATTCCGAGCCGTGCCTGGCGGCAGAGCCCGGCGCTGTCGAACCCCAAGCTTTTTGTGCGAGACCGCCATGTGTGCGCCTACTGCGGTGGACATTTTCATGACGATGACCTGACGCGCGAACACATCATCCCGACCTCGCGCGGGGGCCTCGACACCTGGATGAACTGCATCACGGCCTGCCGCACCTGCAACGGCAACAAGGGCAACCGCCTGCCCGAGGAGGCGCGGATGAGCTTGCTGTACCTGCCCTATGTGCCCAGCCTGCATGAAGACATGATCCTGCGTGGCCGCAGGATCCTGGCCGATCAGATGGAATTCCTGCTGGCCAGCGTGCCCCGTCACAGCCGCCTGCGAGCCTGAGCGCGCGCCAACGCTCGGCGGGAACGTCGATCGGCAACATCTCTTTACGTTTGTGTGCCGGAACATCAGGCTTTCGCAGGTGTCCAATGACGAATTGCGCGCGTCAACTCGGGCGTGACGCACGACGTTGGTTGTCACATCGAATACAGAACTCAGGGGCCATCGCCATGAAAAAAATCATTGCTGCTTTCACCATCCTTGGTGTGCTTGCCGGCTGCTCAACCACCAGCCCCGACGTGATCCAGCGCGGCGACGCGCAACGCCTGTCACAGGTACAGGATGCCACCGTGCTGTCGGTGCGTTCCGTCACCGTCGATGGCAGCCAAAGTGGCATCGGTGGTGTGACCGGCGCGGTGGTCGGTGGCGTGGCGGGTTCGAAGGTGGGTGGGAATACCACTGGTGCGGTGGTCGGGGTACTCGGCGCCGTGGCCGGCGCCCTGGCGGGCAACGCCATCGAGCGCATGGGTACCAGCGAAGATGCGATCGAGGTATTGGTTCAACTGCGCAACGGCGAGCGTCGCGCCATCGTGCAAGCCAAGGGCAATGAAACCCTGGCCGCCGGCGACCCGGTGATCCTGGTCACCACCGGTGGCAAGACCCGCGTGACCCGGGCCCCGGCGGTGATGTCGATTCCGTCGCGGAGTTGAAACGAGACGGGGTCGCCCCGCCTTATTGTTGGAAGTCCTGCAACTCACATTGCTGGCACGGCAGCCGAGGAACCGCAGGGCTGAGTGCTTTGGTGCGCGTAGATCGTCACGAGAGGACGACCACCTCCGGTAGCATGCCCTCGACGCGTTCGGTGGACGGATCTCCAACCGACGCCCTCAATATTCGTGACAAATTCACGGGCATCAACCTGAGTGCCTGAGGATTCATTTCGTCGGTGGAATGGTTGGGCCAGAATCTGCCCCGACGACAGAGGTGCAGTTCACGACCCCAATGAATCTAGTTTGACAGTTCAAATCAAGCATTACGCGTTTGATTTGGTAAATTCGTAATACCAAATGAAACCACTGATTCCGGGCCAAGTATTATCCCTAGCCAAAGATATATCTATTAACTACTCGTTAATCGCCAGCCTCCGGAGTTGGCACGGGGGCGGTTATTAGTACGCGTGCTCGGGGTGGTAATGACTTGCTGGAGGCCATTGCAGCCTATGAGCTGTGGTCCTTCTTGGCGTGGCAGGATATCCGAATCAAGTACCGGCGTTCCAAGATCGGCCCCATGTGGATCACGATCAGTATGGCAGTTTTCTGCATTGCGCTTGGCATCGTCTACAGCCAGCTATTTAAAACAGAAATTCGGGAACTGCTTCCCTTCCTAGCCATAGGTTTGGTCGTATGGGGATTTTTGTCCAGTTGTCTTGGTGAAATGCCAAACCTTTTTGTCGACAATGCAGCTTATATCAGGGATATGCGCATTAATCCGTTGACAATCATATTTCGTGCGCTGGCCAGAAATGCTATTGTCTTTGGTCATAACTTGCTCATCGTGCTTGGCATTTATCTCGTCTTCGGCATGTGGCCCGGGTGGGTAGGATTACTCGCTTTGCCTGGGTTCTTGTTGGTGGTGCTGAACATGCTTGCAATAGCGATTCCACTCAGCATTGTCGGGGCGCGATTCAGAGATCTTTCCCAGATCACGCAAAGCATTCTCCAGGTCGTCTTTTTCATCACTCCCATTTTTTGGTTTCCGCGCTTGCTGGAAAAAGGGAGTTGGATAATTGCCATCAATCCAGTGGCCTATTTCATTGATCTGGTTCGATCGCCCCTATTAGGGCATCCCCCAGCGCCAATGTCCTGGGCGGTGTCGTTGTTGACCTTGTTGCTTTGCTCCTTGATCGCGGCTTCGGTTTATCGAAGCAAGAGCAAGATGGTTGCATTTTGGGTATGAGTGCAGTCATGAGTTATATTGACCTGCAGAATGTGGATATCGACTATCCTTTGGTAGGAATGGGAAGTCGGTCATTGAAGAGTAGATTGCTGGGTACTGCAACTGCCGGGCTTGTTTCGCCTGGTGACGCAGTTCCGGTGGTCAAGGCGCTTCGGAATGTCACATTTTCCCTCAGCAAGGGAGATCGACTGGGTCTTGTCGGGCACAACGGCGCTGGGAAGTCCACGCTGCTCAAGGTGCTGGCGGGTATCTATCAGCCAACGGCTGGAACGATCACGACGGTAGGTCGAATAGTGTCCACGCTCAATATTTCTCTGGGGATGGAGCCAGAGGCCACGGGGCTCGAGAACATCGTCATCCGCGGGCTTTTAATGGGTATGCGCCGGTCCGAGATCAGCGCCAAGATTGAAGATATTTCTTCGTTCACTGAACTCGGTCACTACCTCAATATGCCAGTTCGGATCTATTCCTCTGGCATGGCGACGAGGCTTGCTTTTGCCACTGTGACCGCGATGGATTCAGACATTCTTTTGATGGATGAAGTCATTGGCACTGGCGATGCATCATTCATAGACAAAGCGGAAAAGCGACTGAATGAGTTTCTGAACAGAAGCAAAATCATTGTGATCGCCTCGCACTCGGATCATGTCATCAAGAAGTTTTGCAACAGGGCCATCTTGTTGGAGCATGGGCAAGTCGTACATGCAGGCACTCCTGACGACGTGATCGAAACCTATCACTCCCGAGCAGTCAGTAACGTCGGCGCATGAAAGAAAGTCAATTCCCATCCGAGATGCTGATCCTTGCCGGAGGATTCGGGACGCGTTTGAGCTCAGTTGTCAGCAATGTTCCGAAACCGATGGCGCCCGTCGGAGAGCGCCCGTTTTTATCGTATCTGATGGATCACTGGATTGGACAAGGTATAAGGAGATTTAGGCTGTCAACAGGTCACTTGGCCGGCGTGATCGAATCATTTTTTGGGAATTACTACGAAGGCGCCAGTATTGTTTACGTTCATGAGAATTCTCCTCTTGGTACGGGAGGGGCCCTTCGTCTCGCGCTGGACGCCGCCGATTGGTCAAGTGAATCGGTACTGGTTGCCAATGGTGACACTTGGTTTCCGGTATCACTTGGGCAGCTTTGCGTTGACGCGCTTAGTCAAGAAACGCCAGTTACTTTGTCTATCAAGGAAATGGAAAGAAACGATAGATACGGTGGGGTATCTATTGGCAATGAAGGCAAGATAACTTCGTTCGGCGCCACGTCGGGAGGATCTTGCCTGATAAATGGCGGGTGCTACTTAATCAATGCGCAGGAGGTCCATCGAGAATTATCAGGAATGCCTGCCAGATTTTCATTTGAGGGCGATTTTCTGCCTTCCTATGCGGCAAGAGGGTTCGTAGGATCCAGCATTCAGAATCAGCCGTTTCTCGATATTGGAATCCCTGATGATTACCGTCGGGCCGCCAGTTTTTTGATGAATGCCTGAAGAAATGAGCCTCTTGAAGAAGAATGTCTGCGCGGCCTTTGAGGCGCAGCGCGCAATGCTGGAGGATGATGATTTGATGTCGCGCTTCGAGCAAGCCATAAGTCATGTTGTTGCTTGCTATGAGAAGGGCGGGAGACTTTACATCGCTGGCAATGGTGGCTCAGCAGCAGATTCTCAGCATCTGGCGGCCGAGTTTGTCAGCAGGCTTGCTCGGGACCGGAATCCACTGCCCGCAGAAGCATTGACCACCGACAGTTCGATACTCACAGCCATCGCGAACGACTATGGTTTTGAGCAGATTTTCTCCAGGCAATTGGCGGGAAAGCTGCAGGCGAATGATGTTTTTCTTGGGATTACGACGTCAGGTCGCTCGCCAAACATCATCATGGCGCTCGAAGAATGTAAATCCAAGGGAATTAAAACAATTTTGTTTTCGGGGCGTGACGGGGGGCAGGCGAAGGCCATCGCTGATTACTGCATCATCGCGCCGGGAGTTCTAACCAGCACTATCCAAGAGCTTCATATATTGCTTGCGCATACCTTGTGCGAGAGCGTTGAAGCGGCTTTGTTTCCAGTCTAAAAACCACAAAGGACTCCGCATGTCTCAAAACATACTCGTCACCGGTGGGGCCGGCTACCTTGGATCGACCATGGTGCCTGACCTTCTAGCCGCCGGACACAGGGTCACTGTGCTGGATAACTTCATGTACGGTCAAAACAGCCTGGCCCATGTTTGCCACAACCCGAATTTCAATGTGGTGCGCGGCGATGTGCGGCAAGAGGCCACGCTGCTCCCACTGTTGGCGAAGGCCGACACCATCATTCCGCTGGCCGCGCTGGTGGGGGCGCCCATCTGTGCGCGTGATCCGGTGGGCGCAACCACCATCAACCACGACGCCATCATGATGATGCTCGAGCACGTGAGCAAGGACCAGCGCATCCTGATGCCCACGACTAACAGCGCCTATGGCTCAGGCGACAAAGACAATTTTTGTACCGAAGAGTCGCCGTTGAACCCGATCTCGAAGTACGCCATCGACAAGGTCGATATCGAGAGAGCGCTGATGCAGCACCCGAACTTCATCAGCTTTCGCCTGGCCACGGTATTCGGCATGTCGCCGCGCATGCGCATCGATCTGCTGGTCAACGACTTCACTTACCGTGCGGTGCATGACCGCTTCGTCGTGCTGTTCGAGGGCACCTTCAAGCGCAATTACATCCACGTGCGCGACGTCAGCCGGGTCTTTCAGCATGCCATCTCCAATTTCGACAGCATGAAGGGTCAGATCTACAACTTCGGCCTCTCCGACGCCAATGTTTCGAAGCAGGAGCTTTGTCAGCGCATACAGAAGTACGTGCCTGATTTCGTGTACATCGACGCTCCAGTTGGCAAGGACCCAGACCAGCGCAATTACATCGTCTCCAACGCCAAGATCGAAGCGACCGGTTTCAAGCAGACACATTCGCTGGACTTCGGGATCCAGGAACTGATCAAGGGCTACGCCATGATTCGCAACACCCAATACGGCAACGTCTAACCCGCGTGCACGTGCCAAGCCGCCAGTTCGTCCTGATCGACCACTCGATCGAAGATGCTGCCGGGCATCACCTCGAATACGCGCGGCGGGTGCTCGGTGCCGCCAAGGCCGAGGGCTTTCGCACCGTGCTTGCGGTCAATCGGCGGGCAAGGCGACTGGACTGCCCAGAGGCAGACGCGGTCTTCAAGTCGTTCTCCCAAACCTGCTGGGAGATGCACGCGCAGCCTGTGCACCGAACGCTGGTGGGCTTTGCGCTGAGGCGCGGGTCGATGACGGCAGATCCTCTGAAGGTCATCAGATTTGCGACCGAGCTGGCATCACTGGTCGCGGAGGCCGGGTTGACTGAAGCGGACATCGTCTTCGTGCCCACCCTGGGCGGGCCGGAGGCGCTTGCCATCGCGGCTTACTCCACCAGTGAGGGAGCGCAGCCGCTGCACTGGCACTTGCTCTTCCGTCGCGATGTCGCGCCTTGCGCATCGCTCACGAAACCCCGGGAGACGATCGCGCGCTGGTGCATTCGATCGGCCCTGGACCGAGCCGCAAGGCAATTCCGCGCCGGGGTTCGATATCTGTACACGGATACCGAGGAACTCACGCAGCGCTACAACAGCCTCTGCACTGGCAGCTTCCAGACGCTCCCGATACCTATCGATGAAAGGCTGGGTCTGAAGCGACCCCACGGCGGCATTGGCCCGCTGGTGGTCTCATACGTCGGAGATATGCGGGACGAAAAAGGAATCGACCTGCTACCCGGGATCATTGAGTCCGTCAGGCGAGCCGGTCACGACAAAGCCAGGGTGCTGTTCCGCATCCAGGGCAATCTCCCCGTAACCGGGGCGACCAGCAAAACGAGGCACGTCAAGGAAGCGCTCCAGGGTGCCAGCCAGAGCGGCGTGGAGTTAGTGGATGGGCCCCTGTCCAGTGACGCATACATGGACCAGATGTTGCACTCCGATGTGGTGCTCATCCCCTACTCACCGATTCACTATGCAGCCCGGAGCTCGGGCGTTTTCGTCGAAGCGGTTGCCGCAGGTATTCCGACCGTGCATCCGCGAGCGTCATGGATGGGCCGCAACGCGATGGACCAGCAGGGCTTCGGGTATTCGACGCCAAGTGACATCGCAGAAGGCCTGAACGACATCATCGTCAATTACCCGCGATATGAAGCCGCCAGCAGGCGGCATATCCCAAGGTGGCGAGAATGGCACTCGGCCAATCGGCTGATCAGCTTGCTGCGAGCAAATGAAAAAAGTTAACAGACTGATCATCGCCGACCCCTCATTCGAGGACTGGGTTGGGCATCACGCCCCTTACGACATATCGATTCTGAAGGCCGGAGATCAGGCTGGATTGAAGGTGCAAATATGGGCGGCAAAAGTCATAGATGCAGACCTCTCCGCCTATTCAGATGGGATATACAAAATATATTCATACTCGGCGTGGGGGCGGCCGTACAAAATTAAAAACCTGCTGCAAAGCCGGTTTGAAAAAATCTATCGGCCACTATTTTTGTTTCGGCTTGATGCGCAGACATGCGAAAAACTAAACTCTAGAACAAAGAAAGCAATCCGGTTCGTACTCAGGCCGATCAAGTATTTTCTGAGAAATCTCGTTCCGCCGATAGTGAAGCGGATGTTGCTCAATCCTGCGTCCTGTCTGGCAGATTTTGTTCCGCCAGTTATCCTCGAACTACGGCAAAGCCTGCTTAAAAAAATAGAAGGTGCCACGGGGCGTCGGGTAAATATGTTTCCGGCGCTTGCCTTCGTTATATATAAACAATTGGCCCCGCCTTTTTTTAAAAGGCTAATTTCCCATCCGGTAGCATGGGTGAAAGATCTGCTGCCACCCTTTGCCGTAGAACTGGCAAAAGTCGCTGTATCTAAAGTATCGAAATCGTCTATCCGTATTGCCTATTTTCCGCTGATGGGCAGGTCCAAGACGGAGTATTTGGAGACCGTTAGAGCCGTCGCCAAAAATAGATTGAAGGGGGATGATATTCTTTTCAATCATATGATAACGGGGTACAACTTCTTGGCGTGGGCCGTGATCGCAAAATACTGCGCAGGAAAGTCAATAAAGGCAAAGATTCTATTCAGATATCCCACAAGTTTTCTCCCTGAACAGAGGGCTGACATAAAGTTGGGTAGGCTCCTGTATGAGCAGTGTGCGAAATCTGGTTTTGTTGAATATTACTCGGACAGTCACATTCTTGCCGACCAGTACCGCGACTTCCTGAATTCGCCGGTGCAGACCTTGCCCATACCGCACCTGCCTACTTTTGACGGGTCGCACAAGAGCCAACTGGGAAGAAAAATCAACGTTGTGGTTTTGGGAAATGCAAGAGCAGAGAAGGGGTTCTGCGAAATAATAGGGGGTATCAAATTACTCCAGGATTCAGGGGAGCGAGGTTTTGAATTTTTTATTCAAACCAATAATCCTGACTGCGACGCAGCCGCCCGCATGCATGAGCTCGATGACATCACTGATATAAATATAACGAAATGCGGCGCGGCGCTGACTGAAAGGGAATACGAGCAGGCCCTTTCTAACAGTGACGTGGTCTTGGCTCCCTATCACTCTGAAGTTTATGGGGCGAGAACTTCAGGAGTATTGCTAGAGGCTATTTCTGCGTCAAAAATTGCCATCGTTGCCGAACGTACCTGGCTTGCGACTGAGCTTCAAGAGAATGGCGCGGGAGTTGTCGTAAAAAATAAATCTGCCACTTCCATCGCAAGCGCTCTAGTCCATGTCAGGGATAATTTTTTAAGGTTGCGGGCAGAGGCATCGACCAAGGCGAAGAATTATAGGGAAAAGCACGGTGCTGAAAACTTCCTTAATTGCCTTCTTGGGAAAAACAAATTACTGGCTCCGGCACCACTGCGAGCGCTAATTGTTTTTCCTTTTAGTGATTTTTTTGAACAAAGTACCGGTGCAACTGTCCGGAGCGGGCTTTTGTGCCAGTATTTGTTGTCCAAGGGTGTTGAGGTATCTGTGGTCGTGCCGCTGCAGAGCACCAATGTAATCCATCCAAGGCTCATCGGTGCCACCTTCTATAAGTACCGTGAAAGCCCAGCCCAGGCCAGCGACCTCAAGTCGATGTTGATGTCACCGCTGGGTGGCAAGGAAAATTACCGCTCAGTCTGGTATACGACCAGAAGTCACAGCAACTCCAAAAATATAGATTTCGACCGAGCATTGAATCGCGCATTGCGACCGAACACAGTGGTCCTGGTGGATTATCCGTTCGATATTGAAAATGTCAGGCGAGTGACTCGGGCCTACGGTAATAGAATATCTCTCACCTTGCATGACTTGATGGGTCTTTTCGGAAAAAAGGGTGCCTTGCGCTCCAAAGCCCTTTCCATTGAGTTGGCGGCGGCTTCTTCATGCGATCGAGTGGTGACGGTCGCCCAGCACGAATCGGATTTCCTGAGATCGATTGGCGTTGAAAATGAATTGATTCCCAATCCATGCGTGATTCCGAGGCAATGCGCGAGAGAGTCTTTCTCTGAATCGATGGGGCTTCGAATCGATGGGCATTTTGCGTTATTCGTCGGATCGAATCACTTGCCGAATAACGATGCGGCAATCGCACTGAAGGCAGTCGCTAAGAAATTGTCGGATGGCGGCTCCCGGGTCAAGATCGTCGTGGCGGGATCCTGTCTCGAGGCTGGGCTAGATGAGGGTTTTGTTTCTCTGGGTAAGGTCAGTGACGAAGGCCTGCGTTATCTCAACGAGAACTGTTCGATGTTCGTGTGCCCTCTGGAGGGCGGTACGGGAGCCTCATTGAAAACCATACAAGCGATGGGTTTCAACAAGGTTGTGTTGGGGACGCGGGACGCGTTCCGAGGTTTGAATGTCACTAATCTTGTTAATTGCATCGTCGAGGATGATGTGGATGAGTATCCTCGATGGATCATGGAAATAGATCGAGATTCAGGGAAATTTGGTGCCATTGGGAGCCGCGCCCGCGATTTCGCTGAAGGGTACGATTACAGGTCTGTTTTTAAGTCGCAGCTTGCGTATATCAAGCAGTCTGCTGGGGGCGGCGCTGGGCTCGCGTGAGCCTGATCAATACTTGCCCGGACAATGTGCTCTGTCTTTATACGGTGATTTGTTTTTCTCTGGGTCGGCGTTGCGAATATTGAATACAGAGTCGGCGGGGCAATGCTCGGTCGGACGTCGTTTAGTTTTGTGTTGGAGGGTGCGGTGCTGAGTAAATTAACTAAACTGAAGCGACTGCTGGGGGAGCTCGGAAAGATCGACGAAATAATATCGAGGCTTGATCATATTTCTCGCTTGATCAGTTCCAAGTCGGTGGTCGGAGAGCCGCCTTCCGTACCAACTGGCGCGTCAAATGTCGACGTTCCTTCGGTCGGTTTTTCTGTAGAGCCGAATTCCGAGCTGTCTAGCGGTGTGGCGATGAGCCGTTGGGGTTCGGAATCCTTGGTGACTTTCCCGAGTGGGCCTCAAGGTCTGTTTGTTCCGCTTGATTATCCAGGTGTCGTGCAGACTCGCGCTCAAAACTACCTGTATGAGGCGGTGCGAGCGCGGATGGAGTCAGATTGCACGCACATCGATCGATTTCTGGACCAGTTGTCTCCATTCTTGTGCCATCCTTCGCTCGACAAGGTGCCCGATGATGAACGGGTCATGGGTGAGCCTTATTGGAATAACGGTTATTTCTCCGGAGACGATGCTAGATTTCTATATTCGTTCGTGGCGGCATTCAAACCAAAGCGAATTCTGGAAATAGGCAGTGGCAACTCGACAAAATTCATGCGTCTGGCACTGAGTTCTTGCGCCATCGACTCACAGATCATATCGATTGACCCTGTACCGCGCGCGCAGGTCGCTGGGGTGGCCGATATCACCATTGAAAAGAGTTTGCTCGATGTGTCGCTGTCTGAATTCGACAGGCTCGAGGCTGGAGATTTGTTGTTTCACGACGGTAGCCATTTAACTTTTAACGGCGCAGACACGGTCTGCCTGTTTCTGGAGGTTCTCCCCCGTATCAAGCCTGGAGTCGTCGTTCACATACATGACATTCAGCTCCCATACGAATACTCTGCCTCCTTCGATGGTCGTGGATACAGCGAGCAGTACATGCTTGCAGCTGCGTTGCTCTTTGGTAACTGCTGGGAGATATTGGCGCCAGTGGATTACCTGCGAAGAACCGGGCGCGTCAAGCACGGAGGCGGATCTTTTTGGATGCGCAAGGTCGCGCAGCCCTGAAGCGATGATCAAATGAGCCTCAAATACCTGAAGGCGGAACGTATGCTGTGTCGTGTTTGTGATTCGAGCGACCTCGAATTGGTCGTGGATCTGGGCGAACAGCCGTGGTGCAACAACTTCCTGAAACCGGACGAGGTGGGCCGAGAGCCCTTTTATCCGCTGCGGGTCCTGTACTGCCACGACTGCCACACCTCCCAGCTGGATTTCACGGTCAAAAAGGAAATCATGTTCGGCGATCACACCTACCTGTCCGGTGTGACCAAGTCGTTGTCCGCACACTTCCGCAACATCGCCACGCAGGTCGATGCCCGGTTCTTCGCCGGGAAGCCGCACAAGTCTGTACTCGACATCGGCTCGAACGACGGCACGCAGCTCAAGCACTTTCAGGCGCTGGGCTACGAGGTCTTGGGGGTGGAGTCGTCAAAGACCACGGCGCGCATGGCCAACGAAGCCGGTGTACCCACTCTGAACCAGTTTTTCAACGAAGCCACGATGGCGTCCATCGGCAGGCAGTTCGATGTGTTCAACGCCTCGGGTGTGTTCTTTCACCTCGAAGAGTTGCATTCGGTGTGCCGCGCCATCAAGCAAGGACTCAAGGTGGACGGCGTGTTCGTGGTGCAGTTCCTGTACATGAAAAGCATCATGGAGAACCTGGCCTTCGACCAGATCTACCACGAGCACCTTCTGTACTACACGCTGCAGACCATCGAGGTGCTGCTCAATCGACACGGCTTGGCCATGTTCGACGCCTACCTTGCGCCCATCCATGGTGGCTCGATCATTGGTTACATCGGCCATCAGGGCTCACGCCCACCATCGGCCCAGCTGCAGGCCTTGCGAGACGAAGAGCATACCTCTGGCTGCAACGACATCGAGGCCTACCGCGCCTTTGATCTCCGCATCCAGCAGATGAAGCGGGATAACCTTGCCTACCTGAAGGCGGCGAAGGCTGCAGGCAAGCGTATCTATGGCTTTGGTGCGCCGGTCAAGGGCAACACCATGCTGAATTACTTTGGCGTGGGCACCGAGCTGATCGACTTCCTGGTCGAGAAAAACGAGTTGCGCCGAGGCCTGTACTCGCCAGGCATGCACATTCCGCTGCTGATCGAGGACGAAGTGACCGAGCTGCCCGACATCTACTACGTGCTGGCCTGGAACTTCAAGAAGGAAATCCTCGCCAACAACCAGGTCCTGATCGACAAGGGCGTGGAGTTCTACTTTCCGGTCAACCCCAAGGTGAGCGCATGAAGCTCATCGTCACCGGCAGCTCAGGCTTTCTGGGGACCGCGCTTTGCACTTATCTGGAGCAGCAGGGCCACGCACTCACACGACTGACGTCGACCAACTGCGACTTGCGCCGCGCCGACAGTCCCCAGGCGTTTTCCGGCGAAAAGTACGACATGCTGATCCACCTGGCCGCCTGGACCCAGGCCGGTGACTTCTGCATCAAGCACCCCGGCGAGCAGTGGATCATCAACCAGCAGATCAATACGAATGTGCTGGCCTGGTGGGCGGCCGAGCAGCCCCAGGCCAAGCTGGTGTTCATGGGCACCAGCTGCGTCTATGCACCCGAAGGCCATCTGACCGAGGCCGAATACATGCTCGGCGAGCCGATCGACAGCCTCTACACCTACGCCATGACCAAGCGCATGCTGTACCAGGGTGCACGCGCCCTGAACAAGCAGTTCGGCTTGCGGTATCTGTGCGCGGTGCCGTCAACGCTCTACGGCCCCGGCTACCACACCGACGGCCGGCAGATGCACTTCATCTTCGATCTGATCCGCAAGATCATCCGGGGCAAGGAGTTCGGTGAACCGGTGGTGCTGTGGGGCGATGGCCACCAGCGGCGCGAACTGGTGCTGGTCGACGATTTCGTGCGCATCCTGTGGCAGCTGGCGCAGCGCTTCGACAACGAGATCTTCAACATCGGCGCTGGTGAGGAGCACAGCATCCGCACATTCGCCGAAAAAATCTGCAAAACGGTTGGTTACCCTGCCGAAGATATCGAATATGACTTGAGTAGATATGTGGGCGCGAAGTCGAAATGCTTGAGCGTCGAGAAACTGACGGCGGTACTGCCGGAATTCACAATGCAGCCGCTCGACGCCGGGCTTGAGCGAACCATTTCTTGGTTCTTCGAGGCCGGTGCATACAAGTAAATGTCTCATGCGTGATCTGCCCAAGAAAATCGCCCTCAAGATTCCGGCAATACGAAATTTGTACGAAGAAAGAAATCAGCTCGCCAAATTGCTGGACATATCGAGCGAGAGTTATCGACTGTTGCAGGATAAATTAAAAGAGGCCGAGGTTAAAATACAGCGTATGCAGGCTTTTCCGGAGTGGGTCAAAGACTGCAAAGACGCTGGATTTCCAGTCTATATGAACCTTGGCGCCCCCTCATTTGCGCGAGATGAGGTCGCAGGACTGAACAGAACTGTTGTATTGACCATTCCCAAGTCGGGTACCTATCTGATCGGCGCCTACCTGAAGAAGATAGGATTGATCGATACGGGAGTCCACCTGGACGATGTTGGTTTTACCGACTATCGGAACCGATCGAT
>CANHNO010000005.1 GCA_947462065.1 Burkholderiales bacterium | reverse complement strand
ATACAGATCCTGAAGGCCTGCGGCGCCACAGGCGTGACGACCGTCAACGTGCTGGAAGACGAGGAGATCCGTCAGGGCATCAAGAGCTACGCCAATTGGCCGACCATCCCGCAGCTGTACGTCAAGGGCGAATTCGTCGGCGGCTCGGACATCATGTCTGAAATGTTCGAAGCGGGCGAACTTGCACCCTTGTTGAAGAGCTGATTGCTGATCGGACCGCCACGCAGATCGCGTTACCCATGATCGCGACCGCAGGTCAGCGGCCTCGGTTGGTGATCGGTGTATCCGGCGCCACGGGCGCGGTTTACGCTGTGCGCCTGCTGGAGCGTTGCCGCGAATTGGGCTGCGAGACCCATCTGGTCGTGACGCCCGCGGGCGTGTTGAACGTCCACCACGAAGTCGGGCTGGACCGCAAGGCGCTGGAGCGCCTTGCAGATGTCGCCTACAGCCCCGCCGACGTCGGCGCCGCGATTTCCAGTGGGTCGTTCGCCACCGAGGCCATGGTCATCGCGCCATGCTCGATGAAGACACTGGCGGCTGTCGCCCACGGCCTGTCCGACAACCTGCTCACTCGCGCAGCCGATGTCACGTTGAAGGAACGACGTCGGCTGGTGCTGATGGTTCGTGAAACCCCATTCAACTTGGCGCACCTGCGCAACATGACGGCGGTGACCGAGATGGGCGGCATCATCTTTCCACCGTTGCCCGCCTTTTATCTGAAGCCAAAGTCCATCGATGAACTGGTGGACGACACCGTCGAACGTGTCCTTGCATTGATTGGCATGAATGCCGCTGCACCGCGCTCTTGGACAGGCTTGTGATCAAGCCTGATCAGGCCAGGCCCACACCCCACTGTCTGCGAGCACCGAACACCATGTTGGGGTACTTGGCTTGGCCTCGGCTGCCGTTGTAGCGGCCGAGCGCCAGGAACTGATCGCCGCGTTCAGTGTCGAGGTAATGCCTCAGGATAACGCAGCCGAACCGGAGGTTGGTCTGCATGTGAAACAACCGACTCACGTCGCCATCCCCAATCAATCGTGCCCAGAACGGCATCACCTGCATGTAGCCACGCGCTCCAACGCGGCTGACGGCGTACTTTCGAAAACCGCTTTCGACCTGGATAAGTGCCAGCACCAGTGACGGATCCAGCCCCTTGCGCTTGCTTTCGTACCAGACGGTCTGCAGGAACTCGATGCGGGCGTCGTAATGCGGCGTGCGTGCCTTGAGGCGATCGCTCGCCGCGCCCAGCCAACGGAGGTAGGCGAGCCTTTGTTCGGTGGTGTCGAAGTGGGGGGTGGGCGGTGCAGCATCATGCACTGCAGCCGATAGCGCCGATCGCACCGCATCGGCCAGGGGCTCCTCAACCTGTCCGCCGGCATGCGCCGCGGGCCAAGGGACGGCGCCGGCCAGACCCGCTAACAGCAGATGGCGGCGCTTGAATGTCATGACGCCAGCTTGCTCTGCAGCAGCGCCACCACGTCGTCCAGACGAACGGCGGTCGAGTTCGTGTCGTGCCGGGCCTGGTATTCGACATTGCCTTCCTTCAGGCTGCGCTCGCCAATGGCCACCCGGTGCGGCACCCCGATCAGTTCCCAGTCGGCAAACATCGCGCCTGGGCGCTCTCCGCGATCGTCGAGGATCACATCGATACCCGCTTGCTCAAGCGACGCGTACAAGTCCAGCGCCGCAGCTTTCACCTCGGGGAACCGGTCGTAGCCGACCGGGCAGATCACCACGGCGAAGGGCGCAATGGCCGCCGGCCAAATCATCCCGCGCTCGTCATGGCGTTGCTCGACGGCCGCGCCCAGGATCCGGGTGACGCCGATGCCGTAGCAGCCCATCTCCATCAGTCGGGGTTTGCCGGCTTCGTCGAGATAGGTCGCCTTCATGGCCTCGCTGTACTTCGTGCCGAGGAAAAACACGTGACCAACCTCGATACCGCGCTGGATCGACAGCACACCCTGCCCGTCTGGCGATGGGTCACCGGCGAGGACATTTCTCAAATCAGCAACCAGGTCTGGCTCAGGCAAGTCGCGGCCCCAATTGACGCCGGTCAGGTGGAAATCCTCCTCGTTGGCGCCACAGACGAAGTCACTCATCGCCGCCACAGTGCGGTCGGCAATGACCTTCACGGGAACTTTCACACCCACCGGCCCCAGATAACCGGGCTTGCAGCCGAAGTACTCCGCAATCTCCGCAGCGGTGGCAAAGCGGTGCCCTGCCTTCAAACCCGGCAACTTGCCTGCCTTGACTTCGTTCAGGCTGTGATCGCCACGCACCAGTAGCAACCAGATCGTGGTGCACGTGCCAGAGTCGTTGGCCAGTTCCTCGTCGGTGGCGAGCACCAGCGACTTCACCGTCGACGACAGCGGCACGCCGAGCAAGGCCGCCACGTCTTCGCAGGTTGATTTACGCGGCGTCGAGATCTTGACCAGTGTTTGTGTCGCGGCGTCGCGCTGTGCGATCAACGGCAGCGCTTCGGCCAGTTCGACATTGGCCGCGTAGCCCGAAGTAGCGCAGTAGGCAAGCGCGTCCTCACCCGTGTCGGCGATCACCTGGAATTCATGCGACCGATCACCCCCGATGGCGCCGGTATCAGCAGATACAGCGCGGTAGGTCAGGCCCAAGCGCTCAAAGATGCGCTGGTAAGCGGCATACATCGCGTCGTAGCTCTTTCCAGCCGACTCGACGTCACGGTCGAAGGAGTAGGCGTCCTTCATCGTGAATTCGCGACCTCGCATCACGCCGAAGCGCGGCCGACGCTCGTCGCGGAACTTGGTCTGGATGTGATAGAAATTCTTGGGTAGTGCGCGGTAACTCCGCAATTCCTGACGTGCGATGTCAGTGATCACTTCTTCGCTGGTAGGCTGGATGATGAAATCTCGGTCGTGGCGATCCTTCACCCGCATCAATTCGGCGCCCATCTTGTCGAAGCGTCCGGTCTCCTGCCAGAGCTCAGCAGGTTGAACCAGTGGCATCAGCAGTTCGATCGCACCGGCCCGGTTCATTTCCTCGCGAACGATAGCTTCCACCTTGCGAATGACCCGCAGCCCCATCGGCATGTAGCTGTAGATGCCCGCACTCAGACGTTTGATGAAGCCCGCACGAAGCATCAGTTTGTGACTGACCACTTCGGCGTCTGCGGGCGCCTCTCGCAAGGTGGAAATGAAGAACTGAGACGCTTTCATCAGTGGGGCCACATGGGCTGTATGAAGTGTGAGATGGGCACCGCCCAACGGATCGGTCGTTAGACAACCGGCAGACAGGGAGTTTGCATATTGCCGGCGCGGTGCAATAATCAAATCAATTACAGATTTGGGGTTCATTATGCTCGACCGTGAGGGGTTCAGACCCAACGTCGGCATCGTCCTGCTCAATCAGAGGAACCAAGTGTTCTGGGGCAAACGGCTCCGGACTCACTCTTGGCAGTTCCCGCAGGGAGGAATCAAACACGGTGAAACGCCTGAGCAGGCGATGTACCGAGAGCTCCACGAAGAAGTGGGGCTGACAACGGACCATGTCCGCATCCTCGCCCGCACCCGGGATTGGCTACGCTATGAGGTGCCTGATCGGTTCATACGCCGGGAAGCGCGCGGACACTATCGCGGGCAAAAACAGATCTGGTTCTTGCTCCAACTGACTGGTCGCGATAGCGACATGAACTTGCGCGCGACCAGCCACCCAGAGTTTGATGCGTGGCGCTGGAACGAGTACTGGATACCGCTGGATGTGGTGATCGACTTCAAGCGCGATGTGTACCAGCACGCGCTCACGGAACTGTCGCGCTTCCTGCCACGGCCAGCACAATCCAATCGCCTTGCGAGAGGTGAGTTGCCTTCACCCGATCTACCCGACGATGCCAAGGGGCACTTGCCGAAAGTCGCGGATGATGCCCCTCCAAAGCATCAAAAAAATACTCGCTGATATACCTTAAAACGGGGTTAAATGTAATTTTCAGAAGACTAAATTAATACTCTATATTATTACCATATTGTCTCTGTGTATCATTTCCGGCTCGCCGCTGAATCCGAGAATCTTCTCGAACTCGGTTGATGGCTTCTTTGCGATCAATCGGGCTTCGCTGCTAGCGTAGTTGGCGAGCCCCCGGGCCACAGCGACGCCGGTTGGGTCCAGCACCGCGATGACATCCCCACGGTGAAACTCGCCCTGCACTTCGACCATCCCGATCGGCAGCAGGCTCTTGCCACCGTCGCGCAGCTTGAGCACGGCACCCGCGTCAATCACGACCGCGCCGCGCATTTTCAGGTGATCGACCATCCATTGCTTGCGTGCCGCCATCTTTTGCGTCGGCGCCAGTAAGGCGGTACCGATCGAATCGCCCGCACACAGCCTCAACAGCACGTCGGACTCTCTCCCCCACGCAATCACCGTGCTGGCACCGCTGCTGGCGGCGCGTTTGGCCGCCAGGATCTTCGTGATCATGCCGCCGCGACCGATGCTGCTTCCCGCACCACCCGCCATACGCTCCAGCGCAGGGTCGCCAGCATCCGCATCGGTGATCAGACGCGCCTGTGGATTCTTCCGCGGATCTTCAGAGTAAAGCCCGTGCTGATCGGTCAGGATGACCAACGCATCGGCCTCGATCAGATTGGCCACCAGCGCGGCCAGCGTGTCGTTGTCGCCGAACTTTATTTCGTCGTTGACGACGGTATCGTTCTCGTTGATGACCGGGATGACCTTCAGGCTCAGCAAGGTCAGTAGTGTCGAGCGAGCGTTCAGATAGCGCTCGCGGTCTGCCAGGTCGGCATGAGTCAGCAGCACCTGTGCGCTGCCCACCCCATGCTCGCGCAGCTTCGACTCGTAAAGCTGCGCCAACCCCATCTGGCCAACGGCCGCCGCAGCTTGCAACTCGTGCAGCGGCTTCGGGCGCGACACCCAGCCAAGGCGCTTCATGCCTTCAGCAATGGCACCGCTCGAGACCATCACGACTTCGCGACCTTGCGCCGCCAACATTGCCAGTTGGCGGCACCAATTGCCGACCGCGTCGGCATCCAGGCCGCGCCCTTCGTTCGTCACCAGACTGGAGCCGACCTTGATGACGATCCGGCGTGCCAACTTCAAGGCGTCGCTCATAGCACTGGTTTGTCTTGACCGGAGAAGCGCGGATCTGGGTCGTCCGGCACCACGTTCTTCAGCCGCGCCACATGCTCATAAATGGCCCGAATAAGGGGCTCACAGCCGTCGCGTGTCAGTGCCGAAATCTGAAACACCGGGCCTTTCCACTTCAGGCGCTTGACGAAGTCATCGACTCGGCGCTGCCGGTCTTCCGCAGGCACCATGTCGAGCTTGTTGAGCACCATCCAGCGCGGCTTCTTATGCAAGGTGGCGTCGTATTTCTTCAACTCGCCAACGATTGCCTTGGCTTGCGCGACGGGGTCGATCGCTTCGTCGAACGGCGCGAAATCGACTAGGTGCAATAGCAGGTGGGTGCGCTGCAAATGACGCAGAAACAGATGCCCGAGGCCAGCACCTTCGGCAGCGCCTTCGATCAAGCCGGGGATATCGGCAACCACGAAGCTCTGTTCGGGCGCAACCCGCACCACACCCAGATTGGGATGCAAAGTCGTGAAGGGGTAATCGGCGATCTTCGGTTTCGCGTTCGAAATCGCCGCGATCAGAGTCGACTTGCCGGCGTTGGGCATGCCGAGCAACCCCACATCGGCCAGCACCCGCAGTTCGAGCCGGAGGCGGAATTGCTCGCCGGGCCAACCGGGCGTTTTCTGTCGTGGCGCTCGGTTGGTGCTGGTCTTGAAGTGCAGGTTGCCGAAGCCACCGTCCCCACCTTTAGCCAGCAACACTTTCTCATCGGGTACCAGCAACTCGGCCATCACTTCGTCGGTGTCCGAATTGGTGATGATCGTGCCCATCGGCATGCGCAGCAAGATGTCTTCAGCCGCGGCCCCGAACTGGTCGGACCCGCGGCCGTTTTCGCCCCGCCGAGCTTCATGCCGGCGCGCGTAGCGAAAGTCGATCAGCGTGTTCAGATTGCGGTCGCCGACGGCATAGACACTGCCTCCTCGACCGCCGTCACCGCCATTCGGCCCGCCGAAAGGGATGAACTTTTCGCGCCGAAAGCTCATGCATCCATTACCGCCATCGCCTGCAGCAATGTCTATCGAGGCTTCGTCTACAAATTTCATCGGCGATCAGGGACTGTTGAGTCGAAATACAAGGCTGGCGGATTCAGACAAGATCGACGTTAAACGGCAGACCATAAATGCGAAAGCCCCGGCAAACCGGGGCTCGCGTAAGTCCGTCATCGCCGCTCTCAGTGCGACTTGATGCTCACCGTGCGCCGATTCCGCGCGCCTTTGACAGCGAAAACCACCTCACCGTCGGTAAGCGCAAACAGCGTGTGATCCTTGCCGACACCCACATTTGTTCCAGGGTGGAACTGAGTTCCGCGCTGACGAACGATGATGGAGCCGGCGGGAATAGACTGACCGCCGAAGGCCTTGACGCCGAGCATCTTGGGCTGCGAGTCGCGCCCGTTGCGAGTGGAACCGCCGCCTTTTTTCTGTGCCATGACTAAATCCTCAAAAAACTATAGCAACGAAGCTCAGGCGTTGACGGCGCTGATCTGGATTTCGGTGAAGGCCTGCCGATGGCCTTGGCGCTTCTGGTAGTGCTTGCGGCGACGCATCTTGAAGATGCGAACCTTATCGTGACGCCCCTGAGCCAGCACGGTGGCGACAACGGTCGCACCAGAGACTAGTGGGCTTCCAACTTTCATGTCCGCGCCGCTACCTACGGCCAGCACCTGATCGATGGTGATTTGCTGGCCGACCTCTGCGACGAGCTGCTCGACCTTAAGCTTTTCGCCTGCAACGACCCGGTACTGCTTACCGCCGGTTTTGATGACTGCGTACATTTCAGTCCTTTCGATTGGATTCTTTGTTGCGTGCCAGCCGTGCGTTACCCGCATCTGGCGTAGCCATTGATTCTAGCCTGAATTCAGGCGCTTGCGCTGGAATCGACAGGCGCGGGCAAACGCAGCCTCCTGCGCGTCCACCTCATTTCTATAATTCGTCTCTTTTCCGACAAAGGCCAGCGTGCGCGCCGAACCTAACGCATACACCGATGACGTCTCCGCAGCCCCGAGGCTTATGGAAGCGGAGTTACAGGAGGTCGATGCGGTCATCACCCAGCGCTTGGCCTCGCAGGTCGCGCTCGTCAATCAGATTGCCGGCTACATCACTGGGGCGGGCGGCAAACGAGTCCGCCCGTTGCTTGTGCTGTTGTTTTCAAACGCGCTCGGTTTCCGCGGCCCAGAACGGTTCGAGTTGGCAGCGACGGTCGAGTTCATCCACACCGCCACCCTACTACACGACGACGTGGTCGACGAATCCGAACTGCGTCGAGGGAAAAAAACTACCAACGCGCTCTTCGGCAACGCAGCCAGCATCCTGGTAGGCGACTTCGTCTACTCTCGCGCTTTCCAGATGATGGTGTCGGTGAACCGCATGCGCGTTTTGCAGGTTCTGTCCGACGCAACCAATGTCATTGCAGAGGGCGAAGTGTTGCAGTTGATGAACATGCACGATCCGGACGTGCACGTCAGCGATTACCTCAAAGTCATCCGCTTCAAGACCGCCAAATTGTTCGAGGCAAGCGCGCGACTCGGGGCAGTGCTGGCCGAAGCGCCGCCGGAGATTGAGGAGGCCTGCGCTGATTACGGCCGATCGTTGGGTACGGCGTTCCAACTGATCGACGATTTGCTTGACTACGAGGGAACCACCGCCGAACTGGGCAAGAACGTCGGGGACGACTTGCGCGAAGGCAAACCCACCCTGCCTCTGCTGCTCGCCATGGAACGCGGCAGCACCTCGGAGCGGCAACTGATCAGAGAGGCGATCCTCAATGGCGAGGTCGCGCGACTGCCAGAGGTCATTGACGTCGTGCGCCGCACCGGATCGATCGACGCGACACGCGATGCCGCTCGTGAACAAATCGATCTGGCGCAACAAAGCCTGGAGGCTTTACGCCCGTCGGTTTATCGGGACGCTCTGATAAACTTGTGCACACGTTCACTCGACCGCTCATCCTGAGATTTCCGCGACAAAACACTTGAGACACAGGAATTCGGGGTGTAGCTTAGCCTGGTAGAGCGCTACGTTCGGGACGTAGAGGCCGGAGGTTCGAATCCTCTCACCCCGACCAGTTTCTGGGTCATGGGCTGTGCCTCGTTCAACGAAGCCCATTTGTCAGTTGATCGTTTGACCACCGGGCACTGAATGGCAGACACCCTCGCTGAAGCGCCTCAATCCGCCTTGTCTGGCGTTGCGCGGGTTCTTGTCCATGCAGGCAAGCTGAACGAGAAAACGGCAGAGGGCTTGGTCAAGTCAGCCCGCGACAAGAAAATCAGTTTTGTCGCGTCTGTGATTGCTTCGGGTGCGGTATCCCCAGCCGATCTGGCTCACACGCTGTCTTCTGCGCTCGCGCTGCCGTTGCTGGACCTGAATGCGGTCGACGCGCAGAAACTGCCACGCAACATCATCGACACCAAGCTGGCGTCGCAGTATCAGATCGTCGTGCTGGGCAAGCGCGGTGGGCGTCTGTTCATCGGTGGCGCCGACCCCACCGACCAGGAGGCGGTTGAGCGTATCAAGTTCGCGACACAGCTGACACCTGAGTGGGTCATCGTCGAGCACGACAAGCTGTCGAAGATCGTTGAAACCAGCAGCACCAGTGCAACAGAAACCCTGGAGTCGATGGCCTCCGGTGACTTCGAGTTCGACGTCACCGACGATGTCACCTCTCAAGAGACTGCCGAAGCCACGCCGGATGTCGAGGATGCGCCGGTGGTGCGCTTCCTGCAGAAGATGTTGATCGACGCGATCAACGCGCGCGCTTCTGACCTGCATTTCGAGCCTTACGAGTACCACTACCGGGTTCGTTTCCGGGTCGATGGCGAATTGCGCGAGATCACACAGCCGCCGATTGCCATCAAGGACAAGCTGTCGTCGCGCATCAAGGTGATCTCGCGGCTGGACATCGCCGAAAAGCGCGTCCCACAAGATGGCCGGATGAAGCTGAAGTTCGGTAGCAAGGCCATCGATTTCCGCGTCAGTACCTTGCCGACGCTGTTCGGCGAAAAGATCGTGATCCGGATCCTGGATGCGTCCAGCGCCAAGTTGGGTATCGAGGCGCTGGGCTACGAGAAGATCGAACGCGACCGCCTGTTGCATTGCATTCAGCGGCCCTACGGCATGGTTCTGGTGACCGGCCCGACCGGTTCTGGCAAGACGGTGTCGCTGTACACGTGCTTGAACATCCTGAATCAGCCAGGCGTCAACATCTCGACCGTGGAAGACCCGGCTGAAATCAACCTCCCAGGCATCAACCAGGTCAATGTGAACGACAAGGCGGGGCTGAACTTCGCCGTGGCGTTGAAGTCCTTCCTGCGCCAGGATCCGGACATCATCATGGTCGGCGAGATCCGTGATCTGGAAACCGCCGACATCGCCATCAAGGCAGCGCAAACCGGCCACATGGTGATGTCGACTCTGCACACCAATGACGCGCCGACCACGCTGACACGCATGCTGAACATGGGGGTGGCGCCATTCAACATCGCGTCCAGCGTGCTGCTCATCACCGCACAGAGGTTGGCACGCAAGCTCTGCGAGAGTTGCAAGGCACCGGCCGAATACCCCAGAGAAGCCCTGATCAAGGCGGGATTCGCCGAGGCTGACCTGAACGGCAACTGGAAGCCGTACCGAGCGGTGGGCTGCTCGGCTTGCTCAAACGGCTACCGGGGCCGTGTCGGCATTTACCAAGTGATGCCCATCACTGAAGAGATCCAACGGATCATCCTGACGGAAGGCACAGCCGTCGACATTGCCGAGCAGGCCCAACGCGAGGGGGTGCGCGACCTGCGGCAGTCCGGCCTGGTCAAGGTTCGGGCAGGCGTGACGACGCTGGAAGAAGTGATCGCGTGCACGAACGAGTGATTACCGATGAATAACTCCACAATCCTGCCGATAAGCATGTTGATGGATTGAGAGTTCCGGAGGAACCATGGCGACTGCAGTGGCCGCAACACGCGTCAAAGAAATTGTTTTCGAGTACGAAGGCAAGGACAAGAACGGCAAGATCGTTCGAGGTGAGATGCGCGCCGGCGGCGAGGCCATGGTCAATGCCAGTCTGCGCCGCCAGGGCATCCTTATCACCAAGGTCAAGAAGCGCCGCGTCAGCGGCGGCCGAGCGATCAAGCAAAAAGACATCGCCATCTTCACCCGCCAGTTGTCCACGATGATGCGCGCCGGTGTGCCGCTGATCCAGTCGTTCGACATCGTGGCGCGTGGGAGCCCAAACCCGAGATTGACCCGCCTGCTGACCGACATTCGCTCCGATGTCGAGACCGGTACGAGCCTGTCGGCCGCGTTCCGCAAACACCCGCTGCACTTCGATGCGCTGTACTGCAACCTCGTCGAAGCCGGCGAAGCGGGCGGTATCCTGGAAGCACTGCTGGATCGTCTGGCCATCTACCAGGAAAAGACAATGGCGATCAAGAACAAGATCAAGTCGGCCTTGATCTACCCGATCGCCGTGCTGGTGGTGGCTTTCGTGGTGCTGGCGGTGATCATGATCTTCGTAATCCCGGCATTCAAGGACGTGTTCACCTCGTTTGGCGCTGATTTGCCGGCACCGACGCTCTTGGTGATCGGGATGTCGGAGTTCTTCGTCAAGTACTGGTGGGCAATCTTCGGCTTTATCGGTGGCGGCACTTACTTTTTCCTGGAGTCGTGGAAGCGCTCCGAGAAGATGCAAAAGGCCATGGACCGCCTGCTGCTGAAGGTGCCGGTGTTTGGCGAGTTGGTCAACAAATCGGCGGTGGCGCGATGGACGCGCACGCTGTCCACCATGTTTGCCGCGGGAGTGCCGCTGGTCGAGGCGCTTGATTCAGTCGGTGGCGCTTCAGGCAACGCCGTGTTCGCCGAAGCCACAGAGCAAATCCAGAAGGACGTGTCCACCGGCGCTTCGCTGACCACCTCCATGCAGACCACCGGCGTGTTTCCGAACATGGTGCTGCAGATGTGTTCGATCGGTGAGGAGTCCGGCTCGCTGGACGCCATGCTGGGCAAGGCCGCCGAGTTCTACGAGGACGAAGTCGATGAAGCGGTGAAAGGACTGTCCAGCCTCATGGAGCCGTTCATCATCGTGATCCTGGGCACATTGATCGGCGGCATCGTGGTCTCGATGTACCTGCCCATCTTCAAGCTCGGCCAGGTGGTCTGATCCCAGAGATGGATACGCTGTTGATCGAAGCGTTGGTTTCTCCCTGGACCTTCGCTCTGGCCGGGCTGTGCATTGGTAGTTTCCTGAACGTGGTCATCCACCGGCTGCCTTTGATGCTGGAGCGCAGCTGGAAACTGGACAGTGGCGACCTACTGGGAGTGAAGGTCGATGTGCCGGCCGAAGTCACGCTGTCTGCACCGCGCTCTCGATGCCCCTCGTGCGCCCATCAGATCGCTTGGCACGAAAACATCCCGGTGTTCAGTTACCTGCGACTGGGCGGCAAATGCTCAGCCTGCCATGCACGCATTTCGCCGCGCTATCCGGCCTTCGAGATCATCACGGCACTGCTGTTTGCAGGCCTCGCCTGGCGCTTAGGAGCGCATCCTTCCACTTTCGCCTGGTGCGCTTTTGCCGCCGTGCTGGTGGCCCTTGCCGGTATCGACTGGGACACCACGCTGCTGCCCGACAGTTTGACGCTGCCACTGCTGTGGGGAGGCCTGATCGCCTCGGCCGTTGGCTTGACCGTACCGCTGTCCGCCGCTGTCTGGGGCGCTGTGGCGGGTTATCTGTCGCTGTGGTCGGTGTATTGGCTGTTCAAGCTTGCCACAGGCAAGGAAGGCATGGGGCACGGCGACTTCAAGCTGCTGGCCGCATTAGGGGCCTGGCTCGGCGTGTCGATGGTGCTGCCCGTGGTGCTCGGTGCGTCGGTGATCGGAGCGATCGTCGGCATCGGCATGAAGCTTGCCAGCAATCTGCGGGAGGGCCGCTACGTGCCCTTCGGCCCGTTCCTGGCTGGCTCGGGGTTGGCAGTGCTGTTCATTGGTTCGCCCACCATCCTCGATTGGCTGGGCTGGGCCTGATGGCCACGTGCGTGCGTCGGCACCTGCCAGATGGCTGTTTCAGCACCGCGATCCGCTGAACCGCTGCGCATCGGTCTGACCGGCGGCATTGGCAGCGGCAAGAGCACGGTCGCGCGCATGCTGGCAGCGCATGGTGCTGGCGTCGTCGACACTGATGCGATTTCGCGGCGATTGACCGCAGCAGGCGGGCGAGCCATCCCCTTGCTGCGTGAGGCCTTCGGTGACACCATCATCGACGCCGACGGCGCGCTCGATCGCCGCCGGATGCGCGACCTGGCATTCGACGACCCCACGGCTCGCCATCGGCTGGAAGCGGTTCTGCATCCCTTGATCTCGGTCGACGCCGAGCGCGAGGCTGCGTTGCTGGCTAATTCGCCCGTCATCGTGTTCGATGTGCCCCTGCTGGTCGAGTCGCCAGAGTGGCTGCAGCGCGTGCATCGGGTGCTGGTTGTCGACTGCAGCGAGGCGACGCAGATCGCACGGGTGGTGCAGCGCCCCGGGTGGGCTGAGTCGTCGGTTCTGGCCGTGATTGCCGCCCAGGCTACGCGAGAACAGCGATGCGCTGTTGCTGACGATCTGATCCTCAACGACGGTATTCCAATCAGCGAACTGGCCGAGCGGGTTACTACCGTGTGGAAAACTTGGTACGCGCTCCGAGTCGGAGCTCTGTGAAACAATTGGTTCTCCGCGTTGTTTCACCCGCTCATCGTCATTTCATCAGCCGTTGAAGGAAGGCCTCTTGGTCCTTTACGAGTACCCGTTCAACGAGAGCATACGCACCATGCTTCGGCTGGAGCACCTGTTCGATCGGCTGGGTCAATTGGCCACCCGGGATACCGCGGTCGATCACCACTATGCGATTGCCACGCTGTTCGAGATCATCGAGGTAGCCTCGCGCGCCGATTTGAAGTCCGACCTCCTGAAGGACCTCGAGCGGCAGAGGTCCCAACTTAACAGCTACCGCGGCAACCCGTCGATCTCGGAGAAGGCGCTCGATGAGGTGATCGAGAAGATCGACCATGCCCACACCGGTCTGAACGAGCTGCCTGGCAAGGCCGGTCACGCGCTCACCAGCAACGAATGGCTGATGAGCATCCGCAGCCGCATCAACATTCCAGGCGGCACCTGCGAGTTCGATCTGCCCTCTTACTACGCTTGGCAACAGCACGAACCCGCGGAACGCCGTGCCGACCTCGCCCGCTGGATCGCGCTGCTGCTCCCACTGGCCGAGGCGCTGAACGTGCTGCTTGGCTTGCTACGCGACTCGGGCGTGCCGCAGCGAGTGAATGCAATCGCCGGCCAATTCCAGCAAAGCCTACCAACAGGGCGCTCCTATCACTTGATGCGGGTGCGCTTGGATCCGACCGGCGGTCTGGTGCCCGAGATCACAGGTCACCGCCTGATGGTGTCGGTGCGGCTGATGCGCCAGGACGCAGAGGGCCGCCTGCGGCCGCACACCGGCGACGGCTGCTTCGAACTGACCTTGTGCTCGTGAACAGCCCCAAGGTGTCCGAACGCATCGTCCGCTGTCCCGGTTGCGGCGGCGACAGCGTCTATGCGAGTTCAAACCCGAATCGCCCCTTTTGCAGCGCTCGCTGCAAACACGCCGATTTCGGCGCGTGGGCGAGCGAGAACTATCGGGTCGCGTCCGGCACGACACCGGACGACACCGACGAAAACTCGGCACCCTTGTCGCACTGACCGGCACAAAGCCTGTGCACCTTGGCGGCCAGAGCCGCCATGGGTGCGCGAAAAACGACCGGACCAGACCCTTGAACTGCCACCCATCGTCCCTATAATCTAATTGCTAGCACTCAAGTTAATCGAGTGCTAACGACGATTCAGGTCCTGCCGGATCTGTCGGACGTGCAGCTTTGGCGAACCGTCCCCGCTCGTAAAAACATCAAACCCGGTTTTTATCCCTCAAGGAGATGCTATGAAACTTCGTCCTCTGAACGATCGCGTGATCGTCAAGCGCGTGGAACAGGAAACCAAGACCGCGTCCGGCATCGTCATCCCCGACGCCGCCGCTGAGAAGCCCGATCAAGGCGAAGTGCTCGCTGTCGGACCTGGCAAGCGCAATGAGAAGGGTGACTTCATCGCCCTGAACATCAAGGTCGGTGACCGTGTGCTGTTCGGCAAGTACAGCGGCCAGACCGCCAAGGTCGACGGTGACGAACTGCTCGTGATGCGCGAAGAAGACCTGTTCGCCGTAGTCGAAAAGTAAATCGCCTGCGACTTACTTTCGTCGCAGGCTGACTTCGCCTGGCGAAGTCAAGTCCCAAAGGGACGGCCGAAGACAGAAGAACTCACCGGCGCGAGCCGGCAAACCAAGCTCTAGGAGAATTTCAAATGGCAGCTAAAGACGTAATTTTCGGCGGCGACGCACGTGCCCGCATGGTCGAAGGCGTGAACATCCTGGCCAACGCGGTCAAGGTCACCCTGGGCCCGAAGGGTCGCAACGTGGTCCTCGAGCGCTCGTTCGGCGCCCCCACCGTGACCAAGGACGGTGTGTCCGTGGCCAAGGAAATCGAACTGAAGGACAAGCTCCAGAACATGGGCGCGCAGATGGTCAAGGAAGTCGCTTCCAAGACCAGCGACATCGCCGGTGACGGCACCACCACCGCCACCGTGCTGGCCCAGGCCATCGTGCGCGAAGGCATGAAGTACGTGGCCGCAGGCATGAACCCGATGGACCTGAAGCGCGGCATTGACAAGGCCGTGACGGCCCTGGTCGAGCAGCTCAAGGCTCAGTCGAAGCCCACCACCACGAGCAAGGAAATCGCTCAGGTCGGCACCATCTCGGCCAACAGTGACCATGAAGTCGGCAACATCATCGCCGAGGCGATGGACAAGGTCGGCAAGGAAGGCGTCATCACCGTCGAAGACGGCAAGAGCCTGAACAGCGAACTCGACGTCGTCGAAGGCATGCAGTTCGACCGCGGCTACCTGTCGCCCTACTTCATCAACAACCCTGAGAAGCAGTCGGCCATCCTGGACAACCCGTTTGTCTTGCTGTTCGACAAGAAGATCAGCAACATCCGTGACTTGCTGCCGACTCTGGAAGCCGTTGCCAAGGCCGGTCGTCCCCTGCTGATCATTGCCGAAGACGTCGAAGGCGAGGCTCTGGCCACGCTCGTCGTCAACACCATCCGCGGCATCCTGAAGGTCGTCGCCGTCAAGGCCCCTGGCTTCGGTGACCGTCGCAAGGCCATGCTCGAAGACATCGCGATCCTGACCGGCGGCAAGGTCATCGCCGAAGAAGTCGGTCTGACGCTGGAGAAGGTCACGCTGGCCGATCTGGGCCAGGCCAAGCGCGTGGAAGTGGGCAAGGAAAACACCACCATCATCGACGGTTCGGGTGCGGCTGCCGACATCGAAGCGCGTGTCAAGCAAGTGCGCGTGCAGATCGAAGAAGCCACCTCCGACTACGACCGCGAGAAGCTGCAAGAGCGCGTGGCCAAGCTGGCTGGCGGCGTGGCTGTCATCAAGGTCGGTGCTGCCACCGAAGTCGAGATGAAGGAAAAGAAGGCCCGTGTCGAAGATGCGCTGCACGCGACCCGTGCTGCCGTTGAAGAAGGCATCGTGGCTGGTGGCGGCGTCGCGCTGCTTCGCGCCAAGCAAATGGCTGGCGACATCAAGGGCGACAACCCTGATCAAGACGCTGGCATCAAGCTGGTGCTCAAGGCCATCGAATCGCCACTGCGCGAGATCGTCTACAACGCCGGCGGCGAAGCCAGCGTGGTGGTGAACGCGGTGTTGGCCGGCAAGGGCAACTACGGCTTCAATGCCGCGAACGACACTTATGGCGACATGATCGAGATGGGCATTCTCGACCCGACAAAGGTGACCCGCACCGCGCTGCAAAACGCGGCCTCGGTGGCATCTCTGATGCTGACGACCGAAGCCATGGTCGCAGAAGCACCGAAGGACGAGGCGGGCGCTGGCGGTGCCGGCATGGGCGGTGGCGGCATGGGTGGAATGGGCGGCATGGGCGGCATGGACATGTAAATGCGCCATGGCTTCAGGCCCACCGGGCCTGAGACCTGCATTCGCTCCTGAAAAAGGGCTGCTTCGGCAGCCCTTTTTCATGGTCGCAGGACGCACTGGCGTGGTGTGCATCGTCGAATCGACCAGATAATGCCTTTGAAAGGCAACAGCCCACCAACATGCCGGTTTCTCCGTTGATGCTGCGATTCGTCAAGGACGAGTTGTCCCGAGCGCCTGCGCTTGCGGAGCGTGTGGTCACCGCAACCCTGGCGCAGTTGCAGCAGCCTTCGAAGTCGAGCACGGCTGCCACGGTGGCAGATCGCAATGCGCAGCAGGAGGCCATCGATGCCCTGAGGCGTGGTTCGAAATCGTTCGGGCAGGCCTTCGTTGACAGTCTCCAGGCGCTGGTGATGGCCGATGTGCAGGGCTTCGAGAATCCAGCTGCCAGCGGCAACACGACCGTCGCAGGTGGTCTGCAGTTGATGGATGAGACCCGGGTCGAGGCAGACATTGAAGTCTCGCGCGCCGCCCAGTTGATCGACAGCGCTTCCGAATGGGAATTGCGCGAACTGCAGACCTTCACCTCGACGCTGATCGGGCAGTCCCACGTCAGTGCCGAGTCCAATCCGCTGCGGCCCTCGGCCTATGCGCAGGCGCTGTGGGACGCCTGCTGCGCCATCGGCCCGGCGCCCGCGCAGCGCAGCGTGTTGCTCCGCACGGCTGCGGTCGTGATGGCCGGTCAGCTCAAGATGTGCTGGGCGGCCGCGTGCACCCGACTTGAGTCGCAAGGGGTCACGCCTAGCACCTACCGAACGGTAGTGCTGGCCACTGGCGGCCCGTCCGCGGCGCCGGCGCCGGCGGCCGTCACACAGAAGTTCTTCGAACAAGCGTTGCAACAGCTCAGCGGCTTGCTGCAAAGTCGCTCGACAAGTGCATCTCAAGCTACGGCGTCGCCCGCGATGCCCGCTTCGGCAGCGCCAGGGACGCCGGGGGCGCAGCGCTTTGCGCTGCTTCAGGAAACGCTGGTTCCCGACGGCGTCGATCCTCACATCGTTGCATTGCTGTCGCGGATCTTCGAGGCAGTGCTGTCGGACGAGCAGCTCTCAGCTGACCTCTGCGGTGTGATGGCGCACTTGCAGACATCGGTGCTGCGCGTTTGCCTGGTCGATGGCACCTTGCTCGACAGCCACCAGCATCCGGTGTGGCTGTTGATGAACCGCATCGCACAGGCGTCACAGGTCTGGCCGCAACCGGGCGACCCACGCAGCACACGTCTGCTCAGGCTCTGCGAGTCGGTCGCCAGCGATATCGCCTTGGCGACGCAGCCATCCTCGTCGGTTTTCACCAAGGGGCTGGTTCGCCTCGAAACGCACCTGAGCGAGGAACTGCAACAGCAGCAGGCTCTTGCGGAACACACCGTCGCCGCGCTGACCGCCACTGAGCGCCGCGAGGTGCTGCAAGAAGACCTGTCGCAGCAGCTGGCTGAGCAGGCCCGGCCAGTACGCATGACACTGCGCCTTCGCGAATTCCTGACGCAGGTCTGGGCACGCGTGGTCACTGAATCGATACTGCGCTATGGCGGCAGCGATGAACGGACGGCCAGTGCACTGAAAACCGTTGACGATCTGCTGTGGAGCCTGCAGATCCCTGACCATCCACAAAGTCGGCAGCGGCTTCTGGCACTGCTGCCCGACCTGCTGAAGCGCGTGCGCGCCGGGATGGCACAGGTGGCGCTTCCCGAATTGCAGCAACAGGCGGTGCTCGACGACTTGATGGCGGTGCACACCGAATCACTGCGGCCAGGCGAACGTGCCAGCACACGTGAAGCCACGCCGCAGGAATTTTTTCAGCGTCTGCGCAATGAAGGTCCTTCAAGTTCCGCTGCCGAGGCGGCCAAGGGCTTTGCAGATTCACTGATCGAAGTCTGCTCGATGGACACCGTCCCTGCCGAGCTCATGTCCGACGTAGCGCCGCCAGAAGCCGGTTCCGATCGGCCGATCGACGCGATGACGCCCGGCTCCAGTTGCCGCTGGTTTCTCAGTGGGCGCTGGCGCACCGTTCAGTTGCTGTGGCGCAGCGACTCGCTGCGTTACTTCGTTTTCGCCAGTGAGACAGCCGGGCGCACCCACTCCATCACGCGCCAGGCGCTGGTGCGCCTGGTGACCGAGGGCCTTGTCAAGCCTGTGTCCGCCACGCAGCTGATCCAGCGCGCGGTTCACCGGGTCATGCGCGATCTCGCCGCATCGAACTGAGGGGCGGTGACGCTCGAGATGAGCGTCATGGAGGCCGCATCACCCATGCCAGCCAGGGCCATCCCATGCAGTTTCGGAATTCGTTCGACGTTGATGCTCGCCCGTCGTCTCGGTTTTGCCGCCTGCTTGACCGCGGGGTTCACCGCATCAGGCAACGAGTTCACACCAGCCCCGGTGATCGGGACGCCAACACTGGAGAGTGCGTCGCCCGCCGCCCGCCCGCTGGGTCGCCCACGCATTGGGCTGGTGCTGTCGGGCGGCGGCGCCCGAGGTCTGGCCCATGTCGGCGTGCTGAAGATGCTGGAGCGCGAGCGCATCCCGATCGATGTGATTGCCGGTACCTCGATGGGCGCCATCATCGGCGGCCTGTACGCCAGCGGCATGGATGCCGAACGTCTTGAGAAGGAATTGCTCTCGGTGAATTGGGACGAGGTCTTCGCCAGCCGCGTCGACCGTCCGCTCCTTTCACAACGCCGCAAGGAAGAGGATTTCGAGCTGTCACCAGTGCTCGAGTTCGGCATGCGCGATGGCGAACTGCGCGCACCGCTGGGTGCGCTGTCAGGTCGGGGGCTCGAATCCCTGCTGCGCCGCTACACCCTGCCGGTGCGCGGCATACGCGACTTCTCGCAACTCGCGATCCCGTTTCGGGCGGTGGCCACGAACATGGAGACTGGCCAGCCAGTCATCCTCGGCAGCGGCGACCTGGCGCTGGCGCTGCGCTCCAGCATGAGCGTGCCCGGCGTCTTTGCGCCCACCGAGGCCGATGGCCGCATCCTGGGCGACGGCGGGCTCGTCAACAACCTGCCGGTCGATGTCGCACGGGCCATGGGCGCCGACATCGTGATCGCCGTCAACATCGGCACGCCGCTGTCCAATCGAGATGCGCTGAGCTCGGTCACCGGGCTGACAGCACAAATGCTGAGCATCCTGACCGAGCAGAACGTGGGGCGCAGCCTGGCCCTGTTGAAACCGGGCGATGTGTTGATCGCCCCGCCACTGGGCACGCTCACCTCGGGCGACTTCAACCTGGCGCGCGAGCTAATCGACCAGGGCGAAGCCGGGGTCAGACCGCAGTTGGCTCGTCTTTCCGCGCTGTCGCTTGCTCCGAAGGCCTACGCCCAGTGGAAAGCCGCACACCATCAGGCCGAGGCAGAAGTGGCGCAGGTGTCTTTCATCCGCTTTGAAGGCAGTGAACTGACCAACCCGAAACGCTTCGCCGGCGAACTGGAATCGATAACCGGCCAGCCCTTCGACGAAAAGAAGGCCGAGCGCGACGCGCGCCGGCTCGCGGCCAGCGGTGACTATGCCCGAGCAGACTTTCGGCTGGTCAACACACCAGAAGGCGATGGGCTGATCTTCGATCTGGAAGACAAGTCATGGGGACCGCATTACTTCCGCGTGGGCATCGATCTGTTCACCGATTTCCAGGGCGACAGCGCCTTCAACCTGAAGCTCAACCACAACCGACGATGGTTGGACAAGAACGGCACCGAATGGCGTAACTTCGTGCAGATCGGTGAGACGCCGAAGCTGTACACCGAGCTGTATCACCCGCTGAAATGGACGCTTGGCTGGAGCAGCGACTGGTTCGTGTCGGGCTATGCGAGCGTCGAGCGGCGTCGCGTCACGGTCTACGACGCCAACAGCGCCGACGAGCTCGGGCGCTTCAGTCGGACCACCGGCCGCTTCGGCGTCGATGTTGGGCAGCCTTGGGGCAAGTTCGGTGAACTCCGCCTTGGCGTCAGCCATGTCGTGATGCACAACAGCCCCGATCTGCTTGCGGCCAACTACCCCGGACCGGGCAACAGCCAGACGGTGCAGGAAACCGGCGCGCGCTTCAAGGTCATCGTCGATCAACTGGATTACGTCAATTTCCCGCTGCGCGGCTACCGCGTGGAGGGTGAAACCGTCGTCGGCTCGCGGACGGTGACGGGCGGAGCGGGGCGAAACGGTTTCGCGCGGTCTGAGTTTGAAGGCACCGCTGCGGTCACTTGGGGACGACGCACGCTCAATGCGTATCTGAGCGCGCAGAGTGCCGGCGGAACGGGCCTGACCACCGACCTGGGCCGCTACAGCTACAACCTGGGCGGGTTTCATCGACTCTCGGGTTATCGCTTCAACCAGTTGGCCGGTAACTACGTGCTGTTCGGGCGGGTGCAGGCCTACCAGCGGCTTGAGTACGTCCCTTTGTTGGCGCGTGGGCTCTTCGTCGGCGGCACGCTCGAAGCCGGGAATGCATGGACACGCAAGAGCGATGTGTCGCTGTATGACGTGCGCACTGGTAGCAGCCTGTTCGTCGGGGCTGACACCAGCGTCGGACCTCTGTACTTCGGCGTCACCTACGCGCCACGCGGACACTCAGGGGTGTACATGTTCCTCGGGCGTCCCTGACGCTGGCGTTGCGGGCGTGAGCGGACAGACCCAGCCGTGCAACAAGGTCGCCGCGTCGCCGACGCCGATTTTCTTCAGCGCAGAAAAAAGTGCGACGTTGACATCGGCTTCTTCCGTGGTCAGGTCGGCCAGCGTCTGCTGGGCCGCGGCCAATGAGGCATGTGCCTCGCTGCGGTTGAGCTTGTCGGACTTGGTCAGGAGAACCAAAAGCTTGACCGCGCCATTCCCAATGCGCGGTGCGATGAAGTCGAGCAACTGTCGGTCGAGATCGGTGAACCCCAGGCGCGAATCGACCATGAGCACCACACCCGCCAGACTGCGACGCACTTCGAGGTAGTCGGCCATCACCTGCTGCCAACGCAGCTTGGCGCCCCGAGCCACGGCCGCATAGCCGTAGCCTGGCAGGTCAGCCAACAAGGCGTTGGCCTCCAGCTTCGGGCCCATCTCGAACAGATTGATGTGCTGGGTGCGACCCGGCGTCTTCGACGCAAACGCCAGACGCTTTTGCTGCGTCAAGGTGTTGATGGCAGTCGATTTACCGGCGTTCGAACGACCGACAAAGGCAATCTCGGGCAGCTCGGTTTGCGGCAGTTCATTCAACCGGCTGGCGGTGGTCAGGAATCGCGCTGTGTGCGCCCAGGCCAACGCGGCCTTCTCGGCTGAATTGCCCTCGGTGGCCGCATCGCTCCCCTTCAGGGGCGTCTTCATTTGCTCGGTCATGCCACCTGCCAAATTCTGCAATTGTAGAATCGACCGATTAACAGTTTCCTTCTGGTCTCCGTCATGAAGTTTGCGCCTGCTCTCCTGTTGTGTTTCGCTGCTGTCGCTGCCTCGGCCAACGAGAAGCAACCCGCGGCGTTCAAGCCCGATCTGACCAAAGGCGCCGCCACAGCGGCGATGTGCTCTGCCTGCCATAGCAGCGACGGCTCCCGCGGAAGCCCTGCACAACCCATCTTGCAAGGCCAACATCCGGAGTACCTGGTCAAACAGTTGACCGAGTACAAGAGCGGGCTGCGGGCCAACGCGATCATGAGTGGCATGGCCGCTGCGCTCAGCGAGCAAGACATGAAAAACGTCGCTGCGTTCTATGCGTCCAAGCAAGCCAAGCCCGGCTTTGCCAAGGACGCCGAACTCGCCAAGCTCGGCGAGAAGATCTACCGCGGCGGCATCGCCGATCGTCAGATCCCGGCCTGCGCAGCGTGCCATGGTCCGAACGGCGCTGGCATCCCCGCGCAGTACCCACGCATGGCGGGGCAGCACGCTGACTACACCGCCGCTCAGTTGACCGCATTCCGCGGGGGCGTACGCAAGAACAACGCGCAGATGACGGGTGTGGCGGCAAAGCTGAACGACCGCGAGATCCAGGGATTGGCCGAGTACATTGCCGGGCTGCATTGAACGCCTGAAGCGCCCAGCCAAGCCGGTCGATGACCGGCTTTTCTTTGGGCGCCTTTCAGCCCCACAGATGACAAGCTCTGGGGAGCTGAGCTGCTATCGGCGTGTTGTTCATCGAGCATTGATCTATGCGGCAGGCGTAAAGTGTCAGCAGACACCGTCGCCATCCATGCCCTACATCCGCCGCACACCCACTGGAGCCATCGACAGCCTGCACCGCCATCCGGTCGCAGACGCTGACGAATTCCTGCCAGACCAGCATACAGAGGTGCAGGCTTTCGTCGGCCGCAGTGGCGACGACGAGGGCTATTCGAAGCTCGACGCCGATTTTGTGCGGGTGCTCGAAGACGTGATCGACACGCTGATCGTCAAGAACATCCTCAACATCACCGACCTCCCAACCGAGGCGCAGGCCAAACTGTTCGCACGCAAGGGCTTTCGCGAGCGTCAAGCGCAAAGCTCGCTGCACTTGTTCTCGCCATCGGGCATCAACGACGTGATCTGATTCACGGTTGTGGGGCCAGCCCGACACCCCCGCGCGTCACCAGGTAAGGATCCTGTGGCGCCTGCGACATAAGGCATCGCAGCGTCGAGTTACAGCTCTGGAGTACCCAAATGCACTTCCTCAAAGACCACGGATTCGTTCACCGCACTGTCAGCGACATCACACCCCGAGATGTCTACGAAGACCGCCGCACGCTGCTGAAGTCGATGGCTGCCGGCAGCGCCGGCTTGGCGATGGCATCGTGGGCTGCCCGCGATGCCATGGCGCAAATCGCACGCCCTGGCAAGCTGCCCGCGCTGGCAGGCAAGCGCAGCAGCGTGCCCGGTGGCATGACGATGGAGAAGCTCACGCCCTATGGTGATGTGACCTCGTACAACAACTTCTACGAATTCGGCACCGACAAGTCCGACCCCGCCCGCAACGCCGGCTCGTTGAAGACGCGTCCGTGGACCGTCAGCGTCGAGGGTGCGGTCGGCAAGCCGAAGGTCTACGACATCGAAGACCTGCTCAAACTCAGCCCCATGGAAGAGCGCATCTACCGCATGCGCTGCGTCGAAGGCTGGTCGATGGTGATCCCGTGGGTCGGCTATTCGTTGTCCGAACTGATCAAGCAGGTCGAACCGACCGGCAATGCGAAGTACGTCGAATTCGTCACCCTCGCCGATCCGAAAATGATGCCGGGCGTGGGCTCACGTGTGCTGCAGTGGCCCTATGTGGAAGGCCTGCGGCTCGACGAGGCCGTGAACCCGCTGACGCTGCTGACCTTCGGCCTCTACGGCGAGGTGCTGCCGAACCAGAACGGCGCACCTGTGCGCCTGGTCGTGCCTTGGAAATACGGCTTCAAGAGTGGCAAGTCGATCGTCGCGATCCGCTTCGTCGAGAAAGAGCCACGCACCAGCTGGAACAAGGCGGCCAGTAGCGAATACGGCTTCTATTCGAACGTGAACCCCACCGTCGACCACCCGCGCTGGAGCCAGGCTACGGAACGCCGCATCGGCGAGGACGGCTTGTTCCAGAAGAAGCGCGCCTCGCTGATGTTCAACGGCTACGAGCCGCAAGTCGGCCAGTTGTACGCGGGCATGGATCTGAAGAAGTTCTTCTGACCTCACTGCCCCAACCCCAGGCACTATGAATCTGATGTCAACCGTCGGAACGAACACCGGCGTTCGTTCTCAGGCTGAAGGGCCGACTGCCGCGGTGAGCGCAAACTCCGTCGCGGGAACCGTCAAACGTAAGCCGTTCTTGTTGCGACCTGCAGCCAAGGTGCTGCTGTTCGCGCTTTGCCTGCTGCCGTTCTGGTGGTTGTTTTACGGCGCCTGGGCTAACACGCTCGGGCCGAACCCTGCCGAAGCGCTCATCCGAGCTTCTGGCGACTGGACACTGCGTTTTCTGTGCATCACGCTGGCGGTCTCGCCGTTGCGGCAATGGGCAAACCTGCCGGCGCTGGCTCGCTTTCGCCGCATGCTGGGCCTGTTCACCTTCTTCTACCTGCTGCTGCACTTCCTGAGTTACAGCTGGCTGGACCAGGGCTTCAACATCGACGCGATCGTCAAGGACATCATCAAGCGGCCGTTCATCCTGGTCGGCACGGCCGGCCTGCTGCTGATGGCGCTGCTGGCAGTCACGTCGTTCAACCGCGCCATCAAGGCCATGGGAGCGGCTCGCTGGCAGATGTTGCACCGCGCGATCTATGCCATCGCGCTGCTCGGCCTGCTGCACTTCTTCTGGATGCGTGCGGCCAAGAACGACTTCGCCGAGGTCGCGGTATATGCCGTCGTCATCGCGGTGCTGCTGGGCTGGCGCATGAAACGGGCACTGGCCAAACGCGGCGCCGGTACGGCCATCTGACGTCCTTATGCGCGTGGTGCCCGCGCCCCGCGGGGCGTTCGCTTCGCCATCAGCCGAGTTGCAAGGGTAGCGCGGTCTTGTAGCGAACCTGCTTGAGCGCGAAGCTGGAGCGGATCTTCTCGACCTCCTTCATCGGCGACAGGTGTTCGATGATGAAGCGCTCGAGCGCGGCGATGTCGCTCACCGCCACCCGGATCAGGTAGTCGGCCTCGCCTGACATCAGGTAGCACTCCATCACCTCCTCACGCGCCGAGACCTTGGCCTCGAAGGCATCCAGTGCCGCTCGCGTTTGCTGCTTCAGGCTGATGGAGATGAACACGTTGAGCGTCAGCCCCAGCCGTTGCGGATCAAGCAGCGCAACGTACTGCCGGATCAAGCCGCTGGACTCCAGCGCCTTGACGCGCGCCAGGCAAGCTGAGGGCGACAGATGGACGCGCTTGGCCAGGGCGACATTCGAGAGACTGGCGTCGTTTTGCAGTTCGCGCAGGATGCGCAGGTCCACGGCGTTAACTTGCATCATGCGTACCTTTCGGGTAATTACAGAATTTTGTGCTGAGAACGGCACCCCAGGCCCGCGATTTCAAGCGCAAATTTCCAGCCCTGTTCTTTATAGTGCCTGCTTCAAGGAGAGCAGCCATGAGCGATATGTCCATTCCCGCGTCCACCAGCGTCCTTTCAGTACCCGACAGCGACCCGCAGGAAACTGCGGAATGGAAGGATGCACTGCAGGCTGTGCTGCAGGTCGCAGGCCCGCAGCGGGTGCGCGAGATCATGGACGCACTCGCCATCTCGGCGCGCGACCCGGCGATCTCGTGGAAACCCATTCGCGGCACGCCCTATGTGAACTCGATCCCGCTATCGCAGCAGGCCCCTTTTCCGGGCGACCTGGCGATCGAGGAGCGGCTGGCCTCGCTGATGCGCTGGAACGCATTGGCCATGGTCGTGCGCGCCAACCAAGCCTACGGTGAACTCGGTGGCCACATCGCCAGCTACGCCAGCGCTGCAGACTTGTTCGAGGTCGGGTTCAATCATTTCTTCCGCGCCGGACAAGGCGGATCCGACGGCGGCGACCTGGTCTTCTTCCAGGCGCACTCGGCGCCCGGTGTCTATTCGCGCGCTTTTCTGGAAGGTCGACTGACCGAGCAGGAACTGGCCTACTACCGGCAGGAGATCTCAGCGCGGGCCGCTGGCAAGCAAGGCCTCAGCAGCTACCCGCACCCCTGGCTGATGCCTGATTTCTGGCAATTCCCCACCGGCTCCATGGGGCTGGGCCCGATCAGCTCCATCTTCCAGGCGCGCTTCATGCGCTACCTCAACCACCGTCATCTGCAAAACACAACTGGCCGCAAGGTCTGGGGCGTGTTCGGCGACGGCGAGATGGACGAGCCCGAAAGCATGTCGGCCCTGACGCTGGCTTCGCGCGAGAAGCTCGACAACCTGATCTGGGTGGTGAACTGCAATCTGCAGCGTCTGGATGGGCCCGTGCGTGGCAACAGCCGCATCATCGACGAGCTGGAAGCGTTGTTCGTGGGCGCTGGCTGGCGCGTCATCAAGCTGGTGTGGGGATCTGACTGGGACGGACTTTTTGCGAACGACACCACCGGCGCCCTGGCTCAGGCCTTCGCGCAAACCGTCGATGGCCAGTTCCAGACCTTTGCGGCCAAGGATGGCCGCTACAACCGCGAGCACTTCTTCGGCCAGAACCCACAACTCGCCGCCTTGGTGCAGGGCCTGAGCGACGAGCAGATCGACCTGCTCAAGCGAGGCGGTCACGATCTGGTGAAGATCTATGCCGCGTACCACGAGGCCATGAAGACCACAGGCTGCCCGACCGTGATCCTGGCGCAGACCAAGAAGGGCTACGGCATGGGCGCCGCAGGTCAGGGCCGGATGACCACACACCAGCAGAAGAAGCTGGGGCGTGAAGACCTCATCGCCTTCCGCGACCGCTTCAAGCTGCCACTGACCGACGAACAGGCCGCCGCACTCGAATTCGTCAAGCCAGACGCCGACAGCCCTGAAATGCGCTACTTGCAGGCACGCCGAGCTGCACTCGGAGGAAGCATGCCCGCGCGGGCGACCCAAACGGCTGCCGTGCCAGTTCCCAGCGTCTCGAAGTACGCAGAGTTTGCGATCCAGGCCGATGGCAAGGAGATGAGCACGACGATGGCCTTCGTGCGTATGCTGACCAACCTGCTCAAGGACCAGGCGCTGGGACCGCGCCTGGTCCCCATCGTCGCCGACGAGGCGCGCACCTTCGGCATGGCCAACCTGTTCAAGCAGGTCGGCATCTATTCAAGCGAAGGTCAGGCTTACGAACCGGAAGACATCGGCTCGCTGATGAGCTACCGCGAAGCAACCAACGGACAAATCCTGGAAGAGGGCATCAGTGAAGCCAGCGCCATGAGCAGCTGGACGGCCGCCGCCACCAGCTACTCGCTGCATGGCCTGGCCATGTTGCCGTTCTACATTTTTTACTCGATGTTTGGTTTCCAGCGCGTGGGCGACCTGATCTGGGCTGCTGCCGACCAACGTTCGCGAGGCTTTCTGCTGGGTGCAACCGCGGGTCGCACAACCTTGGGCGGCGAGGGCCTGCAGCACCAGGATGGCAGCAGCCTGCTTCAAGCATCGACGGTGCCCAACTGCCGCACCTACGACCCCTGCTTCGCCGGCGAGTTTGCGGTCATCCTCGACCACGGCATGCGCCAGATGCTGGAAAAGCACGAAGACGTTTTCTACTACGTCACGCTGATGAACGAGAACTACGCGCAGCCTTCGTTACCCGCAGGCGCCGAGGCAGACGTGATCAAGGGAATGTATCGCTACAGCTCGGTGGCGAGCACCACCAGCCCGCTGCGCGTTCGCTTGGTTGGATCGGGCACCATCCTGCGCGAAGTGATTGCAGCGGCCGAACTGCTGTCGCAAGACTGGCACGTCGCCTCTGAAGTGTGGAGCGCCACCAGCTTCAGCGAACTGGCGCGTGAGGCCCGCGAGGTGGAGCGCTGGAACCGCCTGCATCCGCAAGAAGCGCCTCGCCTCAGCCATGTCCAGCAATGCCTGAGCGGCGACGCGCCAGTGGTCATGGCCAGCGACTATGTGCGCGCCTGGCCGCAACTCATCGCCAGCTATCTGCCATCGCCAGTGACAACGCTGGGCACGGATGGCTTTGGTCGCAGCGACACGCGTGCCGCACTACGGAGCTTCTTTGAGGTCGATCGCTTCCAGATCGTGCTGGCGGCGCTGACCGCGCTGCGCGCTCAGGGCCTGGTCGATGCCGAGATCTGCACTCAGGCGATTACCAAGTACGCCATCACTCCTGAACAACTGCCGTCATGGACATGCTGACGCGTACGACGCGCTCGTAGCTCAAGAGCGGCTCAGGTGGACATCTTCACCACGGCTGTGTAGGAGTGGTCAGACCGGTTGGGAGATACGGCGGGCATCAGGGCCACCTGCGGTGGAGTGATGGTTCGCGCTAACATGATCTTTTAAAGAGAATGTTTGTGCGATGGCGCGCCTTAACTTCCACCACCTCCACTACTTCTGGGCCGTGGCCAAGGAGGGCAACCTCACCCGCGCGGCCGCACATCTGCATGTGTCGCAGTCGGCGCTGTCGTCGCAGATTCGGCAGCTGGAAGAACAGTTAGGGCAGCCGCTGTTTGCGCGCGTCGGCCGCGGCTTGCAACTTACAGAGGCCGGACAGCTCGCGCTGGGCTATGCCGAGTCCATCTTCACAGCGGGCGCAGAACTGACGGCGCTGCTGCGCGAAGGCCACCGCGATGAACGCCAGGTGCTGCGGATCGGCGCCATGGCCACCCTGTCTCGCAATTTCCAGGAGAATTTTCTGCGGCCCTTGCTCGAACGCGAAGACGTGGAACTCGTGCTCCATTCCGGCAGCCTGGTCGACCTGCTGGCGCGGCTGCGTGTACACACACTCGATCTGGTGCTGTCCAACCAACGCGTGCACGCCAGTAGCGAAGACCCCTGGCGTTGCCAGCGCATTGCCCGTCAACCCGTCAGCCTAGTGGGCAAACCGCGATCGAAGCGCAAAGCGTTCCGCTACCCCGAAGAGCTGGCCGAGGTGCCGCTGCTGTTGCCGGGCCGGGACAACGATATCCGCGCCGGTTTCGATCTGCTGTGCGAGCGGCTTGGCATTCGCTACCGACTGCGTGCCGAAGTGGACGATATGGCACTGTTGCGGCTACTGGCGCGTGATTCCGACAGCGTGGCACTGCTGCCCACGGTAGTGGTGCAAGACGAGTTACGCAATGGACGTCTCGTGGAATACAGCGTGGTCCCGGACCTTCATGAGAACTTCTATGCCATCTCGGTGCAACGTCATTTCACGCCACCCTTACTGAAGACACTCCTCAAGCAGTCCGAGGCAGAAGTACTGGGCGCACTGGACGGTTGAGTGATGGCACGACAGCAGTGATCGATGTTCAAGCTGAAGCGGTCAGACAGCCCCATGAAACGCATCAGCGGATGAGGCCAGCAGGCCACAGAATCCTTAGTGCTTCCCCTGAGCGCGGCAGGGTGGAGCGGTGTCGCAAAGGTCCGGTTAAGCCTTTTTAGCTTACAGTTCCCAGTGGGTCGGATGACCGGCCTGCAGCAAAACGAAAATGACAGGAGACCCCATGCGTGTGATTCCGATCGCGCCGTCGGCGCAGCCCGGTGCCGATGCCGCTTCATGCAACGAAGAAGACGGCCGGGTACCCAAACTTGATTTGCCGCTCGTGCGGCGAGATTTCCTGAAGGGTTCGGGCCTGTTGACAGGCGCCATTGCCACCAGTTCAGTGTTGGCCACCCTTGCGCCGTCTCCAGTTTGGGCGGTGGAGCTGAAGCAACTCACCACCGGCGAAGGAAAGACGCTGATCGCAATGGGTCGCGTGCTGTTCCCTCACAAGAAACTGCCAGACGCTGTCTACGCGTTGCTGGCGAAGGATCTCGACGGCAATGCAGGCGCCCTACCGGTTGTGCGCGACGGCATCGCGGCGCTCGACAAAGCGGCCGGCGGCAGCTTCATCAAGGCGACGGCCACGAAAAAGCTTGCGTTGGTCAAGGCAATTGAAGGATCGCCGTTCTTCAACACCGTACGTGGCCAGTGCATCACTTCGCTTTATAACAATGACATGGCCTTCACGGTCTTCGGTTACCCCGGCGCGTCGTGGGAAAAAGGCGGTTACCTCACGCGTGGATTTCAGGACCTGAAGTGGTTGCGTCCCCCAACGGCAGAGGCCAGCCCACCTGCCTGGTGAGTTGATTTGCTTCATTGGCCACGTGGCCACCACTTGCCGACACGGCAAGAATCAGAAGAATCGCAGGAGACAAGATGGCGAAATTTGACAATAGCGACGGCTCGGTAGTCGTCATCATCGGTTCGGGCGCTGGCGGCGGCACGCTTGCCAACGAGTTGTGCCAGAAGGGCATCAAAGTCGTCGTGTTGGAAGCTGGCGCAATGCAGTCCAGCGAAAAGTTCATCAACGACGAGTGGAAATCGTTCAGCCAATTGGCGTGGCTGGATCCACGAACCACGTCCGGCACTTGGCGCGTTGCAAAAGACTTCTCCGGCCTCCCTGCCTGGATCTGCAAGACCGTGGGCGGCTCTACCACGCACTGGGCCGGCGCTTCGCTCCGCTTCCAGGAGCACGAGTTCAAGGTGCGCACCACTTACGGCGAGATCAAGGGCGCCAACCTGATGGATTGGCCGGTAACCTTGAAGGAACTCGAGCCGTACTACAGCCGCGCCGAAGACAAGATGGGGGTGACACGCACCCACGGCATCCCAGGGCTGCCCGGCAACAACAACTTCAAGGTGATGTACGCCGGCGCCACCAAGCTGGGCTACAAGGAAGTGCACACCGGCAACATGGCCGTCAACAGTCGCCCTCGTGACGACAGAGGTCAGTGTCTGCAATTGGGCTTCTGTTTCCAGGGTTGCAAGAGCGGCGCCAAGTGGAGCACGCTGTACACCGAACTGCCAAAGGCCGAGAAGACCGGCAACATGGACCTGCGTCCTGAGTCTCACGTGTCGCGCATCGAACACAACGACGCTGGTAAGGTCACAGGGGTCGTCTACTTCGACAAGGACGGCAAGGAACAGCGGCAGAAGGCGCGCATCGTTTGCGTTGCGGGAAATTCGATCGAGACTCCGCGTTTGTTGCTTTTGTCAGCATCCAACCTGTTCAAGGACGGTCTGGCAAACAGCTCCGGTCAGGTCGGGCGCAACTACATGCGGCACATGACTGGCTCGGTTTATGGCTTGTTCAAGCAGCCTGTGCACATGTACCGCGGCACGACAATGGCTGGTATCGTCCGCGACGAAGCACATCACAACCCGAAGCGAGGGTTCGCGGGTGGCTACGAAATGGAAACACTGGCTCTGGGCTTGCCGTTCATGGCCGCCTTCCTGAATCCAGGCGCTTGGGGCAGCGAATTCACAGAGTACATGGACAACTACACCCGAATTGCCGGGATGTGGCTGGTGGGCGAGGACATGCCGCGCGAAACCAACCGTGTGACACTGAACTCGCAGGTCAAGGACCGCTGGGGTAACGCTGCCCCTAACGTGCATTTCGACGACCACGAGAACGATATCGCTATGCGCGAGCACGCCTTCCGCCAGGGTCAGCTCGTCTACGAGGCGGCTGGTGCCGTCAAGTCATTCCGTACGCCGCCTTATCCGTCGACTCACAACCTTGGCACCTGCCGCATGGGTGCATCTGCGAAGGACAGCGTTTGCAATGCGTACGGGCAAACCCACGACATCGCCAATCTGTTCATCAGCGACGGCAGTCAGTTCACCACCGGTGGCGCAGAAAACCCCACGCTCACCATCGTGACTCTGGCGATTCGTCAAGCTGAGTACATTGCACAGCAGATGACGGCACGCACGATCTGATCGCTCTCGTTCCCCAGTTCAGATTCACTGAATCATTTTTGTACTGGAAGCTACTCAGGCGCCCTCGTAGAGCCATGCGCTGCATGTGATGGGTATCTGGTCAGCCACGCGTGCCACGCGGCGGGTATCCAGCGGTTTCGCTGGATACCCGCACACGCGTCTTCGGAATGCGTGCGCAGGTAGGCTTGATCTCACCGATAGGGAACTCTCGCGGTAGGGCACGGTTCAGTGGCCGGTGAATCGGCATCAGAAGATGCCGCATCCTGAGCTTTGGCTCGGCATGGAACCTTCGCGTTGACGCAGAACTGCGGATCTGAAGCGGACGTGACGTTCAAGCACCGCGATAGGAAGGCATTCTCCAGCAGGGTTTCGGCCGCGTCTGCTTTCTAGGTCCTGATCACGCTACGGCGAACCGGTGGCTCAATCAAAACAAGTTTGTTTGCGTCAAGTTCACTGAGCAGGTCAGGATGAAATTCGTGCCTCTATCCAGCATCCGAATTTGTGCTTGACGGAGGTCATTGAGCCGGGACGGCTGAAGAATCTGGGGCGCTGAAATGCCTCCTCAGGCCGGGCGATTCGCCCCTAGTCAGGGATAGCTCGACCATTCGTACTGACGTTTCCGAGCCCAGTCTCGTTGCTGCCGTCCGTGGCGTCGCTCGACCGCACGACGTCTTCTAGTCGATACCGCTCCACCTTACGGTACAACGTGCTGCGCGACACGCCCAAGGCTCGCGCTGCCTTGGCCAAGTTTCCTCGATGGTCCTTGATTGCGCGAACGATAGCCAGGCGCTCACTTTCTTCAAGGCTTGTGGCAGGTTGATTCTCCCGCGACGATTGCGGGACTGAAGGCGGCAGTTGGGCCGCAGTCAGCATTTCTTCCGGTAACTCGCTGAGATTCACGCTGTCCTGGTCAGACGTCAGCAAGAGACTCTCGATCAGGTTTCTAAGCTCGCGCACATTCCCGGGCCAAGAGTAGGCGCGCATCGCAGCACGCACATCGCCGCCGAATTGGCGTACTGGCACGCCGTGCCTCAAGGAGAGCTGGAGGTTGAAGTGGTCAGTCAGCAATTCGATGTCCTGATCCCGCTCACGCAGCGGCGGTACACGCACTCGGGTGACGTTGATGCGGTGGTAAAGGTCACGTCGGAATCGGCCAGCCTCGACCTCCTGGAGAAGGTCGCGGTTGGTCATGGCCAACAATCGCACGTTGACATGCCGTGGTTTCCCGTCGCCCAAGCGGTAGATCACACCTTCTTCGAGCACCCGCAGCAGTACCGGCTGCAGGTCCAGCGGGAGCTCACCCACTTCGTCCAAGCACAAGGTACCCCCATGTGCCAGCTCAAAGCGCCCGGCTCGGCCTTCATTGGTGGCGCCCGTGAAGGCTCCACGAACATGACCGAACAACTCGCTGCCGATCAGCTCCTTGGTGGTGGCACCACAGTTGAAGGTGACGAACGGGCTGTTGCGCTCATCATCACCATGAATGGCACGCGCGAAAAGCTCCTTGCCGACGCCCGTTTCTCCTTGAATAAGCACCGGCACACGGCGCGCGCTGACTTGTCGAGCCCGATCAATGGCCGCACGCATCGCTTGGCTGTTCCAGACGAGCTTTGCGAAGCAGCCTCGCTCAGGCACGGGCGTCAGACCTGACACACCAAGGTCATTGCCCGCGCCTTTCGCATCGAATTCAGCCGCAGGAGGCGACTTGGATGCGACGCGTGCTGACTTCGGCACCATCAGCAGCCCACCAATGAATGCGCCGTTCAATGTAACGGGATGCAGCCACTCGGAACGTAGGCTTTCGGGCAGACGGCGGGCCCAGTCATCGATGCTATGCCCTGGCTCGAGGCCCGCAACGCGGGCACCCTGGCGCAGCTCCAAGCCGGGTGCGTTGCCGCTGCTGTGAACCAGACATGCATTGCGGTCCAGTGCCAGCAGTGCCTGAGAATCAGCCCGTCCGCTCATGTGCAGACATGCTTCCAGCAGCCTGCGATGCTCTTGACTGATGCGCTCAGCCAGTACGGCCTCTACCTGCCGCGCAGAGGCGACCGCCAACGCCAGATTGTTGACTTGGTAGCTCGCCGGCGGACAAGAGATGTCCAGCACGCCCAAGATCTGATCAGTACCAGGCATGAAAATTGGTGCCGCAGCGCAGACCCATAGCTTGATTCCCGAGCAGAAATGCTCTGCCGTGTGCACTTGGGCAGGTGTGCGCATGGCAAGGGCAGTGCCAATGCCATTGGTCCCGATCACACCTTCGTTCCAATTGCCGCCTTCGATGAGTCGAATGTCGCGCGCTGCGGCCATCGTGGCGTGATCGCCTGCCATTTCCAGCACGACTCCATGTGCATCGGTCAGCAGCATGATAGAACCCGACCGTGCCAGAAGGTGGGCGGTGGTCATGAACAGCCCCTTGGCGGCAGCCAGGAGCATCTGATTGCGAAGGCGCAGTTGTTCCAGTGCATCGCCTGCAACCGCGATGGGTGCCAATCGCTTGGTGGGCTCGATACCATGGCGGCGGCTTCGCTGCCAAGATGACCAAACGTGCTTGGACACGCAGCCACCAACCACCTCCTGGCCGGTTACGAACCGCTCCCAGGCTTCCATGGTTTGCCGCTCTGAAGGCGCGGCTTGCGGTGCTGGCAATAGATCGCTGCCTTCGAGGATAGACAACGACTTGCTTGTAGTGTGGTCGTCCAGCATTAGCGTCTCCGTTTTGGTCGCCAGACCAAGCACTGAACTCGCTGGGGTTTAACGTAGTCTGGTCGGCTAGTCAGCGTCTTCGACTCAGCGCGCCAGCTCCAGCGTAGGTTGGTGCAAATCAGTACACCTATTTTGGTGCTCAATTATCGGTTGCGTTTATCGATAACTCAAGATAAGCGGGGATCCCCCATGCCACTCGGCTTGACAGCGAACTGAGGAGGAGACTGCTTTGGCTGATTAAAGAAGGCTTCCTTGACCTGACCCAACCGCTGTAGCGGCTCCAGCTCACTACATCAATCTCCGGTGTCATTTTGGGCTCCGTTGCCCGGCCCATCGAAATGAACCGTTTGCCTACTTCTCCCGCCGTCAGTCGAGAGGTTGCGCCTAGCCGGCGAGACCATCTCATCACGGCATCCACCAAAAGCCGCGTCGTGCTCAGTCCTTCGGCCATAGAAGATAAATCTGCCGCATGAAGCTCTCCGTCTTCGGAAACAAAAAGGCCGCAGTGCGACGTTTCGCACTGCGGCCTGTCTATCTGTCGAGGGCCGAGATCTGCTGTTGCTCTTAGCGATAAAAGCGGCATTTCCCGCGCGACAACGATCAGCCAGAGCAGTCGGCGAACCCGTCGGGCCGCCGACTGCGGCTGTTTTATGCCCGTCCTAACAACTCTGCACCGCCACCCATGGCTGGGCCAACGGTCGGATCCAGCACGTCTGGCCTCTTGGCCACCAAGGTCTGTGTGGTCAAGATCAATCCGGCCACCGACGCTGCATTGCGCACGGCACTGTAGGTGACACGAACCGGATCAATGATGCCAGCGGCTTCGAGATTAACAAACTTACCGCTACGGGCATCCAGGCCAACGCCGTACTCTGACTCCAATACCTTGCTGAGCACAGCCTTTGCGTCCAGTCCACGGTTCGCAGCAATGTGATAGGCGGGCAGTTGCAGAGCACGCTGCAGCATCGCAACGCCTTCCTTCACCGAGCCTTCCGTGCTCTCGAGTAGTGCTTTGAGCTCATCGGCTACCCGCAGCAAGGCTAGTCCACCTCCGGGCACAACCCCTTCTGCAATAGCAGCTCGTGCTGCGTGAATGGCGTCTTCTATCAGCAGATACCGGCGCTTTTGTTCAACTGGAGTGGCACCACCAGCCAACAGAATCGCAGTGCCACCGGACATCTTTGACAAACGCTCCTTGATCTTGTCGCGTTCGATGTTTTCGGGAGCCAGTTCGAATTGACGATGGATTTGCTGGCGACGCGCTGCGATCATCTCTGGATCGCCGCTGCCAGCGGTCACCACCGTTTGGTTTTGGGAGATTCGCACCTGGCGCGCCTGGCCCAAATCGCGCAATTGGACGGCTGCAATGGTGCCACCCAGATCGCGAGAGATGACGCGTCCACCCGTCAGGATGGCCAAGTCTTCCAAAGACGCCTTGCGCCAGTGGCCATAGTCAGGCGGATGGATGGCAGCAACGGGCGAACCGCCGTTGTCACGCCACGCCAGAAGACCGATCACGGCGGGGGGAGCCACTTCTTCAGCAATGATCAACAACGGGCGCTTCGAAGAAGCTACCAGCTTCACCACTGTCGCGACCTCTTCGGCCGTCAACAGTCGCTGGTCGGTCATCAGGATGTAGGGGTTGTCCAAAACCACCTGCATCTTTTCAACGTCGGTGACCATGTGATGCGACAAGTAGCCGCGATCGAAGGCCATGCCGTCGACGACTTCCAACATCGTTTCAACTGTCGATCCATAGTCAACGTCGACAATGCCGTCGGCACCAACACGCTCCAACGCTTCGGCAACCAGATTGCCGGTGGGGTCGTTGCTGGTCGCCACCAGCGCGACAGCCCGCAACTGCTCTCCATCGCGGAGTGGCTTGGCATTGCGCTTGAGTGCAGCGATCACCTCGGTGACAGCCAACTCCAAACCTTCTACGAGTTCGACCGGGTTAGCGCCCTTAGCGAGGGAATCCAGTCCTCCCTGCACCAGCGCATCCGCCAACACGGTGGCGGTTGTGGTTCCGTCGCCAGCAACCTCCGCCGTCTGCATAGAAACTTCACGAAGCACCTGCGCACCAATGTTCTCGAACGGATTTTCGAGCTCGATTTCAGCGGCGATGCGCATACCGTCACGGGAGATCATGGGCGAGCCGATTGGCCTATCAATGATCACGTTCATACCTCGAGGCCCGAGCGTACCGCGCACAGCCTTCGCCATCTTCGCGACACCCCGGCCTAAAGCCTGGCGGGCATCGTCGTCATGCAACATTAGATTAGCCATTACTACACTTCCAATTAGGATGTTGGTTAGGGTCAACAGCCGACAGCGGCCACCGAACGTCGCGGATCATTCCGTCGCGCCCTCTCACCGTAATGCCCCCAAAACTGCGAGACATTAAAGCGCTTCTTTTTGCCCGGTTCGTATTGCACGAACCACGACGAACTGAACCAGTTCAACTGGTCGGTTCGCATAAAAGACGTCAAGTCAAAAAAAAAGAAGCCCAGAGGGCGAAAACTAATGACTTGACGTTGCTAAGCCGCACGGGACAAGTCCCGTGCGGTGAGCGCTTTATCAGTCGTAAGCGATGTACTTCATGGCTTCGTCCATATCGCCAAACAGAATCACGGTGTTCTCATCAATCATCACCATGCGACCGTAGTGAGTGGACGTAGAAATCTCGAACGCCTCGTGAGTCAACTCGTATCCCAGTTCCTCGGAGATTTCATCCATCTTGAAGATGATCTTGCCTTCACCGTCGACCCGAATCATCGACGGCATGAACGTCACAGTGATACCCTCGCGCCGCCCAATCACTTCGGCGATCGCTCGAGCTTCAACGCTTTCGTTGAGCGTCACTCCGCACTGATGCGAAATGGTGTCCTTGAATTCAAGATCTTTAGTGTGCTTAAAGATATTCTTGGTTTGGTCGGTAGACATGTTGCGCTTCCTCGATTCGTGGACTGAAGTTCAAACGGCCATGGAGGCCGGCAGTGTAAGGCCGAGCTGGTCAGCGATACCACGGATGCGCGTGATTGCCGAAGCGTACGCCTCCGGGAACTGCGCGACCTTGGCCGTAGGCAGCGACCAAATGGGCTGAAGCTGTTTGGCAGCTTCAACAGCCATGTCGCCATGCTTGTGCAGCCACGAGTTAAACAAGCCCTGGTTGTGGACACCGTGTACTGGGTCCTTGACCAACATATTGATCAGTTCCATCGTGTTGGCAAGATTACGCTGGTAGTCGCCTTCAGCCGACGACACCACGGTAGGGGTGATGAAGTCGTTTTGCGACGCAGCTGCCTGCATGATGAAACCGCTGCGGAACAGCTCGCCGACCAGCGGCTCAAACACCAAGTTCGTCGCGAAATAGGTTTCGAGGTAGTCCTGTAATCCATTGATGGTTTCAACCAATCGACGCGTGGGCTGCCACATTGGGTCTTCCATCCAGTGCGTCTTGCCAATCTCGGCGTCGAAACCCGAGGGGATGTCCAAACCGATGTCGGCAAGGTAAAGCGTCAAGTCTTGGGCAAAGCGTATCTTGTAGGAGGCGTTGGTCAAAATTGCAGAATTGATCATCTGCGTATAACCATAACGCTGCGCTTGCGTCAGCGCCAGGCTCAAACCAAACTCGGCGTGCTTGTAGGCACCGACATGCCGCTCCAAGATCTTGACCCAGGCGCTGTTGAAGCGCGTTGCAGCGCCAGAGCGCCGACCATTCTCCACCGCCTGCGCAATCATTCCTTCGATGGTCGATTGACGCTTGTAGTGAGTACGTTCCCACTCTTCGTCGACCGCACGGAATATGTGCCAGTCGCTCGATTTGGCGGCGGTCCAATTTTCGGAATATGTCGTTTCGCCGTCTGGGAAGCTAAGGATCCAGCCTTGCAATAGGTGACGCTTTGGGTCGGGTTGGACGTCCAGCGTCATGTCCTCGTAATGCGAGGCCTTGCGTCCCTTGGGAGCGTAGTAATTGAATTTGCGGCTGTCAGAGCCTGAAAATTTAGCAGCACCCGCAGCACCGGAGTTGACGGGCACGTAGTCTGTTGTCTCAGTCATGATCGATGTATTTCCCTATTATTAATGAGCGAGATTTGGCGCAGTAGCGCTGGCTGGCGTGAATTTATCGGCATGCGTGTTGCTTGGGTCCACTCCCAACTCCTGCAAAACGAGCAACGCGGCATCCACCATTGGCACTGGGCCGCAGGCGTAGGCGTCAATTTCACCGGACAACTGCTGCTCGCTCATGATGCGCTTGAGCGCCTCATGCACGAATCCGGTTTCACCAGTCCAAGCGTCATCAGGACCGGCCTGCGACAACACCGGTATGAATTGGAAATCCGGCAGCGATTTCGCTAGGGCTGCGAATTCCTCCAACATGAACAAATCTCTCTTTGCGCGGCCACCGTAGAAGAAACGAATGGGCCTCTGCTCGCCACTGGCAATGTGGTCTTGGAGAATGGACCACAAGGGCGACATACCTGACCCTCCCCCCACCAGCAACATGGGCCCCGGACGCCCTTCACGGCGTAGGCAAGTTCCGAACGGGCCCTTCACCGTGACTGCGGTACCAGGAGTGAGTGTCGTATCCAGCAGCGATGAAAACGCACCTTCTGGATACTTGCGAATAATGAATTCAAGTTGATTTGGCGTTCCGGGCGTGCTGGCCATCGAGTACGAGCGCGTCACACCAGCGCTGGGTACACCAAGCTCAACAAATTGACCCGCCCAAAATTTCAACGGCTTTTCGAGCTCTACCTTGAGCAGACGAATGTCGTGCGTCAATTCTGTAACGGAGGTGAGTACGCCGCTGAATTCCTTCACGGGAATCGAACGGCTCATCAAGTCTTCGTCGTAATTCAACAATTCCACTGTGATGTCACTGTACGCATATGTACGGCAGAGCAGAATTTGGCCTCCGTCGCGCTCTGTCTCAGACAACGCGAAGGTTGAATAGTCCTCCATCTCGACATCACCATCAACCAGCACGCACTTACAACTGGCACAACGACCCTCGCGACAACCATGCGGGACCGCAAGGCCTTGGCGAAATGCAGCATCAAGAACCCACTCTCCTTCTTCTACATCT
>CANHNO010000004.1 GCA_947462065.1 Burkholderiales bacterium | reverse complement strand
GCTCAAGCTCTTCCGAGTGTCAAGAATGCCCGGCGGTCGCCGAAAGCGCGTCAGGGCCGGCGCCAGAACTGGACGTCGCGTCCGCTCAACGCGGCGCCGAAGTGTGCGCATCCGCGCCTCGCACAGGCTCGGTGTAAGGCTGCCCGGGTGGCACCACCTTCGCCTCGGCCGGGTCCGCCAGGTAATGCGGCGACATGATCTGCACGCCGCATTCATTGAATACATCCTGAATGTTGGCGTGCAGCGCACTCAGCACCTCTGCGCGCGGCCGCGGCTCGCTGGGGATCGCCTGGCAGACCAGACGATACTCGGGATAGAAGTCGCTCAAGGCGATGTGAAAAACGCGTGGCGCCGGCACCGCCAGCACGCCCGGCGTGCGCCGCGCGGCCTCGATGAGCATGGCCTCCACCTGTCGCCATGGCGTGTCGTAGCCGATGGTCACCGTAGTGTCGACGACGAATCCCCGCCCATGCACGGCGCGCGAGTAGTTCTTGCTGACACTGCCGAGCACCAGCGAGTTCGGGAAGGTCAGCTCTTCGCCCAGCCCGGTACGCATGCGGGTGATGAAAGCTCCCATCTCGGTGACGGTGCCCTCATGCTCGTTGATCCGCACGTACTCGCCGACACGCAAGGTGCGCGAGTACATCAGCACCAGCCCGCTCGCTGCCTGACCGAACAGGCTGGACCCACCGAGCGTGACCATCAAGCCGATCAGCAGTGACAGGCCCTTGAAGGCCTCGCTCTGCGCGCCTGGAAGGTAGGGGTAGGCCATCACGGCAGCGAACAGCCACACAGCGATGCCGAACAGGCGCTGGGTGGGGCGAGCGGTGTCGGCGTCCAGCCAACCGCCTTGACGGTCGTCGGTGGCAGCCAGCCGGGTGAAGAACGGGCGGAACAGCGCGATCACGCCGCGTGCGATCAGGAAGATGACGATGGCGATCACCAGATTGGGCAGCGCGCCCAAGACGCCGTGGCCGATGCGGTCCGCCACATCGAGCAGGTAGCGAGTGAGTTGCTCGCCCCAGGGTCGGGTGTACGGAAACTGGCGCAAGACATAGCCCAGCCACTCGTAGGCCAGCACCAGCGCCAGGGTCCACCAGAGTGCACGCACGGCGAGTCGCACCGCCCCGACCAATCGCTCGGTATGCAACAACTCCGCACCGGCCAACCGCACACCGGGAGCACTCTGCGTGACGAATCTCTCCAGGCGGACCGTTGCCCAGCGGCGCGCGCGCCATGCCGCCATCCCGATGGCCAGCGCGATCAGTGTCGCCAGCGCGCTTCGCCCCAGGCCCCACAGCAGACGCTGACTGTCACGTCCTTCGCGCGTCTCGGCCAGCGACAACCGCAGGGCGTCTCGTGCGGCCGCACTGGCCTGCGCGAGCGTCTGCGCGCGGAGCGGGTCCGCATCGGCGGGCACCAGTACCAATGCCAGTTCGCCATCGACCAGCAACACATGTCCTTGGGGCTCGACCTGGACCGTCACCTCGCCTTGCACCGCCCGGTCAAGCAACTCGCTCAGGATCGCCTCGGTTCGTTGCGCGCGACGCTCGGGTGGCACGCCCAGGTACGGTGCACGGAAGACGGTGACCGTGCGGTTGGCGACCACGACGGGCACCTCGGTCGTTGCAGCGCCAGGCGCTTGCGTGTCTGTCGCTGGCGCGGGCTGCGCCCACACGGCCACTGCGACTGACCACAGCCCGATTGCCCACCCCAAACGCTTGACGAACTTCATCGGTGCCGCCCTCTCCACTCAGATCTGGCGGATCTGGTGCAGTGCCGAGGGTACCGGCCAGCCGGCCTCCTGGCAGACCTTGATGATGGCTTCGTTGGTGTCGAAATAGACCTGCCAGTAGTGATCGGTGTGGGTGTAGGGCCGCACGGCGATCTGCGGGCCTTCGAGTTTCATGTCAAGCAGATTGACTTCGGCCGGCATCTCCTTCGACACATTGGGGATCAGCGCCACCGCGGCCCTCAAACGCGCGATGGCGTCCAGCGGATCGACACCGTTGGCCAGTTGCGCGACCCGTTCGACGCGGCGCACCGGGAGCACGGAGAAATTCTGGATCGTGTCGCCGAAGATCTTGCCGTTGCCGATCAGTGTCATCACGTTGTCCGGCGTGACGATGGTGGTGCCAAACAGGCCCAACTCATGCACCGTGCCGACGACACCGCCGATGCTGACGAAATCGCCGACCTTGAACGGCCGCAGGATCAGCATGAACGCGCCAGCGGCAAAGTTGCCCAGCAGCCCGCTCCACGCCGCACCGATCGCCACACCCGCGCCAGCCAGCATGGCGGCGAACGATGTCGTCTGGATGCCGAAGTAGCCCAGGATGCCGAGCACCAGTGCGATGTTCAGCGCGATGGCGATGATCGAGCCGAGATACTTGGTCAGCGTCGGATCGACGTGGTTGCGGTTCATCGCCGCCTGCATCAGTCCGATTACCCGGCCGATCAGCCAGCGTCCGATGATCCAGAACGCCAGCGCCGCCAGGACCTTGAGCGCGATGTCGATCGCGGTGGCCCCGAGAAAGGTTTGCATCGATTCGATGTTCATCCGGAACTCCCTTGGAACGTGAGTGGTCGATTGCCGCTGCTGCCACTGCTCAGCCCCCCGCACAGCCTGCTCAGGTTGTAGCCGAAATCCGCGCTCTGTTTCCCGCCTGCAGCTGACGCAGCGGCCTTCGTTAGGATCGATCGATGACACGAAGCGCTGAACGGCCCTCCCCCAACGCCTGGTGGCGCGTACACAGCCTGCCGCTGTGGAGCCTCGCGTTGCCCCTGCTGGCCTTGCTGACCATGGCGCTGAGCTGGGGCACGCCGCTCGGCCCGGTTCTGGGCGCGGTGCTCATCGCTTCGCTGCTCCTGGCGGTGGTGTCCGCGATCCACCACGCCGAGGTGGTGGCGCACCGCGTCGGCGAGCCCTATGGCACGCTGGTGCTGGCGGTCGCCGTGACGATCATCGAGGTGGCCCTGATCGTCGCGCTGATGCTGGCCGGTGGGGCGGGCGCCAACACGCTGGCGCGCGACACCGTGTTTTCGGCGGTGATGATCGTCTGCAATGGCGTGGTCGGCCTGTGCCTGGTGGTGGGAGGCCTGCGCCATGGCGTGCTGGCGTTTCGCGTCGAAGGCACCAGCCCGGCCCTGGCGTCGCTGGCCGCTCTGGCCGGCCTCGCGCTGGTGCTGCCGAGCTTCACCACCACCACTCCCGGGCCCACCTACAGCGGCTCGCAGCTGGTGTTTGCAGGCGTTACCTCACTGGCGCTGTACGGCGTGTTCGTCTTCGTGCAGACAGTGCGCCACCGCGACTACTTCCTGCCGGTCGACAACACCGACGAAGACAGCCACGCCGCGCCTCCGGCGAACTGGGTCGCCTGGGCCAGCCTGGCCCTGCTGCTGGTGTCACTGGTCGGCGTGGTCGGCCTCGCCAAGGCGCTGGCACCGGCTCTGGAGGCGGGCGTGGCTGCGGCCGGCGCCCCGAAGGCGGTGGTCGGCGTGTTGATCGCGCTGATCGTTCTGCTGCCGGAAACCGGCGCTGCGCTGCGGGCGGCGCGCGGCAACCGCATGCAGAGCAGCCTAAACCTCGCGCTGGGTTCTGGCTTGGCCAGCATCGGCCTGACGATCCCGGTGGTGGCCGCCCTGTCACCGTGGTTTCCGTTCCCGCTGGTGCTGGGCCTGCGCCCCGTCGACATCGTGCTGCTGATGCTGACGCTGGTGGTGGGTACGCTGACCTTGGGCAGCGGTCGCGCCACCGTGATGCAAGGCGCCGTTCACTTGGTGCTCTTCGCGGCCTTTCTTTTCCTGACAGTGGTTCCCTGAGCGGCTGCCTGGTGGGGCATGGCATGTCCAGGTGCCACGTGATTTTCCAGAACCAGATCGGGGCGTCCTGTCGGTGCGGCGTCGAACAGACGCCGCAGCAAGATGCGGCGCACGATGGCTGATGAGACAGCGCCAACCGCAACGCCGATATTCACCCGATGTCGCTGTCAGCCACTGTGCGGGCCCATGAGCCATGGAGTTCAAGGACTACTACGCCGCACTCGGTGTCGAGAAGACGGCCACCACCGACCAGATCAAGCGTGCCTATCGCAAGCTGGCCCGCAAGTACCACCCGGACCTGAACAAGGCGGCTGATGCCGAGGCCCGTTTCAAGGATGTGGCCGAGGCCTACGAGGCGCTTCACGACCCCGAGAAACGCGCAGCGTACGACGCGCTGGGGGCAGATCATCGAGATGGCCGATCGTTCACGCCGCCTCCCGGCTGGGACAGCGGCTTCGAATACAGCGGCCGCGGCGGCGCTGACGATGCGCGCGACCACAGCGACTTCTTCGAAACGCTGTTCGGCCATCAGGCCGCTGGGGCGCGCGGACCGCGCCGCAGCCCCAGCCAGGCAGGCGGCGATCACCACGCCAAGGTGGAGATCGAGCTCCAGGACACCTACCGCGGCGCAAGCCGCACCGTGACCCTGCGCACACCGCAGGTGGACGCCGATGGACGGATGACCCTGACAACGCGGCAGCTGACGGTCAACATCACGAAGGGCGTGCGCAGTGGACAGCATCTGCGCCTGGCAGGCCAGGGAGGCGCAGGCTTCGGCGAAGGTCCGGCGGGCGACCTGTACCTTGAAATTCAGATCGCGCCCGACGCGCGCTTTCGTGTCATTGACCGGGATGTCGCGATCGACCTGCCCGTAGCACCATGGGAGGCTGTGCTCGGCGCCAGTGTCATGCTGCCAACGCCCGACGGCAATGTGCAGCTGTCCATACCTCCAGGCTCGGCCAGCGGACGGCGACTGCGCCTGAAGGGCAAGGGCATTCCGAGCCAGCCACCCGGCGACCTTTACGCTGTGCTGACGATCGCGCTGCCGCCCAGCGAGACAACGGCCGCTCGCGAGGCCTGGACCCAACTCGCCACGGCGTTTGCGGATTTCAACCCGCGACAGGCACTGGAGGGATAAGCATGGCCAAGCACGAGGTGATGGTCACGCACGGCGTGATCGTCGAAAACAACCTGCAGTTCACGCTGATCGAATTGAGCCAGGCTTGCAAAGCCGACAGCGCGCAACTGGTCGAGCTGGTGGAAGAAGGCGCGTTGGAGCCACGGGGCAGCGATGCCTCGAATTGGCGCTTTGACGGCAGCGCGTTCAGCCGCGCCTGCACCGCGCTGCGCCTGGCGCGCGATCTGCACCTGAATGCCGCCAGCGTGGCATTGGTGCTCGATCTGCTCGACGAGGTCGATGCGCTCAACGCCCGTCTGCGACGACTTGGCCTCGGTACACCATTGGGCTGAGGCGGCCGCTCCGCATCGCCTCGAACATCGGTCAATACAAGCGAACGGCGGTGTCAACGACCCACGTCCGGCGGATTTCGATCACATCGAACTCGCGGGCGAGTCCTGGCGGGAACGCCGGATAAGGCAGGAGGCTCTCCACGATCCGTCGTATCCCCTCATCCATCTCCGCGACGCCGCTTGACAACAGAAAGGTCACGGACTCCACCGAGCCGTCGCTCCGGATGGCCACCGTCACGAGGGGGTCTGTGTGGGGGCGCTTCGCCACGTCGCGGATGCGATCGACCGTCATGTTCAGTTCGATCTTCCGTGCCCACGCTTCGGCATAAAGCACGAGCTCGGAATTGGGATCGATGCGCCCGAACAGCCTGCCTCGACGCGCACCGCGTGAGGATGGCTCCAGCCTGGAAGCGAGGTTCGCAGCCTCGGACGCTGCTGCGCGCCGGGCAACTTCTTCATCCAGTTGGCGTCCCATCGCGCGCCGCGAGGCTTCGCGTCTTGCGTCGTCCCGTGCGGCCTCGGCACGAGCGGCCTCCTGACGCCCTGCCTCCTGCCGAGCAGCTTCCTGCCGGGCCGCCTCCTGTCGCGCGACTTGTTGGCGCTCGGATTCCTGTCGAGCGGCCTGCTGCCGTGCCGCTTGTTGGCGCTCGGTCTCCACGCGCGCACTCTCGATCCGCTGAGCTTCCTGGCGAGCAGACTCTTGTCGAGCCAACTCCTGTCGCGCAACCTGTTGGCGCTCAGCTTCCAGTCTCGCGCTCTCGACGCGCTGCGCTTCCTGGCGGGCCACCTCCTTGCGTTCACTCTCAAGCCGCTCGGCCTCCAACAACAGAGCCTGTCGTTGGGCCTCCTCGGCCAGAGGATCGACCACGACCCGTTCCATGGCTGGGTCTGGCTTTTCGACGACCACTTCCGTTGGCGCCGATGCAGCGGCTTCCGGACTTGATGCGGCGGATGCCACGGCCAACGCAGTTATCGGAGCGGAGGCGGCAGGGGCCACCACCCACGTGGCCATGTCGGTTTGCTCCACGGCCATCACGGTCGGCGGCGTGGGAGTGGCTGGCCCGACCTCGCTGGGCGCTTCAGAGGGCAACGCAGCTGGGGCGGGCGCGGCAGCTGGCGCCACATCAGCTTGTGGCGGCAGCGCGGGTTCGGGTGCGCGCTCGGACGTCGATTCGACCGCCACGGTCAATTCGCTCGTCGAAGTAATCGACTCGGTCGCTGGGGCCGGGGGTGCCTCGCCCACCGCGGAGGTGGCAGTGGTCGATGTCGCTTGCCAGGGCTCGACCGCCGTGACCACCGCTGCCGCCGCAACCTTTTCGCGAGCTGGTATCAGCAACATGCGCAGGTCGGGGGCCTCGGCCCGTCGCTGTTGCCAGGGAAATGAGAACCCTGGGAGACCCCAACCCTGACCGCCAACGGTCAGGCTCAACAACAGCGCGTGGATCAGCAGAGACAGGAGCAGCGCGAAAGTCAGCGACTGTCGCCTTGCGCTGATGCGCGGCCTGGGCTGAGGGGACTGCTGCGCTGAACAGTCCACCGGGCTAATAACCCGCTGTGCGCGGCAGTTCGAGCTGCAGTGGCCCGCTGCGCTGCCAGATCCCGGCCTCCTCGGTCAGCAGGTAATGGGTACGCGGGTGGTTCTCCAGCCAGCCGGGCTGCCAACTCAACTCGGCCGCGGAGCCGCTGCGCCGCAGGGCGAGCGCATGCTTGTCCACCGTGCCGCGGGCATGGCATTTGATGATGGCCAGCCGCAGGCACAAGGTCTGCCAGGCGAAGTCGGCTTGCGTCAGACTGGCTTCGACCTTGCGCAGGCCACCACGCTGCGCCAGCACCAGTTCGGCCAGGCGTCGCTGCTCCGACTGCGAAAAACCCGGCGCATCGACATGGCCCAGCATGTAGGCGCTGTGGCGATGGTGATCGTGGTGCGACACCATCATGCCGATCTCGTGCAAGGCGCAGGCCCACTGCAACTCGCGACGCGAATCGCGGCTGGCATCGGGCTGCACGTGGTGGTACAGCTGTTCCGCGACCTGTGCCACGCGCAGGGCCTGCGGCTCATCGACCAGGAACCGGCGCTGCAACTCGCGCACCGAGCTGTCGCGCATGTCTTCACCGTCATTCGATTGCTGGCTGGCGTTGAGACGTTCGTCAAGGTCGAAGATCACACCCTGGCGCAGTGCGCCTCGCGCGGGCATCAGCGCATCGATGCCGAAATGTGTGGCTAGCGTGTAGAGAATGGACAGCCCGCCGGCAATGATCGCGCGGCGGTCTTCCTTCAACCCAGCCAGCGCAAGACGTTCGACCCGGCCAGCGGCAATGCACTGCTCCATCAGCCAGCGCAAGCCGCCCGGTGTGATCCGTCCGTCGGTGATGCGATTGGCCTGCAGCAGTTGCGACACGGCGCCGACCGTGCCCGACGAGCCCAGGGCCTCGGCCCAATGCTCAGGTGCAAATGGTTGCAGCGCCTCTTCAAGCTCCGCACCCGCGGCCACCTGCGCGGCCCGGAACGCGGCCTCGGTATAGCGGCCATTGCCAAAGTACTTCATCGACAGGCTGACGCTGCCGACCTGGAACGACTCGGCAAGAACCGGTTTGCGGCCATGGCCCAGGATCATCTCGGTGGAGCGCCCGCCGATGTCGATAACCAGGCGAGGCTGCGTCGACGGCTGCAGCCGTGCCACCCCAGCGTAAATCAGCCGGGCTTCCTCGCGACCAGAAATCACTTCGATCGCGTGACCGAGCACAGTTTCGGCACGCGCCAGGAAGGCATTGCGATTGCGCGCCTCGCGCAGGGTCTGTGTGGCCACCGCGCGAACCTGCCATGAAGACACGCCCTCCAACCGTTTTGCGAAGCGCGCCAGGCAAGCGAGCCCGCGCAGGATGGCCTCTTCGGTCAGCAGGCCGTTTTCATCGAGTCCCGCGCCAAGCCGAACGGTTTCCTTCAGGTAGTCGACTCGGCGATAGCGCGCGCCGTCGAGCTGGCCGAGCTCGAGTCGAAAGCTGTTCGAGCCCATGTCGATGGCTGCCAGCAATCCGCGCCAGCGGGTGCCGGCTGTGTCAAAAGAGGCAGTCCGTGCAGCCAGAGTCAAATCCATCAAATCATTGTCGGGGAAAACTGTGACGCTGCGACCAGCGCGGTGGGCCCGCACAGGGCATGCCGAATCGCTTCAGAGTTGCTCAGCCGCGGGCGACCGGGCGCGAGGGATCAGACGACCATTCGCTCCAGGAACCAGGATAAAGCGCCGCGCCGTCGATCCCGGCCACCGACATCGCCAGCAGGTTGTGGCAGGCCGTGACACCCGAGCCACACTGGTGCACGACCTCGCTACCGGAACGCGCACCGATCAGCGTCAGCAGTTCAGCGCGCAGCACTTCGGCCTGCTTGAAGCATCCGTCGGCAGCGAGGTTGTCCTTGAAGAAACGGTTGCTCGCGCCCGGGATGTGCCCAGACTGCGCGTCGAGCGGCTCAAACTCGCCGCGAAAGCGCTCGGGTGCCCGTGCATCGATCAAGCTGATACGACCAAGCTGCGCCTGCAGCATGTCTGCATCGACGGTGCGCACCAGCGGCGATACCTCGGCACCAATCGGGTAGGCCGATTGCGGCTTCACGCTGACTGCAGCGCCTTGGACGGCGCCACCGACCGACTGCCATGCCGCAAACCCTCCATCGAGTACCGCCACCGCCTCGTGACCAAGCCAGCGAAACATCCACCACAGCCGCGACGAAAACATCGCGTCCTGGCGGTCGTACACAACGACTTGCATCCTCGGTGTGACACCAAGGCGCCCGACGGTGGCGGCGAACGCCGCTCGATCCGGCAGTGGATGGCGACCGTTGAGACCGGTCTTCTGACCGCACAAGTCCCGGTCCAGATGCACATACAAGGCCCCGGGCAGGTGAGCACCGAGGTAGGCGCGCTCTCCGGCAAACGTGTCGGTCAGGTCGAAGCTGGCATCGAGCACGACGGTTGACGAGCCACTTTCGATCAAGCCCTGCAATGCCTGCGCGCTGATCAGCGCGCTGTCGACGCGAGGCAACCTCGGCTCGCCGATCATGATCGGGCCACAGCGATCGCCGGGTTCAGCGCGCGATGCGACGAACTGGAAGACCCATCGCTGGCCGGCACCAGCGACTCGCCCATGGCGCCGCGGTACCAGGCATGGAACTGCTCCATGCCATCTTCCATCGGACTCTGGTATGGGCCGGACTCGTGGTCACCGCGCTGCCACAGGGCCGCACGGCCCTGGTCCATGCGCATGGCGATTTCATCGTCCTCGACACAGGTTTCCAGGTAGGCAGCCTGCTGGGTGTCCATGTACTCGCGCTCGAAAGCGGCGATCTCTTCCGGGTAATAGAACTCGACGACGTTGGTGGTGTGGCGTGGGCCTCGCGGGTACAGCGTCGACACCACCAGCACATTCGGGTACCACTCGACCATCACGCCGGGGTAATACGTCAGCCAGATGGCACCATGCTTGGGCGGGAGGCCATCGTGGTGCTCCTGCTGGTAGCGCAGTACCTCGTCGTGCCAGCGGCTGTAGACGCTGGAACCTGGCTTGCCGAGCGCCTCGCCCGCCGCGGTGGCAACACCCACGGTCTGCACCGAGTAGTTCGAGCCCATCTCCCAGCGCAGATCGTCGGTGGTCACGAAGTTGCCGAGACCGGGGTGGAACGGACCCACGTGATAGTCCTCAAGGTAGACCTCGATGAAGGTCTTCCAGTTGTAGTCGCATTCGTGCACGTGCACGCGGTCGAGCACATGGCCGGTGAAATCGAGGTCGGCCCGAGGCCCGAGCGCGGCCAGGTCAGCGGCAATGTCGCGGCCGTTGTCCTCAAACACGAGGCCATTCCAGCTGCGTGTCTTGTAGTTGTTCAGGTGCAAGCACGGCGACTCAGCGAAATGCGGAGCGCCAATCAGCTGGCCTGTGAGGTCGTAGGTCCAGCGGTGCAGCGGGCAGACGATGTTGCTGCGGGTATTGCCCCGACCATGGAGGATCAGCGCTTGGCGGTGACGACACACGTTGGAGATCAACTCGACGCTGTTCGGCGTGCGCACCAGCACACGGCCATCGCCTTCCTGAGGCAAGGTGTAGTAGTCGCCCGGTTGAGGGACCGACAGTTCGTGTCCCAGGTAGCGCGGCCCATGGCAGAAAAGCGTGTCCGCCTCGCGCTGGAAGAGCGCTTCGTCGAAATAGGCGGATGCAGCCAGGGGCAGCTCGTTGTTTGCGGCGCGGGGTCGCACAGGGTGTCTCGCGTCAGACACCGCAGTGCCGCGCTCGACGAACAGATCGGACATGGCCGGGAGTCTCTCCTGGTAAACAGTGGGCAATCCGGCGCAAACGATGACGGCGCCGCAGCCTCGGCGCCTCGTTAGGAACGCTGGTAGGTGCTCATTTTAAGGCGCCGACACGGCAAAAGACCGCTGACTACAATGAACTGGTACTCCAATCGTTCATGGCCAAGACCCCATCCGCCCACGCGGCATCCGCGCCCGCCGCTCCCGCTTCAGCAACGTCGCCCATGCCTCTGACTGAACCGCTGCCGGAAACCTATGAGGCAGCGCTCTCAGAACTTGAGCGACTGGTCGGCGCCATGGAAGCCGGACAATTGCCGCTGGACCGCTTGCTCGGCACTTACCGGCGCGGTGCCGAGTTGCTGAACTTCTGCCGCACTCGCCTCGATGCGGTCGAACAGCAGGTCAAGGTGCTGGAAGACGGCCAGCTCAAGCCCTGGAACCCGACATGACAGCTGCTGATTTCAATGCATGGGCAGGTGCCCAGTTGGCGGCGGTGGAAGACTGCCTGGGCCAGTGGGTGCCCGCCGACGCACCGGCCCATCTAGGTACCGCCATGCGCTACGCAGTACTTGATGGAGGCAAGCGCCTCCGGCCGCTGTTGACCTTGGCCGCAGCGCATGCGGTGGGTGGCCTGCGCATCGCTTCGCTGCGTGCGGCCTGTGCCGTGGAGTTGATCCACGCTTATTCGCTGGTGCACGACGACATGCCCTGCATGGACAACGACGTGCTGCGACGTGGCAAACCGACCGTCCATGTGAAGTTTGGCGAAGCGCCAGCCATGCTGGCTGGCGATGCGATGCAGGCGTTGGCCTTCGAAGTGCTGACCCCTGACGCACAGTCGAATCCTGAGGCGACTGTTCCTGCGGCCCTGCAGGCGAAGTTGTGTGGCTTGCTTGCTCGCGCGGCCGGACACGCCGGGATGGCGGGTGGCCAGGCTATCGATCTGGCGAGTGTCGGTCGGCCGCTCGATGAGCAAAGCCTGCGCGACATGCACCACCGCAAGACCGGTGCGCTGCTGCGGGCCAGCGTGATGATGGGCGCGGCTTGCGGCGACAGCGACGCAACGGCATGGTCTGCGCTTGAGGTCTACGGCGATTCGATCGGGCTGGCCTTTCAGGTCATCGATGACGTGCTCGACGTGACCCAGGCGTCAGACAAGCTCGGCAAGACGGCTGGCAAGGACGTCGATGCGAACAAGCCGACCTACGTCAGCCTGATGGGGCTGGATGCAGCGCGGCGACACGCGCATGAACTGCGCGATCAGGCGCACTCGGCGCTGGAACGCTCGGCGCTGCGCGACACGGTGTGGCTGGGCCTGTTGGCCGACAAGGTGGTGGAACGGGACCGTTGACGATGAAAAAAGCATTACTCCAATCGATCGAATCACCCGCCGATGTGCGGCGGCTCTCGCGCAGCGAACTGTACACACTGGCCGACGAGTTGCGGGACTACCTGCTGCACAGCGTCTCGCAGACCGGCGGCCACCTGTCGTCGAACCTTGGCACGGTGGAACTGACGATCGCGCTGCACCATGTGTTCAAGACGCCGAGCGACCGCATTGTCTGGGACGTCGGTCACCAGACCTATCCACACAAGATCCTGACCGGTCGCCGCGACCGCATGGGCACACTGCGACAGCTCGGCGGCATTAGCGGCTTTCCGCGCCGTGATGAAAGCGAATACGACACCTTCGGCACCGCGCACAGCAGCACCTCGATCTCGGCAGCGCTCGGCATGGCCGTCGGTGCAGCGCTGAAGGGTGAACACCGCAAGTCGATCGCCGTGATCGGCGACGGCGCGATGAGTGCTGGCATGGCCTTCGAGGCGCTGAACAACGCCGGCGTCGCCGGTGCCGACGTGCTGGTGATCCTGAACGACAACGACATGTCGATCTCACCGCCGGTCGGCGCACTCAACCGCTACCTGGCGCGGCTGATGAGCGGGCGCTTCTATGCCAATGCTCGCGACACCGCGAAGTCGGTGCTGAAGAACGCACCGCCGCTGCTGGAACTGGCGCGGCGCTTCGAGTCGCATGCCAAAGGCATGGTCGTGCCAGGCACGATCTTCGAAGAGTTCGGCTTCAACTACGTCGGCCCGATCGACGGTCATGACCTCGACGCGCTGATCCCGACGCTCGAGAACCTGCGTAACCTGAAGGGGCCGCAGTTTCTGCACGTGGTCACCAAGAAGGGCCAGGGCTACAAGCTGGCCGAGAACGACCCCATCAACTACCACGGGCCAGGCAAGTTCGACCCGGCCGTGGGCATCAAGGCCGCGGCACCGGGCAAGCCAACCTTCACCCAGGTGTTCGGCAGCTGGCTATGCGACATGGCCGTACAGGACGAGCGGTTGGTGGGCATCACGCCGGCGATGCGCGAAGGCTCAGGCATGGTCGAGTTCGAGCGCCGCTTCCCGAATCGATACCACGATGTCGGCATCGCCGAGCAACATGCGGTGACCTTCGCAGCCGGTATCGCCTGCGAGGGATTGAAGCCGGTGGTCGCAATCTATTCGACCTTTCTGCAGCGGGGCTACGACCAGCTGATCCACGACGTGGCGATCCAGAACCTGCCGGTGGTGTTCGCGCTCGACCGCGCAGGCTTGGTGGGTGCCGATGGCGCAACGCACGCAGGCAACTACGACATCGCCTACCTGCGCTGTATCCCGAACATGAGCGTGATGACACCGGCCGACGAGAACGAGTGCCGGCAGTTGCTGTACACCGCCTTCCTGCAAGATCACCCGACCGCTGTGCGCTACCCGCGCGGCAAGGGCGTGGGCGTCGAGGTGCAAACCGCGATGACCGCAATCCCGCTCGGAAAGGGCGAAGTGCGCCGCGAATCCGGACAGATCGCTGGGACACACGGCAAACGTATCGCCATCCTGGCCTTCGGCACCCTGCTCCACGCTGCGCTGGACGCCGCCGAGCGCCTCGACGCCACGGTGGCGAACATGCGATTTGCCAAGCCGCTCGACGTGACACTGGTCGCCGAGCTGGCGCGCACGCACGATGCGTTGGTCACGGTTGAAGACGGCTGCACGATGGGCGGCGCAGGCTCGGCCGTGCTCGAAGCGCTGCAACAGGCCGGCATCGCGATGCCGGTGCTGGTGCTGGGCCTCCCCGACGAGTTCATCGAGCACGGCGACCCAGCGGTGCTGATGTCACGCTGCGGGCTCGATTCAGCCGGCATTGAGCAATCGATCCTGAAACGCTTCGGCGGCCGCCCGGCACTGGTGCGGCCGGCTGTGCACCAGTGATCGGCTGATCTCACCGTCGCGTCTTACGCAGTCTCGGCTTTGAGAGGCTGCCGAGGGCGCGGGGTGACCGGCTTCGCTCATGTCCTCCGGGCCGGATCACGATCCGAGCGTTTCCGGCAAGACCCATCCGGCCCTCCCCCTTTACTTCGCTACGCCGGTCACCCCACGCCCTCGGCGGCCAGCACCGCTGTCGCATGCTGGGCCTTCAAACCCCGAACACTTCGGTGATTGTTGGAGCGCTGTGGTGGGTCGCTGTGTGGAGTGAAGTAAAGGGGGAGGGCCGGCGGAAATTCAGCCGAAGCGAATGGCGGGTGAACCGGCCCGGAGGACATGAACGCAACACAGTGGCCCGCCACAGCGCTCACGCGCTGACTTCAAGGATTTGGGACTCGGTCAGACCACCGGCGATCGGGCGCCGCGACACACCGCGGCCAGCTTGTGGCCATCCGGATCGCGCACATAGGCTGCATAGAAGTCGGGGCCGTAGTGAACGCGCAAGCCTGGTTCACCTTCGGAGGTTCCGCCGTGGGCCAAGGCCTCTTGGTGGAACGCCTGCACCTGTTCCCATGACCTGGCAGCGAACGCGACCATCGTTCCATTCCCGACGCCAGCAGGCTGGCCGTTGAACGGCTCGCACAACCACAGTGCCACCTCGATGCGCCCTTCGTCGATGTAGGTGCCCCAGCCGACCCAACCGTCCCAGTCGGGTTCGCTGCTGGTGTCGCAACGCTGCTGGCCAAGGGCCGCCATCACTGGGTCGTAGAACGCGACCGCACGTGGCAGGTCGTTGGTACCGAGACAGACGTAGGTGAACATGTACACCCTCCTATCGGAACGTCTGCGGACTCGGTCCGGCTGGTGTCAGTCTTCCCGAACGCAGTCGATCCCGTAGCGCTTGCCCCCACCTTCGATCTCTTCCTCGACCAGTCCGTGCACATCGGTGTCAAAGCCCGGGAAGGCCGCGTTGAAGTCGCGGGTGAAGCGCAGGTAATCGACGATTTTCTTGTTGAACACCTCGCCCGGGATCAGCAGCGGGATGCCCGGCGGGTATGGCGTCAGCAGCGTCGTGGTGATGCGGCCTTCCAGCGCTTCGATCTCGACCCGTTCGGTCTTGCGGTGCGCGATGCAGGCGTAGGCGTCACTCGGCTTCATCGCCGGCTGCAGGTCGGACAGGTACATCTCGGTGGTCAGGCGCGCGATGTCGCCCTTGGCGTACATCGCGTGGATGCTCTGGCACAGGTCGCGCAGCCCCATCCGCTCGTAGCGCGGGTACTTGGCAACGAACTCCGGGAGCATCTTCCACATCGGCAGGTTGCGGTCGTAGTCGTCCTTGAACTGCTGCAGCGCGGTCACCATCGTGTTCCAGCGGCCCTTGGTGATGCCGATGGTGAACATGATGAAGAAGGAGTACAGCCCGGTCTTCTCGACCACGATGCCGTGCTCGGCCAAGTACTTGGTGACGATGGAGGCAGGGATGCCTGTCTTGGCGAACTTGCCCGACATGTCGAGCCCCGGCGTGATCACGGTGCTCTTGATCGGATCGAGCAGATTGAAGCCCTCGGCGAGGTCGCCAAAGCCGTGCCACTTGTCGCCCGCCTTCAGCACCCAGTCGTCGCTCTTGCCGATGCCCTCGGCACACAGCTTATCCGGGCCCCAGACCTTGAACCACCAATCCTTGCCGAACTCCTTGTCGACCTTGCGCATCGCACGGCGGAAATCGAGCGCTTCGCTGATGCTTTCCTCGACCAGGGCAGGCCCTCCTGGCGCCTCCATCATGGCTGCTGCCACATCGCAGCTGGCGATGATCGCGTACTGAGGGCTGGTGCTGGTGTGCATCAAATACGCCTCATTGAACAGGTGGCGGTCAAGCTTGCGATCGACCGCGTCCTGCACCAGAACCTGGCTGGCCTGGCTGATGCCGGCCAGCAGCTTGTGCGTGGACTGCGTCGCGAAGACGATCTGATCCTTCGGCCGCGCGCGCTTCTTGCCCATCGCGTGGTAGCTGCCATAGAAACGGTGGAAGGCCGCATGCGGTAGCCAGGCTTCGTCGAAATGCAGCGTGTCGATGTAGCCATCGAGCTCGTGCTTGATGGTCTCGGTGTTGTAGAGCACGCCGTCGTATGTGCTCTGCGTCAGCGTGAGGATGCGCGGCTTCACCGTCTTCGCGTTGACACCCTTGAGCAGCGGATTCGCGGCGATCTTCTCGCGGATTGCGTCGGGCGAGAACTCGGACTCGGGAATCGGCCCGATGATCCCGTAGTGATTGCGCGTGGGCCGCAGAAACACTGGCACCGCGCCGGTCATGATGATGGCGTGCAGGATAGATTTGTGGCAATTGCGGTCGACCACCACCACATCGCCCGGCGCCACCGTGTGGTGCCAGACCATCTTGTTGCTGGTGCTGGTGCCATTGGTGACGAAGAAGCAGTGGTCGGCATTGAAGATGCGCGCTGCATTGCGTTCCGACGCACCGATGGCGCCGTTGTGGTCGAGCAGTTGACCCAGTTCCTCGACTGCATTGCACACATCGGCTCGGAGCATGTTCTCGCCGAAGAACTGGTGAAACATCTGGCCGACCGGGCTCTTCAGGAACGCCACGCCGCCGCTGTGGCCGGGGCAGTGCCAGGAGTACGAGCCGTCCTGCGCATAGTCCATCAGCGCCTTGAAGAACGGCGGCGGCAAGCCACCCAGGTAGCTCTTGGCCTCACGGATGATGTGGCGAGCCACGAACTCCGGAGTGTCCTCGAACATGTGGATGAAGCCGTGCAGCTCGCGCAGGATGTCATTCGGGATGTGTTGCGAGGTGCGCGTCTCGCCATAGATGTAGATCGGGATGTCGGCGTTCTTGAAGCGGATCTCCTCGATGAACTTGCGAAGGTTCAGCACCGCTGGGTCGAGCTCGGGACCAGGCGTGAACTCTTCATCGTCGATCGACAGGATGAAGGCGCTGGCGCGGCTTTGCTGCTGCGCGAACTGGCTCAGGTCGCCATAGCTCGTGGCGCCCAGCACCTCAAAGCCTTCCTTCTCGATGGCCTGCGCAAGCGCACGGATGCCCAGACCAGAAGTGTTTTCCGAGCGGTAGTCCTCGTCAATGATCACGATCGGAAAGCGAAATCGCAGCATGGCAGTCCCAGTGGGCAGCGTGGAGGGAGCGCGAAGTTTAGGGCGTTGCCGTGACCAAAAGACCACGCCGCACTGCGGCCAAGTTCAGTCCATGCCGCACAGTGACCGTCGAGCGCGAACTACACTGAGTCGAATATCTTCAATTCCGCCTTCGCTGAAGGCGAGATCGACATGACACAGGCCACGTTCTGGTGGATCGCAGCAGGCGTCGCCGTGGCGTTTGAACTGGGCACCGGCACCTTCTACCTGCTGATGATTGCGCTCGGTCTGGCCAGCGGGGCCATGGCTGCCCATATCGGCTTGAGCGGAGCGGCGCAGATCGCAGTGGCCGCGATCGTCGGAAGCGGCGCCACCGCGTTGTGGCACTGGTCGCGCAAGCGACATCCGCACAGCCTTCCGGCGCGCGAGAACCGCGATGTCAACCTGGACATCGGTGAATCCGTGCACGTGACCAAATGGGGCACAGACCGCACAGCCCGTGTCACCTACCGCGGCAGTGGCTGGACGGCACGCCTGCAGCCCGGCTGCGCTGTCGTCCCGGGCGCGCATCAAGTGATCGCGGTCGAAGGCAACTGGCTGGTGCTGGCTCCGCTTTCGCACACGCAGGCTGCGTCAGCGCCAAGTTCGCCGCCCTGATTCGTCAACCTCATTGCGTCATCTGAAAAGCACCCCATGGAACTTGCCATCGTCCTCGCCGTCATCGCGGTCATCTTCATTTCGCAGACCTTCAAGATCGTGCCGCAGCAGCACGCCTGGGTCGTTGAGCGGCTGGGCAAGTACGACCGCACGCTGACCCCGGGACTGAAGTTCGTCGTGCCTTTCATCGAGCGGGTGGCCTACAAGCATTCCCTGAAAGAGGTGCCGCTCGACGTGCCCAGCCAAGTCTGCATCACCCGTGACAACACGCAGCTTCAGGTCGACGGGATCATCTATTTCCAGATCACCGACCCGATGCGCGCAAGTTACGGGTCGAGCAACTACATCTTCGCCATCACGCAGTTGGCGCAGACGCTACTGCGCTCGGTCATCGGCAAGATGGAACTCGACAAGACCTTCGAGGAGCGCGACACCATCAACGCCTCGGTCGTCAACGCGCTTGACGAAGCCGCCGCCAACTGGGGCGTGAAGGTGCTGCGCTACGAAATCAAGGATCTGACACCTCCGGCGGAGATCTTGCGCAGCATGCAGGCGCAGATCACCGCCGAGCGCGAGAAGCGCGCGCTGATCGCCGCCTCCGAAGGCCGCAAGCAGGAGCAGATCAACATCGCGACAGGCGAGCGCGAAGCCTTCATCGCACGATCGGAAGGCCAGCGTCAGGCCGAGATCAACCAGGCCCAAGGCGAGGCTTCGGCCATCTTGGCGGTGGCGGAGGCCAGCGCCGAAGCCATCCGCAAGATCGCCGAAGCCATCCGTTCTCCCGGCGGCGAGCAGGCGGTGCAGTTGAAGGTGGCCGAGAAGGCCGTCGAGGCGTACGCGCAGCTGGCGCAGAAGAACAACACGATGATCGTGCCCGGCAACATGAGCGAGGTGTCGGCGCTGATCGGCACCGCGATGGCGCTGCTGAAATCCAAGCCCCCGGGAGCAAACTGAATCATGGCCTTGAACGTCCTCGGCACCGAGCTTGTACCCTGCTCCTACGACCCGCTGACCGGCTTCTTCCGAGATGGCTGCTGCAAGACTCGGTCAGACGATCTGGGCACGCATGTGGTGTGCGCCAAGGTCACCGCGGAATTCCTGGCGTTTTCGTTGGAGCGCGGCAACGACCTCGTCACGCCGCACCCCGAGTACCGCTTCGCCGGCTTGAAGCCCGGCGACCGATGGTGCCTGTGCGTCTCGCGCTGGGCCGAAGCACTGAAGGCCGGCGTCGCGCCGCCGGTAGTGCTGGAGAGCACACACCGCAAGGCACTCGATCATGTGCCGCTGGCCACCCTGGAGGCCCATGCGCTAGGGTCACGCTGAATCCCGAATCTGCGTGATGCAGTGCACAAATGAGACCCAAGCCGCGCAGCGCCCACCACCGATTCACGGGGTGTTGCTCATCCGCTGATGTCGCTAGATTGGGGGTGTCCCGAAACGGGATGAACCGTCGTTCACCACGCAAATTCAGGCACCTCGTCAAAGGATTGCCATGCGGCCGTTTCCTTTCCTTCGCCCCACAGCATCGGACTCCACGGCCCGGCCCGGCGCAACACCCTCAGGCACTGACGGCGCTTTCCAGGACACGGTGTCGGACCTGCGCGGTTGGTTCGACTCGTCTAGCGACTTGAAATGCGGCCTGCAGGTGCGGGAAGACGACTTCGATTCGCTCCCTGCGGAAGTCAAGGCAGCGTTCACGCCGCGCTGATCACAATTGAGACCGTTCTCCCCGAAGGTCGCGGGCCAGCCCGTCGGCTAAACTCTATGGCTTCGGAGAGGTGGATGAGCGGTTTAAGTCGCACGCCTGGAAAGCGTGTGGGGGCTAATAACCCCCCGCGGGTTCGAATCCCGCCCTCTCCGCCAAACAACCAGTGAACACGGGCCTTCGGGCCTGTTTTTACATGCGGAGCCCAACCTTGAAAAGCATCTTCATTGTGGTCATGGCATTGATGCTGTCGGCCTGCGATCGGGTTGGCGACGCCGTCGCTGCCGGCAACAAGATGAACGCAGCACTGCAGAAGTGCGTCGATCACATGAAGGCGCAGCAAGGCGACGCCGGAATCCCCGAGTGCAATTCGATGGAGTGGCAGGCGGCTTATCTGAAGGCCAAGGACAGCGTCAAGGAGCCCAGCGCTGAGCTGGATGCGATTGATCAGAAGTCGGTGCAGTTGCGGCAGGAAGCTGCTGGCTTGATACAAAACACGAGCAAGTAACCCCATCGGTCGATGGCCAGAAAAGGGCACACAGCGGTGCCCTTTCCCTTTGGGTGACAGCCGATTCAGCGCACCACCGCAATCTGCTCGCGCACACCGCCCTTGTAGGTGTACAGCGTCAGTGCACCGTTCTTGATGTCGCCCTTGCTATCGAAAGAAATCGTGCCGGTCACGCCCTTGTAGCCGTCGGTTTTCGCCAGCGTCGCCAGGTACTTGGCCGGGTCGGCCGAGCCGGCCTTGACCATCGCGGCGACCATCAAGTTGACCGAGTCGTAGACGTAGGGCGCATAGAGCTGTACCTCAACGTTGAACTTCTTCTTGAAGGCGACGCGGAACTCATCCAGGGCCTTCTTCTGTTCGCCCACCACGCCACCCGCCTCGGCGCACACCACCTGCCCGTCACTCATCGCCCCGGCCGACAGGCCCGGCAAGGCCGCGGTGCACAGGCCGTCGCCACCCATGAAGGTGGCAGTAATGCCCAACTGCTTCATCTGGCGCAGCATCGGCCCGGCCACCGAGTCCATGCCGCCGTAGAACACCACATCGGGCTTGCCTGACTTGATGGCGGTCAGGATCGACGTGAAGTTGGTCTCCTTGCTGGTGGTGAACTGACGGCCGGTGACCTTGCCGCCGCTGGCAGCCACGCCCTTCTCGAATTCCTCGGCGACGCCCTGGCCGTAGGCAGTGCGGTCGTCGATGACGGCAATCGATTTGCCTTTGATCGTCTGCGACGCATAGCGGCCCAAGGTGCTGCCCAGGTGCACATCGTCCGCGACCACACGGAAGGTGGTCTTGTAGCCCTGCCGGGTGAACTTCGGATTGGTCGACGAGGGCGAGATCTGCGGGATGCCGGCATCGCTGTAGATCTTTGACGCGGGGATCGACGTGCCTGAATTCAGGTGACCAATGACGCCGTTGACATTGGAATCGACCAGCTTCTGCGCGACGGCCGTGCCCTGCTTCGGATCGGACGCATCGTCCTCAGCGAGCAGGACAAACTTAGCCTTCTTGCCGCCAATGACCATGCCCTTGGCGTTCAGCTCGTCGATGGCCATCTTGGCGCCAAGCTCGTTGTCCTTGCCCAGGTGGGCGTCCGGACCACTGATCGGTCCGACATGCCCGATCTTGACGACCAATTCCTGCGCGCAAGCCGGTCCGGAGAAGGCTACCGTCAGGGCCGCCGCTAGCGCGAGCATCCGCATGTTCTGTTGGGTTCGCATGTCATCCATCCACGAGAAAAAGTAAGAGGTCTGCACGGCGGCTTCAGGGGCCAGCTGAGTCGCTGGGCGGCGCTGCAGCACGCAACCGAATCATCTCGCGTGACACCGCCAGCGCCACCATGTCACGCAAGGCCGATGCCAATTCCTCACGCGCCTGCAGCGCAAATGTGTCGGCCAGGCGGTTCAGCAGCGGCTGCATCGCCACGCGGAGCTGCTGGTCCAGCATCGAATCGATCTGGTGCTGCAGGTCGGTGAAGATGCGCCGGGCCAGCGCTGCTTCATCGATCTGTGGCGTAGGCGGCGGCTCGTGGAGAGGTGCGTCGCTCATCGGCACGTCAGCCAGGGACGGCGTGGGCTCGTTCGGGGGCTCAACGTCCGGTTCTGCCCTGGCCAGTTCTGCAGCTTCGTCGATGCAGACTTCGACCGCATCCTCCGCATGTGCGTGAGGCTGCACAAGCGCTGTCCCCTCAACCACAACCAGCTGCACAGGAGGCCAGTCGACCACCTCGGTCAGAGTGGGCACTCGCATGGGTGGCAGGGTGGGCACGCTCAAGCGGTGACCTCGCGCCTCACCGGCGCACAGCCGCGTGCCAAGTAATCGCGCCAGCGCTGGCGGCCCGCGCTGCGGTCCTCGTCGTTGTCGGACACGATTTCGATGATGCGCGGGTAGGCGTCGAAACCAGCCGTCACTGGCGCTCCGATGTTCACCAGCACCTGCATTGCGGTGCCATGGCGAGCATCCTCGACCAGCCACACCGGAGCGCGCGACTGCACGGCAGTGAGCTTGTCACCCTCAAGCTTCACATGCGGCAGGAACTCATCTGCCTCGAACACCCAAAGCGCGCGGTCTAGTTCGGCGAGCGTTGCAGCCGATCCAGTCACCGCGAGCCTTGCCCCCTGGCGCAGGGCCTTGCGCAGCAGTCGACACGCGTAGTGCACCGGGTCAGGCACATTGACGTGGAACTGCACGTCGGTCATCGGGGCGCGTGCAGCCAGCCGGCGATCACTTGATCTGCGCCAGCACGAAGTGGGTCAACAAGCCCACCGGCCGCCCTGTGCTGCCTTTGGCGGCACCAGACTTCCAGGCGGTGCCTGCAATGTCGAGGTGCGCCCAGCGGTATCGGGCGGTGTAGCGCTTCAGGAACATTGCCGCAGTGATCGCACCTCCGGCTCGGCCGCCGACATTGCCCATGTCGGCGAAGTTGCTCTTCAGGCCTTCGTCGTACTCATCGTCAAGCGGCATGCGCCAGCAGGGGTCAAGCGCCGCGTCGCCCGCGTTCAGCAACTCGGCGGCCAGCGCATCATCGGCTGTGAAGAGTCCCGAGCGGTGGTGGCCCAGTGCGACCACGCATGCTCCAGTCAGGGTGGCAACGTCGACCACAACCGCCGGCTTGAAGCGCTCGGCATAGGTGAGCGCATCACACAGGATCAGCCGGCCTTCGGCATCGGTATTCAGGATTTCGATGGTCTGGCCGGACAGGCTGGTCACCACATCGCCAGGCTTGACTGCTTTGCCGCTGGGCATGTTGTCGCAACTCGGGATGATGCCGATCACATTGAGCTTGGGCTTGATCTCGGCGATCGCGCGCAAGGTTCCCAGCACGCTGGCAGCGCCACCCATGTCGTACTTCATCTCGTCCATCTCGGCCGAGGGCTTGATCGAGATGCCGCCGGTGTCGAAGGTGATGCCCTTGCCCACCAGCACCACTGGCGCCTGCGCTTTCGCAGCCCCTTCGTAGCGCGCGACGATGAAGCGCAGCGGCTCCGCCGAGCCCTGCGCCACTGCGAGGAACGCGCCCATGCCGAGCTTTTCGACCGCCTTGCGGTCGAGCACCTCGACCTTCAACCCGTGCTCCTTGCCCAGGCGCCTGGCCTGCTCGCCCAGGTATGTCGGCGTGCAGTGGTTCCCCGGTCGATTAGCGCATTCGCGCGCCAAGGTGACCCCGGCGGCAATCGCCGCGCCGCGTTGCAGGCCGGCGGCGACATCGCTCGCTTGACCCTTGCCACACGCCAGCGTGAAGCGGGACATCGCAGGCGCCTTCGCTGCGCTGGGCTTGGTATGGCGATATAGGTAGGTGGCATCGGCAGCGGCGGTGGCAAGTGCCTCCCCGTGCAACGCCGTCAGCGGGTTGGCATCTGCCACGGCCACCACAATGTGCTTCGCGCCGCTGCCCTTCAATTGGGCCAGGCCCGAAGCCACAGCGGTCTTGAAAGATTTCACGCTCGCAGCGGCAGCACCGACCACCAGCAGCCGCGAGGCCTTCACGCCAGTCGGTCGGTGCAGGTAAAGACTGCGCCCCGCCTTCAGCTGCAGGTCGCCCGCTTCGACTGCCTCGCCGATCAGCGAGGAGATCGCAGGAGCCAGAGCACCATCGATGACGCTGCCATGAACCACAAGCACCAGCGCGTCGGCGTTGATTTCGGACAGGGACGCGGGGGTCGCAACAAGGTGTCTGAAGTCCATAATGCCTGCTGATCAATTGGGCTGACGATGTTATTCGATTCGACCTTGCGTCGTGACCTGGCGCGCACCTTTGGCGCGACGTTGGTCGTCATTCTGACCATCGTGCTGACGATGATGCTGATCCGTACCCTGGGCATGGCTGCGGGTGGCAAGGCGGCGCCGCAGGACGTGGTGCTGCTGCTCGGATATACCGCGCTGGCACACCTGCCCACCATGCTGGCCCTTTCGATGTTCATCGCCGTCATGGGCACACTCGGGAGGATGTACCGCGACAGCGAAATGGCGATATGGTTTTCCTGCGGCGTGAGCCTGTGGCGCTTCATCCGGCCGGTGCTTCGAACCACCTGGCCGGTGCTTCTCGTGGTGCTGCTGATGTCACTGCTCGTGTGGCCCTGGGTCAACGAACGCACTGCAGTCCTGAAGGATCAGTTCGAGCGCCGGTCCAATCTGTCGCGAGTCACTCCCGGTCAGTTCGAGGCATCTGCCGACGGCAGCCGAGTCTTCTTCATCGAGCGCAACTCGCCTGACGGCAACGACGGGCGCAATGTGTTCATCTACGGCCGATTGAAGGACAGCGAATCGGTCACCACATCGCGAACGGGACGTGTCGACGTGGAGAATGACACTCGCTATCTGCGCCTCGGAGATGGCCAGCGCAATGAGGTCGATCGCAACTCTGCGGAAAGGACACTGTCGCGCTTCGATCGCTACGACGTGATCGTCGGCGACCGGCTCGCATCGCCCACAGACAAGTTGCCACCGAAGGCTCGCTCCACGATGGCGCTGGTGAGCAAGCCAACACCCGAACATTTGGGCGAGCTGACCTGGCGCCTGGGACTGATCCTGGCGGCAACCAACATGGTTCTGCTGGCGCTCGGACTAGCAGCGATCAATCCTCGTCGGGCCAACAACTGGAACCTCATGTTTGCGCTGCTGACTTTCATCATCTACTACAACCTGATCAGCCTGTCGCGCGCCTGGGTGTCGAATGGCAAGATGGGAATGGGCTCGGCCTTGCTGCTGACGCACGGTGCCGCGCTGTTGCTCGCGATCTACCTGATGTGGCGACAGGAATCCGCAAAACGCATGCCACGCCGCACTGCAGCCGCGGGCACCTGATGCGCCTGACTCCGATGAAAACGGTACGCCGCCTGTTCTATGTCGACATCACCGTGTCGGTGGTGTTCGTGTCGCTGGCCTTCCTGTCCTTGTTCCTGTTCATCGATCTCGTCGAAGCCTTGTCGGATATGGCGAAGTTGGGCGGGTCGATCGGGCTGGCTGCACTGGTCAGCCTTCTGGACGTCCCCGGTCACTTTTATGAGCTGGCGCCGATCGCGGTGCTCATCGGCACGATCTACACGCTGTCGAGGATGTCGCAATCGTCGGAGTTCACCATCCTGCGCACCAGCGGTCTGGGTCCCTGGCGAGCGCTGCGCCTGCTGGCGACTCTGGGCCTGGCGTTCGCCGCGCTGACTTTCCTGGTCGGGGACTATCTCGCTCCCTACTCGGAAAACAAGGGCGTCGACGTGCGGGCGGCGATGCGCGGCAGTCTCAGCCATGGTCGCTCCGGCGTGTGGATCAAGGATCGACAGAGCACGCCTGATGGCGATCGCTCCTACTCCATCAAGATCGGACGCTCCGGGTCGCAGGGCGGCATGCTCGAAGTGAACATCTTCGAGTTTGATGACGACAGCAGGCTGGTGCGACAGATCACCGCCGCGTCTGGACGCATCGACAATCAGGGCCACTGGGCTTTGTCCGAGGTCAACATGACACGATGGATCACCAGCGATGCCAGCCAGACCCCACGCGTGAGCAGTGAATCGATGGAGTCCTGGCAATGGACAAGCGGACCCTCCGCCGAGGTGGTCGCGTCAGCGCTTCTGCCGGTCTCCACCATGTCGACGGTGGAACTGTGGCGCTACATCGGCCACCTGGATGCCAACGAACAGGCGATTCAAGCCTATGAAATCCAGTTCTGGAAGCGCGCCCTGTACCCGTTCGCCTGCCTGGTGATGGTGTGCCTGGCGTTGCCGTTCGCCTACCTCCACGCACGAGCGGGCGGCATCAGCCTGAAGGTGTTCGGCGGCATCATGCTGGGCATTGCCTTCGTGTTGCTCAACAGCCTCGCCGGGCATCTGGGGCTGCTGCGCAACTGGACGCCCTGGATCGCTGCCGCCGCGCCGAGTGTGCTGTTCCTGCTGTTGTCGATGGGTGCTTTCGCCTGGCTGGTGCGTTACCGATGAGCATAGCGAACGACGGCCTACTGCTGTTTGCCCACGGCGCACGCGATCCGAACTGGGCGCTGCCCTTCGAAGCGGTGCTGCGCCGCGTGCGCGAGCAGGCGCCTGGGATCGCGGTGACCTTGAGCTTCCTCGAATTCATGGCGCCGACCCTGGTCGATGCGGGGGTAACGCTGGCGGATGCCGGCTGCAGACGTGTCGACATCGTGCCGTTGTTCCTTGGTACCGGAGGCCATGTACGCAAGGATCTGCCGCTGTTGATCGACAAGCTGCGTCAAGCCCATCCCCAGGTGACCTGGACCCTTCAGCCGTCGATCGGAGAGGCGCCTGGTGTCATCGAAGCGATGGCGACCGCCGCCCTGCGGCTCCCAGAATCTGCACTCACGCCATGAACTTGCATCAGTTCCGATTCGTCCAAGAAGCGGTCCGCCAGAACCTGAATCTGACGGAAACCGCCAAGGCGCTTTTTACCTCCCAGCCAGGCGTGTCAAAGGCAATCCTCGAACTGGAAGGCGAACTGGGAGTGGACATCTTCGCTCGTCACGGCAAGCGGCTGCGCCGTGTGACCGAGCCGGGCGCAGAAGTGCTCAAGGCGATCGAGATCATCATGAGAGAGGTCAACAACCTCAAGCGTATCGGTGACGAGTTTTCCAACCAGGATGCGGGCACGCTGTCGATTGCGACCACCCACACGCAGGCTCGCTATGTGCTGCCCGAACCGGTGGCAAGGCTTCGCAAGCGCTTCCCGAAGGTGAACGTCAGCCTGCACCAGGGCAATCCACAACAAGTCGCACGCATGGTCATCGAGGAAGTGGCCGAGGTCGGGCTGGCCACCGAATCGCTGGACCGTTACGACGAACTGGTCACCCTGCCCTGCTACGAGTGGCAGCACGTTATCGTGATGCCGGCCGGCCACCCACTGGCCCAGGTGGAGCGGCTCACCATTGAACAACTCGCCGCCGAGCCGTTGATCTCGTACCACCCCACCTTCACCGGCCGCACCCGCATCGACCAGGCTTTCGAGTCGAGGCGACTGAAGCCGAACGTGGTGCTTGAAGCGATCGACTCCGACGTCATCAAGACCTATGTGCGGCTGGGCCTGGGCATCGGCATCGTGGCCGAGATGGCGGTGCGTGACGACCCACCGAGCGGCGATCTGGTGTGGCGGCCAGCCGGCCAGCTGTTCGGCCAGAACGTCGCACGCATCGCCTTCAAGCGCGGGGCCTATCTGCGTAACTTCGTCTATGTGTTCGCCGAGATGATTTCCGAACGGCTGAGCCGCGCGCTGATCACCCGAAGCCTCGGCGGATCGGCGGTGTCTGGCGAATGAACCCGACGGGCCGCACCCCGGCGCTGACCAGCCGCTTGCCGGCAGTCGGCACGACGATCTTCAGCGTGATGTCGGCGCTGGCACAGCAGCATGGCGCGGTGAACCTCGGACAAGGCTTTCCGGATTTCGGCTGCGATGCGCGCCTGCTCGATGCCGTGAATCAGGCCATGCGCAACGGCCACAACCAGTATGCGCCGATGGCCGGCGTGCTGGCCTTGCGAGAAGGCATTTCCGAGAAGATCGCGACGCTGTACGGTAGGCACTATCACCCGGACCGCGAGATCACGATCACCGCGGGCGCCACTCAGGCGATCCTGACGGCGGTGATGGCGGTCGTTCGCCCAGGCGACGAAGTGATCCTGCTCGACCCCTGTTTCGACAGTTATGCGCCCAATGTCGCACTGGCAGGTGGCATCGCAGTGCACGTACCGCTCGCATCCGACACCTTCGCGCCCGACTTCGACCGCATCGCGCAGGCGCTGTCGCCGCGCACGCGTCTGATCATCGTCAACACGCCGCACAACCCCAGCGGCACCGTGTGGAGCGGTGCCGACATGCAGCGACTGACCGATCTGCTGCGGCCCACCGACGTGTTGGTGATCGGCGATGAGGTCTACGAGCACATGGTCTACGACAGCGTGCCGCATCAGAGCATCGCGCGATGGCCGGAACTGGCTGCACGCAGCTTTGTGGTGTCGAGCTTTGGCAAGACCTACCACGTGACCGGGTGGAAGATCGGTTACGTCGCCGCGCCGGCGGCGATGACCGCTGAGTTCCGTAAGGTGCACCAGTTCAACGTGTTCGCGGTCAACACACCGATGCAGAACGGCTTGGCCGACTACTTGCACGACCCGCAACCTCACCTGGCGCTGGCCGCGTTCTACCAGCGCAAGCGCGACCGGTTCGCTCAGGGCTTGCAAGGCACGCGGCTGCGGCCACTTCCTTGTGCCGGGACCTATTTTCAGTGCGTCGATTACTCCGGGGTCAGCCGCGAAGACGACCACACTTTCTGCGAAAGACTGACGCGGGAGATTGGCGTCGCAGCGATCCCTATGTCGGCGTTCTACACGCAGCCCATCCAGCAGGGACTGATCCGTTTCTGCTTTGCGAAGGAAGACGCGACGCTGACGCTGGCGCTTGAAAGACTGCGCCTACTTTGACTGTGAGGAGAGCTCGGGCTCCAGGAAGTCCAGCTCCAGATCGACAGCTGTACCGCCTGATTTCGCCATGATCAGTGGCGACAAAGGCAGCAGCAAATCGACCTGCTCGGCAGGCGGCGGCTCGATCTCGCTGTGTTCGCGGGCCAGCAGGTAGAGGAACTGCAACTCGCCCAGGCAGTGCAGGTCAAAGGCCTCTGCCGGCGCACCGCCATCGACCAGCAGGGACTCGACCAACCGCATCGCCGCCGGTGGATCGCCCCACACCGACTCGATGCGCCGCATCTCGTCCACATGGTCGGCAATCGACGTGGCCACGGCCGGTTGACCATCCCACGCAGGCGACGAACGGTTGAAGCGCTTTTCGTAGCGCTCGCGAACCTCGGTGTGAGCAGCACGGTCACCTCGGCGGCGATGGATGGCGAGCAACATCAAGTAGGGCATCGGACAGGCACCGCCTGCACCGCGTGAAAAACCATCGAGCAAGTCGACTGCCGTGTCCTCCTGGCCCAACGCGACAAAGAATTCGGTCTGCTGCTCCAGGTCAATCAACGCATCGGCGGTGACCGGCAAGGCCAACCGTAGCGGCTCCGCCCTCGTGCGGGTGCCGGTCACGACCGAAGTTTCGACAAAGGGGGATTCGGCGACCGACGACAGAGAGGGCACGTTGGCAGGGGCCGCAACCGTTGGTGTCGAAGTGCGACTGAACGGCAAGGGGCCGGGGCTTGCCAGTGACTCGCGCGGATCGTCGTCCTCCAGCCGCGCCGTTGCGCGTGCTGACCCCATCGTGGTGGAGGGCACAGCCTCCAGCGTGCTCGGCGCAGGCCGCCCCTGCGACCGCTCGGCGCTCCAGGAGGGCCGACGAGGTCTCCGCGACAGGCGGCGGCGATCCAACAGCACACCGATGCCGAACAGCAGCACCGCCACCGCCACGGTCAGCGCCACCAGCCAAGGCAAGGAATACCGCGAGGCTTCGGCGGCCTGCAATCTGGCCTGCAGTTTCGCTGCCGCCGCATTGGAGGCCTGGGTGTCGATCTTTGACTGCACCAGCTGCCGTTGCAGTTCGGCAATCTGCTGGCGCTGGGACTCGCTGGCACGCCCGGCTTCGGACACCGCCGAGGCGGCAGCAGCGACGATCGCCGCAGCAGAAGCCGCGACATCGGCGGCCGTGGGTGACGACGAGATCGCAGCCATGGCTGGAGCTGCGGTCTGGGTCGTACCCCGCTCGAGTTGGAGGCGAGACGCTGGAGTGCGCGCGCTGGCGGTCGCCGAACTGACCTTTCGGGATTTGCGTGCGAGTTCGCGTGCGTCTCGGGTCTCGGTCGCGGCGCGACCCGCTACCGGCTGGCGCGCCTCGCGGCGTTGTTGGCGCGATGCCTCGGGTTGGGGCGGCGCCGTTGATCCATCGGCTCGTGTAGAACCTTCGCTGGCGGCGGCCACAGATAGAGCTGCGGCGCCACCTAGGCCGACCTCCAGGGCTGTCGCAGCGGTGGCTGGCTCGATGGCCGTGGGCACGCTGGTCTCAAACGCGGTGAGCGGCGGATCAACAAACACGACGAACTGGCGGCTGACGCGCGAAGTACATCCGGCAGACACCGTGAGATTGAGAACGGGCTCGGAAATGCGCACGCTGCTCTGAATGCGCAGCCATTGCACAGCACTGTCGGGGGATGGGGCGAGCCACAAGTAAACCGCCGGCGGCGGCAGCACACTGTCGCCGACGATCACCTCGGCCGAGACACATTCAGCGGTGATCTGCTCGTTTGGATCAGCGCTGACCGACACCGTGATGTCCAGTGGCTGTCCCAGCATGGTGGCATTGACCACCCGGCCGAACCCAACGGCCATCGACGGCTGCGCTGCAAATGCAAGCAGAGCAATGGCGGCGAACGCCGGGAAGGTGATGCGCATGCTCAGGGACTCAGGTCCATAAAACGTAACGAAAAGTCACTCTAGCATGCGACCCCACGGCGGATCGCCGAATCAAGGGCCTGAAAGGCGGGGGTCTAGCGACGACCAGGCGAAGGGTCATCGAGGGCGCTGGGTGTGAGCCAGGAGCTGCTGGCCGTGGATGCCCATTCGCCACCGCCGAGTGGCATCTGCCCGGTCAATTGCAGCGCAGACTGCACCGCAGCATCGAACACCGAAAGACAGTGCGACAGCGACTCCGGTCCAGGCTGGGCCAGTTGCAGCCGCAGGTACATCTTGCCGCGCATGGCCATCAACAGGAAAGGATCTTGGTTGGCCAGCAGGTTCTGTGTGGACTTGGCGAGTTGTTCGCCCAAAGGCCCATTGATCCATGCCATTCCTAGAACCGTGTTCACGCCAAGCACGCCATAGCGAGCATGTAGCACCTTGTCGAACGACAGATCGATTTTCGGGAACATCGCCAGCCAGCGCATCTCTTCGGGGTGCGACATGTCGATGATGGTTTGCGCCTCCTGCGTATAACGCTCAAAGGTTTCCTGTTCCAGACGTTCCATGAGGGGGCGGGTCATCGCGAGCAGTTGCAACGCACCGGGCAGGTTCAGATCGACGCGGATGCGCAATTCGTCGCCAGCGATGTAGCTGCGCTGCGATGGGCCCCATTCCATGCGCAGCATCTGACCAGCGCACGGTGCTTCGATGACGAAACGCAGCCCACCCTCGTCAGCGCGGTAGCGCAGGCCTGACCGCGCAGCCCAGGCCTCGATCGCATCAAAGCCGCCGCCGGCGCGGCCCCTGCTGCGGGCCCACCAACGCTTCAGGAACGACAGCATGCAATCGCTGCGTACGCGGCTCGCGTGCGAAGGGTGGGGAGGATCGACGCGGATGCGGCAAACATGGCTCAGCCAGTTTATTCGTGGGGCGCGGCGGACAGGAATCGAACCTGTAACCCCCAGCTTAGAAGGCTGGTGCTCTATCCGGTTGAGCTACCGCCACCGTTGACTGTGACCGCCGCATCGAATCCGATGGAGCCGAATTCGCCGTAGCGGGAATGCGTCGCCAGAAAGGACCCAGTGCGTGGCACTGAGCGATGGAAGTTGGTCGGGGCGGTGGGATTCGAACTCACGACCACCTGGTCCCAAACCAGGTGCGCTACCAGGCTGCGCTACGCCCCGAAGCTCTCCATTGTACGTCGAACAATGGAGCTTGCGAACATGAATCACCGCGTCATCTGAGACCACGCCTTTTCCAGCCGTTTGGCGCTGACCGGCTGCGGAGTTCGCAGTTCCTGCGCAAACAGGCTGATGCGCAGATCTTCGATCAGCCAACGGAACTCATCGAGCCGCACATCCCGTACTCCCTTGCGCTCGGCCACAGCGCGCAAGTAACGCTGCTCGATCGGTCGCAATTCGGCCAACCGCGCGGCGTCTCGCGCCGGGTCGGCGCGCCACTTGTCGAGCCGCATCACGACGCCCTTCAAAAAGCGCGGCAGGTGGGCCAGCTGAGGCCACGGTGTCGCCTGCAGAAAGCGCTTGGGCACCAATCGGGCGAGTTGCGCCTCGATGTCTTCCGACACCTCTTTGGATGCCCTTGAATCCTTCAGCTTGCGCACGGCCGCAGAATGATCCACCAGCACCGCATGCGACGTGCGCGCGATCTCGTTGGCAATCAGCGTCAGGCGCCCTCGCCCTTCGTCGATGCGACGCCGGAATGTGCATGCATCGGTGGGCAGTGGATCAATCAGGAAGGCGCGGTCGATGGCCAGGCCGATGATCTGCTCACGCAGTTCCTCGGTCGAGCCCAAGGCAAGGTACAGCACCGACATCTTCTGGAGGTCAGGGATGTTCTTCTCCAGGTACTTCAGCGCCTCGCGAATCTGCAGCGCGACCAACCGGCGCAGGCCCTCACGGTGGCGAGATGACGCGACGGCGGGCTCGTCAAACACCTCGATCGAAACCGCGGTGCTGCGGTCAATCAGCGCCGGAAAGCCCACCATGGCTTGCGCGCCACGGCGCACCTCCATCAGTTCCGGAAGCTCGCCGAAAGTCCAGTCGGTGTACAGCGCCTCCGCACTGGAAACCGATGCAGCAAGCTGCGTATCGACTGGCTCCGCACGGCCACGGGCACGTAGCGGCTCGACGAGCTTCGCCTCGCTCGGTGCGGACGCGTTGATGGACGGCGTCACCGTTGCAACGACCTTCAACTGCGCCAGCGCCTGGAAGGCTGTGCGCGCCTGGCTGCCAAGCTCGGCTTTCAGCGTCGCCAGATTGCGGCCCGTGCCGAGCTGACGGCCATGCTCGTCGACCACGCGGAAGTTCATGAAGAGGTGTGCAGGTACCTGCTCGGTCTTGAAGTCTCCGCGCTTAACGTCCAGTTGCGTCCTGCCTCGTACATGCTTCAGCAAGGCATCGACCAGACTGCCGCTGCCAAAACCGTGCGCCGGGTCGATGTCAGCAATGAAGTCAGCGACGTAGTCTGGCAGAGGTACCAGCCGCGAGCGCGGCCGCTGGTGCAAGCTTTTCGCCAGCGCCAGCACCTTGTCCTTCAACATGCCCGGCACCAGCCATTCGCAGCGTTCGTCACTGACCTGGTTCAGGGCATAGATCGGCACCGTCACTGTCACGCCGTCCTTGGCGTCGCCTGGCTCGTGAAGGTAGACCGCGGGGCAATCGACACCGCCCATGCGCAACGTCTTAGGGAATGCGGCGGTGGTGATGCCAGCGGCTTCGTGGCGCATCAGCTCTTCGCGCGTCAGCATCAACAGCTTGGGCTCGCGCTTGACCTCGTCGCGATACCACCGCTCCAGCGCCGCACCACTGCAAACCTCGGTGGGCAGTTGCTGGTCATAGAACGCGTGAATCAGTTCGTCGTCGACCAGCACGTCTTGGCGGCGAGATTTGTGTTCGAGATCTTCGACCTGCGCAATGAGCTTGCGGTTGGCGGCCAGAAACGGCAGCCGTGTTTCCCACTCGCCCGCGACCAGCGCTTCGCGGATGAAGATCGCGCGCGCCTCGGCCGGGTTCAGCAGACCGAAGTTCACGCGGCGATTGCTGTAGACCACGATACCGTACAGCGTGGCACGCTCCAGCGCGATGACCTCGGCCGCCTTCTTCTCCCAGTGCGGTTCGAGCAACTGGGTCTTGATCACATGCGCCGCAATCTGCGGCAGCCATTGCGGCTCGATCGCCGCGATGCCGCGGCCATACAGCCGCGTTGTGTCGACGAGTTCCGCAGCCACGATCCAGCGTCCGGGCTTCTTCGACAGATTGATGCCCGGATGGCGATAAAAGCGGATGCTGCGTGCGCCGAGGTACCACTCGTCCTCGTCGCTCTTCACACCGATGTTGCCCAGCAATCCAGCCAACAGCGACAAGTGCAGCTGCTCGTAGGTGGCCGGTGATGCATTAAGTCGCCAGCCGTTCTCTGCAACGACCGTAAGCAATTGCGAATGGATGTCGCGCCACTCGCGTACCCGGCGAGGCGATATGAAATGCTCTCGCAGCAGCTGCTCCTGCTTGCGCACGCTGAGCTTGTGTTCGGGCTGTGCTTCACCGAGAACTACGCCACGCGAGGTTTCTAGCCACTTCCACAGCTTCAGCGTGCCAAGAAACTCCGAGCGCTCATCGTCGAACTGCTTGTGCGCCGTGTCGGCAGCCTGCTGCGCTTCCAGTGGCCGGTCGCGCACGTCCTGCACGCTCATCGCACTGGCGACGACCAGCACCTCGGCGAGGGCCTGGCGGGCGCGCGCCTCCAGGATCATCCGGCCCACGCGGGGATCCAGCGGCAGACGCGCCAGCTCCCGGCCAATGGACGTCAGCTCGTTGCGGTCGTCGACGGCACCGAGTTCGGCCAGCAACTGGTAGCCGTCAGCGATCGCGCGGCGCGGCGGCGGTTCGATGAACGGGAAGTCCTCGACCAGCCCCAGGCTCAGGGACTTCATCCGCAGGATCACGCCGGCCAGAGAGGACCGCATGATCTCCGGATCGGTGAATTTCGGCCGCCCAGCGAAGTCCTTCTCGTCGTAAAGCCGGATGCAGATGCCATTGCTGACTCGACCGCAGCGACCCGCGCGCTGGTTGGCCGCAGCCTGGCTGGTCGGTTCGATCTGCAGTTGCTCGACCTTGTTGCGGTAGCTGTAGCGCTTGACGCGCGCCGTGCCGGCATCGATCACGTACTGGATACCGGGCACCGTCAGCGAGGTTTCGGCCACATTCGTCGCGAGCACGATGCGCCGCGCACTGTGAGGCTCAAAGACATGATCCTGTTCCAGCTGACTGAGCCGCGCGAACAACGGCACCACTTCGACGCCGGGCGGATGGTGACGCCGCAGATGATCTGCCGCATCGCGGATCTCGCGTTCACCGGGCAGGAATACCAGCACGTCGCCGCTGGATCCTGCAGCGCCGCTCATCCACAGTTCGTCGACGGCATCCGCGATCGCCTGGTTCAGGCCGTATTCACGGCTGTCTTCGAACGGACGCCAGCGCTGCTCGACCGGGAACAACCGACCCGATACCTGGATCACCGGCGCAGGGCCGTTCTGATTGGCGAAATGCTGCGCGAAACGATCCGCATCGATGGTGGCCGAGGTCACGATCACCTTCAGATCTGGCCGCCGCGGGAGCAACTGCCGTAGGTAACCGAGCAGGAAGTCAATGTTCAGGCTGCGTTCGTGCGCCTCATCGATGATCAGCGTGTCGTAGGCGCGCAGCAGCGGATCGGTCTGCGTCTCGGCCAGCAGGATGCCGTCGGTCATCAGCTTGACGCTGGCGCCGGGCGACAGCCGATCATGGAACCTTACCTTGAAGCCAACGATCTCGCCCAACGGCGAATTCAGCTCCTGCGCAATGCGCGTGGCCACGCTGGACGCCGCGATGCGGCGCGGTTGCGTGTGGCCGATCAGGCCGCGGCCGCCGGCACCACGACCGCGGCCGAGGGTGAGAGCAATCTTCGGCAGTTGGGTGGTTTTGCCCGAGCCAGTCTCACCGCAGACTATGACGACCTGATGCGCCGCAATAGCCGTCGCGATGTCATCACGCCGTGCCGAGACCGGCAGCGTGTCGCCAAAGGTGATCTCAGGAATCGGGTTCGCGGGCGTCGCATTCGCACGGGGCGCAAAGCGGGGCGTCGGGCGGGCTCGCGGGGCAGACGTCATCGGGCCTTCATGCAAAATCGGGCATTATTTCAAAGCGCAACGATGAGCCTGGTTTTCCCTCACACGTTCGTACCGTGGTTCCGCTCGGTCGCGCCGTACATCCATGCACACCGCAGCAAGACCTTTGTCGTCGCAATCGCCGGTGAGTTGATAGCTGCGGGCAAGCTGAACACCTTCGCCCAGGACCTGGCGCTGATCCACGCGATGGGCATCAAGGTCGTACTGGTGCACGGCTTTCGGCCGCAGGTCGAGGAGCAGCTCAAGGCCAAAGGGCATGTCTCTCAATACAGCCACGGCATGCGCGTCACCGACGCGATCGCTCTGGACTGCGCACAGGAGGCGGCCGGGCAACTGCGCTACGAGATCGAGGCAGCGTTCTCGCAAGGGTTGCCCAACACGCCCATGGCAGGCAGCCAGATCCGTGTGGTGTCGGGCAACTTCATCACCGCCAAGCCGGTCGGTGTGATCGACGGCGTGGACTTCCAGCACACAGGGCTGGTGCGCAAGATCGATGCAGTCGGCATCCGCCGCGCCGTCGACTTTGGCGCTCTGGTGATGCTTTCGCCCTTCGGTTTTTCACCCACTGGTGAGGCCTTCAACCTGAGCATGGAAGACGTCGCCGCGAGTGCCGCAATTTCACTGCAGGCCGACAAGCTGATCTACGTCACCGAGGTCAAGGGCATACCTCTGGATATCACCGATCCTGAGAGCGCGATCGATGAGGAACTGGCGCTCGCCGACGCCGAGAAACTGTTGGCAGCTCTGCCCAATCCTCAGCAGCCCACCGATACCGCTTTCTATTTGCAGCATGCAGTGAAAGCCAGCCGCAACGGTGTCGTGCGCGTTCACATCATTCCGTTTTCTGTGGATGGCTCGGTGCTAATGGAATCATTCACCCACGATGGTGTGGGCACGATGATCGTGGATGAAAAATTGGAAAGTCTGCGCGAGGCCACGGCCGACGACATTGGTGGTGTGTTGCAGTTGATCGTGCCATTCGAAAACGACGGCACATTGGTCAAGAGGGATCGCACCGAAATCGAACGCGACATCGATTTCTACACGGTCATTGAACACGATGGCGTGATATTCGGTTGCGCGGCGCTATACCCTTATCCAGAGAAACACACTGGCGAGATGGCTGCACTGACGGTGTCGCCGGAAGTACAGGGACAAGGCGACGGCGAGCGGATTCTGAAACGCATCGAGCAGCGCGCTCGTGCGATGGGATTGAAGAGCATCTTCGTGTTGACCACCAGGACGATGCACTGGTTCATCAAGCGAGGCTTCGCGCAGGTCTCGCCTGAATGGTTGCCCGAAGCGCGACAAAGAAAATACAACTGGGACCGGCGCTCGCAGGTGCTGGTGAAAACACTGGCCTGATCACAGCCATCTTGCTCGCCGCCTCATGCGGCTCATTCATCGAACGTCCTGATCGGAGACATCCCCATGGCACGCACTGTCAATTGCATTCATCTGAAGAAGGTCGGCGAGGGGCTCGACTACTCGCCTTACCCTGGCGAACTCGGCAAGCGGATTTACAACGAGGTCAGCAAAGAAGCCTGGGCTCTCTGGATGAAACACCAGACGATGCTGGTCAACGAAAACCGTTTGAATCTGGCCGACCTGCGGTCTCGTCAATATTTGGCACGACAGATGGAGAATTTCTTTTTCGGCAGCGGTGCGGAACAGGTGGCCGGTTACGTCCCACCGTCAGCATGAGTATTTCTCTGTGAAGTCGATTTACGCATGAAATCAAAGTGGCTTGCGTTCTTCTTGCGTTCTGATTCACATTGATTAATGGCTCGCCGGTTTGACGTAGCACATATTTTGTATACTCAGATCGCCTGACTGTTAAGCAGGTGCCCCATTTCATCTACGTTCGAAGGAAAGCTCATGTCGACGCTGAAAGAATTGCTGAATCAAAAAGCAGAATTGGACAAAGTGATCGAGTCGACGCGCAAGGAAGAACTTGCCAACGCGATTGCACAAGTCAAGAGTCTGATGCAGGAATACGGCCTGACCATTGCCGATATCTCGGTGAAGTCATCCACGCGTGCACCGAGCGCCGCCAAGGGTGGCAAGGTCGCCGCGAAGTACCGTAACTCTGCCACCGGCGAATCCTGGAGTGGCCGCGGCTTGCAGCCAAAATGGCTGAAAGCTGCTCTGGCCTCGGGCCGTCAACTCAGCGATTTCGCGGTTTGATTCAAGCGCAGCCCCATGGCTGCCACTCTCCGGCCAGACTACAGATGCAGACGATTGACATCGCCAGAGCAGATGGGTGCCGGCCGTCACTGCACGGAAGGCCGCCGCTAAACTGAAGGCGTGATCGCGCCTTCATTCCTTCAGGACTTGCTTTCCCGCGTCGACATCGCCGAGGTGGTCGGCCGACACGTCACGCTGAAAAAAGCGGGCGCAAACCACATGGGCTTGTGCCCATTCCACGGCGAAAAGTCCCCCAGCTTCGCGGTCAGCCCGAGTCGCCAAACCTATCACTGCTTCGGCTGTGGCGTGCACGGAAACGCCATCGGGTTTCTGATGGAGCACTCCGGCATGGGCTTCGTCGATGCGGTCAACGATCTGGCACAGCAGGTCGGCATGACCGTACCGCTAGACGATCGCACTCCCGAAGAGCGCGAGCGCGCGGCCAAGCTCAAGGACCGGCAGAGCACCTTGTCCGATGTGCTGGCGAAGGCAGCGCACCACTATCGCCAGCAACTCAAGACCAGTCCTCGCGCGATCACCTACCTGAAGCAGCGCGGCCTCAGCGGCGAGATCGCCGCGCGTTTCGCGATTGGCTACGCGCCTGACGGCTGGCGCGCGCTGGCTAGCGCCTTTCCACGGTATGACGACCCGCTGCTTGAGGAGAGCGGCCTGGTAATCGCCCACGAGGCCGAAGATCCCTCTGCGGATGGGAAGCGCTACGACCGCTTCCGCGACCGCATCATGTTCCCGATCCGCTCCGTGCAAGGCGATGTGATTGGCTTCGGCGGGCGAGTGCTGGACCGCGGCGAGCCGAAGTACCTGAATTCACCCGAGACTCCAGTTTTCAGCAAGGGCCGCGAGTTGTACGGGCTCTTCGAGGCGAGGACCGCCATCCGCCAGCATGGCTTCGTGCTGGTCGTCGAGGGCTACATGGACGTGGTAGCACTGGCCCAGTTGGGCTTCCCAAACGCAGTCGCAACCCTTGGTACCGCCTGCACCGCCGAGCATGTGCAAAAGCTGTTCCGTTTTACCGATGCGGTGGTGTTCAGTTTCGACGGCGACGCAGCAGGACGGCGTGCAGCCGGTCGCGCGCTGGAGGCTGCATTGCCCCATGCGACAGATGTGCGCAGCATCCGCTATCTGTTTCTTCCTGCTGAGCACGACCCCGACTCCTATGTGCGAGAGCACGGCACTGAGGATTTCAGGCGCTGCATTGCGCAAGCAGTGCCGCTGTCGCGCCAGTTGGTCGCCGTCGCACAGGAAGGCTGCGACATGGCTGCGGCGGAAGGCCGAGCACGCTTTCTCGCGATCGCACGTCCGCTCTGGGCAGCGCTGCCCGACGGCGCCTTGAAGCGTCAGTTGCTCGGCGAACTGGCCAGCATCGCCACGCTGGAAGCCAGCGAACTGACTACCCTTTGGCAGGCCGGAAGGCCGAAAGCTCGATCAAGTGCTGGGGACGCTATTGCAACGCCGCCTCGACGATTGGTGCGGGCCGCGCGCCAGGGCATGGCGAACCAACTGGATCGCGTCTTGTGGCTGATGCTGCATCGCGCTGAACTGTGGTGGGAGCTCGATGGCGATGCGCACAACCTGCTGGCCGACCAGACCGAGCCCTATGCCACGCTGTTCGCTTGTGTCGAGCGTTCCCTGCACGACCATGGACCGATGAATTCCGCGGCGTTGCACGATGAGATCGCTCGCTGCGTAGGGGACGACGAGCGTGCCCGGGACACGCTCGATCGGATCGCCCGATTTCACACTCCGGAGACGCAGACAGACCTCAAACTGCAGATGGATCTGCTGCTAGATCAGCTGCGATTGCAGGAGGTCGATCATGAGCTCAAACTGCTGTTCGAATCGGGCCTGATGTCGCCAGACATCCAGGCGCGCAGTGCCGCCTTGATGCACAGCCGAGCGCGCCTGAAAGCCATGTTGACAAAGGCCCCGCCTCAGCCCATCTAGGACACGCCGCGCCTCGCGGAGAGCCTAGCCAGACCGTCAATCGAGCTTGCAAATTGGTATAATCCTCAGCTGCGCTGAAATCGCTGCATTTCTCAGCGACTGCGGCAGCATTCACCCTGACAACCCAGTTACGGGCGTGATTGCCGAGGTATTCCGGCGACATGGTCGGTGGGTTGTGACTTCAATTCGCTGAATGCCGAGCTTGTCGAACTACGCGTTTGACTCCATCTGTAGAGACCATGGCGGTGTTTTTCCGCCCCATTTAGGAATTGCATGACTGCAAAGAAAAGCGCGCCGACGGCGGCTGGCAAACCGGCCACCCCTGCAAAGGCTGCCACAGAGAAATCCGGTGACAAAAAGGTTGCTGCAGTCAAGCAGCCTGCAGCGTCCAAGACCGGTGCAGCTGACGACAAGGCCAAAAAAAGCCGCAAGCCTGCGAAGGCCGACGCAAAGGCTAAAAAAGCTGAGCTGGTCGAGGAAGACTTCTCTGACATCGAAGGCGACCTTGAAGGCGAGCCTGAAGTCGAGGCGGTTGACGACGCCGAGAAAGCCAAGGCCAAACCGCTACGCATGAAGGTCTCGCGCGCCAAGGAGCGCGCGCTGATGCGCGAGTTCGGTCTCGACGAGACGGCGCTGACCGAAGAGGAAGTCGCCAAACGTCGCCAGGAGCTGAAGACGCTCATCAAGATGGGCAAGACGCGTGGTTTCCTGACACACCAGGAAATCAACGACCATTTGCCGGAAAAGCTGGTCGACAACGAAATTCTCGAAGCCATCGTGTCGATGCTCAACGACATGGGCATAGCGGTCTATGAACAGGCTCCGGATGCAGCAACGCTGCTGATTGCCGGCGGCGGCACCACCACCGCGACCGAGGAAGAGGCCGAGGAAGCAGCCGAGGCGGCGCTGTCCACCGTCGACTCCGAGTTCGGTCGCACCACCGACCCGGTGCGCATGTACATGCGCGAGATGGGCACGGTCGAACTGCTGACCCGTGAAGGCGAGATCGAAATCGCCAAGCGCATCGAAGGTGGTCTGCAGTCCATGATGCTGGCCATCAGCGCCTCGCCGACGACGATCGCCGAGATCCTCGCCTATGCCGACCGCATCGGCGCTGGCGAAATGACGATCTCCGAAGTGGTCGATGGCTTCGTCTCGGAAGGCGAAGCAGACGACTATGTAGCCGAGGAAGACGTTGACTTCTTCGACGAAGAAGACGATGACGATGGCAACGGCGGCAGCAAGGCGCTGACCAAGAAGCTTGAAGAGTTGAAGACCCAGGCGCTGGCGAAGTTTGCCAACCTGCGCATCAACTTCGACAAGATGCGCAAGGCCTTCGAGAAGGAGGGCTATCAATCGCCCGCCTACAGCAAGGCGCAGCAGGCCATCAGCGCCGAGCTGATGACGATCCGCTTCACCGTCAAGACAATCGAAAAGCTGTGCGCAATCCTGCGTTCGCAGGTGGACGATGTGCGCCGCTACGAGCGTGAGCTGCGCAAGATCCTGGTCGACAAGTGCGGCATGCCGCAGGATCACTTCATCAAGCATTTCCCGCCGAACCTGCTGAATCTGAAGTGGGCAGAAAAAGAGATCGCCGCCAACAAGCCCTATAGCGCCGTGCTGGCGCGCAATCTGCCCCCCGTGCAGGAACTTCAGAAGAAGCTGACCGACCAGCAGGCCCGCGCTGTCGTACCGCTCGACGATTTGAAAAAGATCAACAAGCGCATGAACGAGGGCGAGAAGTCTTCGCGCGATGCCAAGAAGGAAATGATCGAGGCCAACCTGCGGCTGGTCATCTCCATCGCCAAGAAGTACACCAACCGCGGCCTGCAGTTTCTCGACCTGATCCAGGAAGGCAACATCGGCCTGATGAAGGCGGTCGACAAGTTCGAATACCGCCGCGGCTACAAGTTC
>CANHNO010000003.1 GCA_947462065.1 Burkholderiales bacterium | reverse complement strand
TCGGTGTTGTGAACATTGCCGTAGCGCGAGTCGTTGTGAATGAAGCCGTCGCCTTCGCGCACACCCACGGTCGGGTCATTGACCCAGTTCTTCAGGATGAACTTGATCGGGTGGTGCACCAAGGCCGAGAAGATCAGCACGCCGCCAGCGCTGGCAATCGCCAGGTCGCCCGAGGCCGAGTACACGCCGGTGATGATGTCGCCCCACTTGGCGCCAGGCGCAGCACCCATCTGCTCGACCATCTCGAAGCCTTCATCGCAGCCCGCCTGGATGCGGTCGCGGATCTTGGCCACCGTCTGGGCGTCGCTGACCTTCGCGATGCACTCTTCTTCAAGTGCGCTGCGCGGCATCAGGTCGTGGTTCTTCATGATCTCGGGATCGGGCCCGAGGAAGAGGGTCGTGTCGTTCAGGAATTTCTTGATCAGCGCGATCTCTTCCGCACTGGGCAACTTGGCAGCAATGGGCGCTAAGGTTTCAGTCATGTCAATCCTCGATGTTTGTCGGTTCGGCGTGCGTGCTGCGGGGCATCAGCCGCGCAGGAACCACGAAGCGCCTTGCCGTGCTGCCACGAAAGTCCAACCCGGGTCCACCAGGAAGGTGGTCACTTCGGAAGCGATGATGGCTGGCCCCGAAATCTGCACACCTGGCTCGATGGCCGATCGGCTCCACACCGGCGTCTCCACCGCGCCTGCGTGGCCGACGAAATAGCACTTGCGCAAAGTCTCCGGCTTCGGTGGCGACTTGCGTTGCTCCTTGGCCACCGGCTTGATGTCCTCGAACTCCACCGTTTCGTGCTGCACAAAGGCGGCAACCCGGATGGTGTTGATTCGGATCCCGGCCTCGGGTGCCTGACTGCCTTCGCCGAAGCGCTTGCCGTAGTCGTTCGAGAACTGCGAAATGATCGCCAGCACGTCGGCCGGGCCCTGCACTTCGTGCTGCGGAATGACCGCGGTGGTCTGGACCAGCTGGTTGCCGTAGCGCATGTCGAGTTCCAGACTGTGCTGGATCTGCTCGCGCTGCATGCCCTGTCGAATCAGGTCCTGCGTGCCCATCTCCTTCAGCTCGGCCACGATGCTGTTGAACCGCTTGTAGTCGTCGAAGATGTGACGCGTGTTCGAGTCGTAGAGCACCATGTACAGCGACTGCTCGTGGATATGCAACTGGTGCATATTGCCCGCGCCGACGGCCGAGAACACGGAGCTCAACGGCGGCGCCAGGATCTTGTCGATGCCCAGGTTGCGCGCGATGCCGCAGCAGTGCAGCGGCCCGTTGCCGCCGTAGGCCAGCATCGTGAAAGCCTTCGGGTCGTAACCGCGCGCGCGCAGTTCGGTGAACAGGCCGTTGGCCATGTTGTCGTCGACCTTCTCGCGGATCATCAGTGCGGCTTCGATCACCGAGCAGTCGAGGTCATCGCACAGCGTGTCCTCGATGGCGGCAGTGGCCCGGCGCACGTTCAGCGGAATCGAGCCACCGGCGTAATTCTTCGCGTCGAGGTAGCCCAGCAGCAGATCGGCATCGGTGACGGTGGCGCTCATGCCGCCACGGTCATAGCAGGCAGGGCCCGGATCGGAGCCTGCGCTTTGCGGGCCGCACTTCACGGTGTTGTACATCCGGTCGTAGGTGGCGATCGAGCCACCACCCGCGCCGAGGGTCACGAGGTGGACCATGGGCACCGACACCAGCCAGCGGTCGATGACCGGGTTGAAGTCATAGTGCTTGATGCCGCCTTCGACCACGATGCCGATGTCGTAGCTGGTGCCGCCCATGTCGGTGGCCACCACATTGCCCAGGCCGGCTTGCATTGCGAGGTGCTCGGATGCCGCAATGCCGGACACCGGGCCAGAGTGAATCGTCTGCAACGCGTCGGTCGAATTCAACTGCGCCATGCCGCCGGAGTTGTGGATCACCAGCATCGGCTTGTTGTACTTGTGCGCGCGCAGGTTCTGCTCCAGCGCCGACAACGCGTGGTACATCGTCGAGTGCAGGTAGCCGTCGATCACGGCCGAGGTGGCTCGAACGTATTCGCCCTTGCGGCCCGCCACCTGGTGCGACAGGATGATCGGGATCGCGCCGAGCAGGTGCGACGGGTACTCCTCGAGCAGGATCTCCTCGATGCGCTGCTCATGGATGGGATTGACGACGCTGTTGACCAGCGCGACGACGATGATCTGCGCACCCAGGTTGACCAGCGAACGGATCTGCGTGCGCACGTCCTCCTCATCCAGAGGCATCACCAGTTCGCCCTGGAAGTCCAGTCGCTCACGCACGCCGCGAATCATGTGCGCTTCGACCAATGGCGCCGGGCGCTGCGCGTTGGGCATGTCCTGCTTGCCGAGGTTGTCCAGGCCCTCGCCATAACCGCGGGCACGGCTGAGCGGCACCGTGGCTTCAAAGCCTGCGGTGACCAGCATCCCGATCTTCGGTCCCTTGTGTTCGATCAGCGCGTTGGTGCCGAGCGTGGTGGCATAGCGCACCGAGTCGACCTGCGACAGGATCGTCTCAAGTTCGAGGCCAAGCACCTTGTTGGCCTTCTCCAGCGCCTCATTGAAACCAAGCGCCAGGTTGTGGTGGGTGGTCAGCGCCTTGGCTTCGATGTATTGGCCGTCCCAGACAACAAAACAGTCTGTGAACGTGCCGCCGATGTCTACGGATATGCGTCGCATTATTTCTCCTTGCTTGGATGGCGGCTGGCGCTCGATCGGGCCGCGAGAACAGGCGCCGGCAGCGCCCGCTCGCGATGGATCGATCAGTGGGAGTGGCCGCCTGAGCCGGAGGTCACCGCCGGTCCGACCACGCCTTCTTTCACTTCTTCACGCCCGGCCCACTGCGCACGCAGCGCGGGTAGGTCGGGCTGCATGTCGTACAGCGGTGGGTGCCCCGGTATCGCGTACTCGGTCTCGACCTGTGTGCCGCAGCCCGGGCAGTAGTACTCCAGGATGCGCACCCATTCCGGATCGGGGCTGAAGGTGAACTTGTAGCGCTCGGGATCAATGATCGGAGGGTGAATCTCGCGAGGGTCACGGTCATACACGAGCATGCCCTCCTTGTAGCTCTTGCTGGCCGTGCCGATCACGTGGTCGCAAACTCGGCATTCCCATTGCTCCGCATCGAGATCGAGGCGGAGGTATTCCGTCATCAGAACCTTCATGGTCTTCAAGCCTTTCTGTTCAACAGGATGTCGCCGGCGTCGCTGATGACGAAGGTCCAGCCTTCGAGCACGCGACAGGTGAAATAGTCTTCTTCGACGATCGCTGGGCCTGCCGCGTGATCTCCAGGTTTCAAGCCGGCGAGTTGGTAGACCGGCACGTCGATGCGGCCGCGGCCGCGGGCCAGGATGTTGCGAACGCCGACCGCTGTTGCAGCCGCTCCCACGTTGACCCGTGCGGTAGCACCGGTACCGGCCCGCAAGCGCTTGATGGCAGCCAGTTCCAGCTCTACGGTGGCCGCACCAGCCATGCCGGCCGGGAAAACCGGCGTGGCGGCCAGCGACTGACTGGTCTCCACGCCCTTGGCATCGACTGCGACGAGTCGGGCTTCGACCTCGTAATTCCCCTTGTCAAATCCCTCCGCATACATGTCGCGAGCGGCCTTGGCATTGAGCACGGCGAGCGCGTCTTCCAGCCCGCTCTGGTCGTGTCGGGTCAGCAATTCGGTGTAGCGCTGCGAGATGTCGCAGGTGCCGATGCCGTAGGCGCTGAACACCGCCGCCATCTGCGGAACGGCCACCTGGTTGATGCCCGCTACCTCGGCCACGCCGCAGGCATTGAGCGGCCCGGCACCACCGAACGCCAGAAGTACGCTGTCCTTGGAAATCTTGGTCGCACGGTGCAACTCGGCGGCCACCTTCGCTTCGAAGGCCAGCTCCATCTGTTGCAACGCCTCTTCCAGCTTCAGGCCCAGTGGCTCGGCCACGTTGACCGCAATCGCGGTTGCGGCGCGATCCAGGTCGAGGCCCATGCCACCGCCAAAAAACGACTTCGGATCGAACAAGCCCATGAGCAAGCTCGCGTCGGTGATGGTGGCGAACTGGCCGCCTCGCCCAAAGCAGGCTGGCCCAGGGACCGCCCCGACGCTTTCCGGGCCAATGACAATCTTTCCGCCGACGACCTTGATGATCGAACTGCCGCCTGCCCCGGCGCTGACGATCTCGCACAGCGGGAGCGAGACGCTGATGCCTTCGACGTGTCCCCGGCGATCCTCGGCCACACCGCCAGCGATGTATTGGCAGATGTCGGTGGTGGTCCCGCCGACGTCGATTGCCACCACATCAGTGAAGCCGTAGGCCTTCGAGAGGGCCTTGACGCCTTCGACACCACCCCGCGGGCCGGAACTGTAGGTCTTGATGGCGATGGTCTTGGCCACGCGGGAAGCATCGCCGTCGTTGCGGAAGATCAGCAGCGGATTTTTCGTGCGGTACTGACGCAGCCGGTTTTCGGCGTTGTACAGAAACGCCTCCATTCCGGGGTGGAGGAAGGAGTTGATCAACGCGGTCCAGGTGCGACGCACCGGATCCTTGTCGACACTGAGGTCGCTGCCGTAGAGCATGGGCACGGCTCCCAGCAGATGCCGGGGGTACTTGCGCAGCGCCACCTTCCGGAACGCACTTTCGACGGCGATGAAATCGGCGCCACCGAAGCTCACGACGATGCGACTCGCGCCCGCAGCAGTCAGCCTGTTGATCGCGCCGACGACATGCGTTTGCGAGTCGTCGCCGAGAACCAGCGCCGAGTCGAGCAAGACCACCCGATCACCGACCAGCGCGGCATAAACGGCAGGATCGTGCGCAGCCAGTTCCTCGATCAGGCGCGCTCCCTTCGCATCGACGATCAGCCCCAGCCGAGGGCCCTTGCGCTCGCAGATGGCATTGGTGCCCTGGGTAGTTGAGTAGCGGATCAGGTCGACCTCTTCGAGCAGTCGCCGCACGTCAGGCTTGCCGTAGACGACGCCAGAGGCTTTCTCCAGTCCCTCGAAGAAACACTTGCTGAGGTCATACGGTGTCGTCAGCACCTTGGTCTTGTCGACCCGCTGACCATCGATGATGCAGATGTCGGTCAGCGTTCCGCCGTTGTCGATGTTGATCTGTAGGCCCATGCTGTCGTCCTAGGTTTGTGATTGAGAGCCCATCGAATGCCTGTGCAACCTTGATGAGTGCAGACCTCGAGAGTCTTTGGCTTGAGCAGGTTTTACTCAGCGCGAGTGCGAATCAACTTGATCCAAATCAAGGATCGCCTGCGTGATGCCTAATGCTCGATTGGCACGGCGGCAGCAGAGTCAAGACGATCAAACGGCACGCGCCGTGCGCCATTGCAGTTAGAGGGTTTACTCGCGATACGCCGATCACATAGCGCTTCGGACGCCACTTTTCCTGGGCGATGCGGATGTCATTCGCCGTGGCGATCCTCTGGCGAAACGTGCCACTGGACGACCATTCCCTTCTCGAAATGGGCTGGATGACGTCCTCGGAATCGAAGAAGACCTGGTCCGCACTGCTACTGCTCATACCGGTCTCCGAGATCTCTTTCAGCGCCACAAACGGCTCGGATTCGCACTCAATAAAATTGAAATAGAGAGCGATACAGTCGCACTGGCGTGCTGAAGTCATCAACAACTGAAACTCACAGCGGATCTACTGCAAGAGGAGGTCAAGCGGATTTTCTCCCGACGCGTCCAATGTATACCCATGCAAAAAAATTGCATTCGGGAAATCACTCGACTGCGATCGAGGAAACTGGTGCGGTCACTGCGGCTTCGCGACCTGCTTTCGGACCGAACATGGCCCGGATTTCTCCCGGCCACAAAGCAAAAAACCGCTGTCCGCCGAACCTTGTGCAGGTTCGGCGGACAGCGGTTTCGAGAGCGCGGCGAGGGACGCCGCGTCAGCGAATCAGAGCATGGTGATCAAGCGGCTTCGCCCACCACCACGACCTTGACTTCGACCACGACATCGGTGTGCGGGGAGACCGACACCAGATGTTCACCGACGGTCTTCAGGGGCCCATTCGGCAGGCGAACCTGCGACTTGACCACCTTGAAGTCGATGCGCGTCAGCGCTTCGGCGATGTCGTTGTTGGTGACCGAGCCGAACAGACGTCCGTCAACGCCAGACTTCTGGGTGATGTGAACGGTGCGACCGCTCATCTTCTCGCCCAGGGCTTGCGCAGCAGCCAGCTTGTCGGCTGCTGCCTTTTCGAGTTCGGCACGCTTGACCTCGAACTCCTTGATCGCAGCTGCGGTGGCACGACGTGCGGCACGGCTCGGGATCAGGAAGTTGCGGGCATAGCCGTCCTTGACCTTGACGACGTCGCCGAGGTCACCCAGATTCGCCACTTTTTCCAGCAGGATGATTTGCATGATGTGGGTGTCCTCAGACGCGGTGCTGGTCGCTGTACGGCAGCATCGCCAGGAAACGCGCCCGCTTGATGCAGGTGGTCAGTTGGCGCTGGAAGAAAGCGCGGGTTCCAGTCAGACGGGCCGGCGTGATCTTGCCGTTCTCGCCGATGAAGTCACGAAGTGTTTCGACGTCCTTGTAGTCGATCTCGGTCACACCAGTAACAGTGAACCGGCAGAAACGCTTGCGGCGGAACAGCAGCGATTGCTGGTTGCGCTTGGGCTTGCGATCCTTGGAAAACTTACCTTTACCGCGTGGTGGTGGCATATCAAACCTCTGTCAAATTCAATTCGAGAATCGAAACCGTTCGGACTTCAGTCCAGTTCGGTCACGTGGAAAACGACGCCCTTGCCGTTGCGCTGAGATCCCAGGAAGCCTGCAAAGCCGTGCGTGCTTCCGAGTTCCAGACCATTCAACGCACCAGTGATATCACCCACTGCGCGCGCCTTGATGTCCATGGACACCTGACGCGGCGCGCCGTGTTGCGTTACCTGCGATTCATGCCTGAGGCCGAAATCGAGTGCTGGCAAGCCAGCAGGGGTGTAGCGCAACGCGTTTTTCTCAACCAGTTGCGCCGTCAGAACCAGTCTGTTCATCGGGAGCGCTTGGCATGGGCGACATCAAACGGCCAGATCAGGCAGCCGACTCCTGCGGAGCACGGCGGTCTTCACGGTCAGATGACTTCATCATCACCGACGGGGTCGTCTCGGCCTTGCTCTTGAGCACTGTCAGGTGGCGCAGCACAGCATCGTTGAACCGGAAGCCGGTTTCCAACTCGGCCAGCACTTCCTTGCTGCACTCGATGTTGATGCACAGATAGTGGGCCTTGGCCAGCTTCTGGATCAAGTAGGCCATCTGACGACGACCCCAGTCCTCGAGTCGGTGCACCTTGCCGCCACCGGCGGTGATCACACCCTTGTAGCGTTCCAGCATCGCTGGAACCTGTTCGCTCTGATCCGGATGGATCAGCAGCACGATTTCGTAGTGACGCATTGAATCTCCTTGTGAATTCCGACATGGAAGCCACCCCGAGCGTCGACCTGGGTGTGGCAAGGCAAGCCCGCGAGTGTATCGCGCCGCAGCGCAGTTGCCTACCCATGCTCGCATGGACGAGTCAGTCGGCTCGCGGAATTCGAAGTTGCAGCGTGAAGCGGCCCGAATCCATGCTCGGTGCCGGGGTCAACAGGCTGACGATGACGATCACGACCGCGCCAATCGTCATGCCGAAGACGCCCGCGGCAATCGGCGAAATGCCAAACCACAATGCCGGCGCCTGGGTGACGCCGAACAGGCTGCGCAACCATGGCTCGTTCTGCACCATGTAGTACAGGGTGATGGCGAGCCCCGCAGCCATGCCCGCAACGACACCAGGCCGGTTCGCACGCGTCCAGAACACGCCCGCCACCAGCGCAGGGAAGAATGCAGCAGCGGCCAGCGAAAACGCAGCCGAAACCAGAAACACGATGTCGGTCGGACGTTGCGCCGCCACCGCCGCGGCGCCCAGCGCCACGGCCAGCAGAGTCACCTTGGACAATGCGACGCGCCGTGCCGCCGATGCCTTCGGATTGATCATCTTGAAATAGCTGTCGTGCGACAGCGCATTGGCGATGGTCAACAACAGGCCGTCAGCAGTAGACAGCGCCGCGGCCAGCCCGCCGGCGGCCACCATCCCGGACACCACATACGGCAGGCCGGCAATCTCCGGTGTAGCCAGCACCACGATATCGCCACCAATGCGCATTTCGCCAAGCTGCAGGATGCCGTCCTTGTTGATGTCGACGACCGACAGCAGCGAGGAATCGACCTTCGACCACGTCGATATCCACGCCGGCAACTGATCAAATCGGGTGCCGACCAGCACGTTGAACACCTCGTACTTGACCATCACGGCCAGCGCTGGCGCGGTCATGTAAAGCAGGAAGATAAAGAACAACGCCCAGGTCACGGAGCGGCGCGCTTCCCTGACCGACGGGGTGGTGTAGCAACGCACAAGGATGTGTGGCAGCCCGGCGGTACCGACCATCAGGCACAGCACCAGCGCCAGAAAATTCAGCCGCGAGAGATTGAACAAATCGCGCTCCTGCGCGTCGCCATGCGGGTTGCCTGCGAACTGCTGCGCGTGCGGTGGCATGCCGGCGAGAGGACGCGCCCGTGCTTCGTTAAGGGCCAGTTCGCGCGTCCAGGCCTCACGAGCTGCCGCCTCGGTATTGGGGATGCGCAACAGCGCCTTCTCTGCCGCCTGTATGTCGGCCAGCGGCGCGTTGTCCGCCTTCAGCGCGTCCACCGTGCGTTGGCCGGCTTGGCGTTCGGTGGCCAGCGACGCCTTCACATCGACCAGACGTGCCGCGTAGTCCTGCGCGCGCGCCTTGAATGCCGCAATAACCTCCTGCTCCTTCGGGTCGCGAAGCAACTGCTGCTCGCGTTCGGTGACCTTGGCGAGTTGGATGCCATAGGCCAGCTGCGGGATCGGCACTCCGGTTTGCTTGATGGACAGCCACATCACAGGCACCAGGAATGCAGCGATCAGGATGATGTACTGAGCCACCTGGGTCCAGGTCACCGCACGCATGCCGCCGAGGAAAGAACACACCAGCACTCCGCCCAGACCGAGAAAGATGCCGATGACGAAATCGACGCCGGTCAGCCTGGCCGTGATCAGGCCAACGCCGTAAATCTGCGCAACCAGATAGACAAAGGAACAGAGCACTGCGGCGAATACGCCCACCACCCGGGGCAAGTGACCGCCGTAACGCGCACCGAGAAAATCGGGGATCGTGAACTGGCCGAACTTGCGCAGGTAAGGCGCCAGCAGCAAGGCCACCAGGCAATAGCCCCCGGTCCAGCCCAGCACAAACGCCAGTCCCCCATAGCCCTGCAAATAGAGCGTGCCGGCCAAGCCGATGAATGACGCAGCCGACATCCAATCGGCTGCGGTGGCCATGCCGTTGTAGAACGCTGGCACACGTCGGCCGGCCACGTAGTACTCGACGGGTTCAGTGGTGCGGCTGAGGATGCCGATGCCGGCATAAAGCAGCACGGTCGACAGAAGAAAGATGACGCCGATCGAGCGCTTGGACAGCCCCATCTGCTCGAGTGCCGCCAAACCCATCACGAAGAGGATGAAGCCGGCGGTATAGACCAGGTAAATGCGATCGAGTCGTCGCCTGAAAGTCGCGTTGCTCGATGGCTGATCCACGCTGCTTTCAGCCCGCTTCGGCGGCGCCCCGGTTGGCCAGCGCATCAGCACGCTCGTTGCCCGGGTCACCTGAATGGCCCTTGACCCAGCGCCAGTCCACCTCGTGCAGTGCCCTCAGCGAATCGAGGCGCTGCCAGAGCTCGGCGTTCTTGACCGGCTTTCGGTCAGCGGTTTTCCAGCCACGCTGCTTCCAGCCGTGGATCCACTCGGTGATGCCCTTGCGCACGTACTCGCTGTCGGTGTAGATCACTACCGTACAGGTGCGCTTGAGTGACGCGAGCGACTCGATCACCGCGGTCAACTCCATCCGGTTGTTGGTGGTCAGCAGTTCGCCACCGAACAGTTCCTTCTCGTGGCCCTCGGTTGTGAGCCACGCGCCCCAGCCACCGCGTCCTGGGTTGCCCTTGCATGCACCATCGGTGTAGACCTGCACGCGCGGGCGTTGTATCGGCAAGGTATCGCTCATGGGTTCCCGGTGGTGTTCAGATCAATCAAGCTCGGCCTTCTCACGTGCCAGGTGGGCAGCTTCGCATTGACGCACCTGCTGCCTCACCACTGCCGGCGACGCGCCGACTTTGGCGCGCTGATCACGGACCAGCCCGACCAGACGCATGCCGCGCACCCGCTTCACGGCGGTCAGCGCATAGACCGCGCCCAGCACAGGCCACCACCGCTCTCCAGCAGACTCCATCCAGCCGAATCGGGACAGCCATTGTTCGGAGTGCACCGGAGGCCGGTAGCAGCCAAAACGCCCGGTCTCCACTTCGAAACTGAGCAAGCGCAGCCAGTCACGCAGCCGGCGGTAAGCGATGAAGTCGCCTTCGCGGGGCAGGTACAGCGAGGTGCCCGCACCGAGGCCGAGGCGGCGGCGCGCTCGGCCGGTCTGCCGGCGCATGGCCCAGAGGCTGGTCGGATTGAAGCCGATGATGACCACCCGGCCTTCGGGCATCAACACCCGCTCAACCTCGCGCAAGGTCTGGTGCGGATCGCGGGCGAGTTCGAGCGCATGCGGCAAGACCACCAGATCGAGGCTCTGGCTGTCGAAAGGCAGCGCATCGAAATCGCAGTTCAATGCGACTGCACACGTCGACGGCGACACATCAGAGACAACGTCGCCCAGCCGGTGCGCAATGTCAACGGCCAGCCAGCGGTGCGGCATGCGGTTGTTTCGCAGAGCATCCAATGACGGCAGACCAAGTTGCAGAGCGTGAAAGCCGAACAAATCGGCGACAGCCGCATCGAGGTGCCGCTGTTCCCATTCCAGCAAATAAGCGCCAGGCGGGGTCGCCAGCCACGCACCCAAACCTATACTCGGCACCGAATCACCTGTCGCGGTTTCCGTCATGAATTTGATCGCACTGCCCGCGTTTACCGACAACTACATCTGGGTGTTTCACAACGGCGTCGACGCCATCGTGATTGACCCGGGAGATGGCGAGCCAGTGCTGGCCGCACTCGATCGCCTGCAACTCAAGCTTGCGGCGATTCTATTGACGCACCACCACAACGATCACATCGGCGGTGTGCCGGCCTTGCTGTCGCGCCTGAACGGCCCCGTCTACGCTCCCGCCCTGGAGGTCATACCCGATCCCTGCATCCGGGTGCGAGGAGGCGATTTGGTCCAGGTGCTGGGCATGGATTTCAAAGTCATCGACGTGCCGGGTCACACCTCGGGTCACATCGCTTACTTCCATCGGCCAAAGGCCAGCGCCGCGGCCGGTGCCGATACCGACGCACCGGTGCTGTTCTGCGGAGACACGCTGTTCATTGGCGGCTGCGGCAGGCTGTTCGAGGGCACGCCAACGCAGATGCACCACTCGTTACAGGAACTGGCCGCACTTCCAGGCGACACTCGCGTTTGCTGTGCTCATGAGTACACGCTGTCCAACCTGAGATTCGCCCGTGCTGTCGAACCGAACAATGCAGAGTTGGCCCGCTACACCACTCAGTGCGAGCAACAGCGTGCGGCCGGCATGGCCACGGTGCCCGGCCTCATCTCAAGCGAACTGGCGATCAACCCCTTTTTGCGCTGCGGCGTCCCCGAAGTGATCAACAGAGCCCGCGATCACGGCGCCCGGAGCGATCAGCCGGTTGACGTGTTCACCGCCCTTCGACAATGGAAGAACGATTTCCGATGACCGATCAAGCGACACACCCGTTGCGCAGGACGGCGCTGATCGCCCTGCTGGTTTTGGCCACGGGCTGGGTCGGCAGTGGATGCGCCACCCGCGCGGACGCACCGGGTTCAAGTGGAAGTGGCGCGACGCCGCTGATCGCGTCGACTGATCCGGCTGGTGTCTACGGATCGGGCGGCCGTGACGTGAGCACCTTCGATGCACAGTCCGCCGCTGCAGCGCCGGTCGACCCGGTACGCCCGGATGTGAGCGTCAACCTCAACGACGCTGCGGCACAAGCCGACCTATGGGCTCGCGTGCGCAGGGGCTTCAAGATGCCGGACCTCGACACCGACCTGGTCCGCCAGCGCGAGCGCTGGTACGCCAGCCGCCCTGACTACGTTGAGCGCATGACGACGAGGGGCAGCCGCTACCTGTTCCACATCGTCGAGGAACTGGAGGCCCGCGGCATGCCAACCGAGCTGGCCCTGCTGCCATTCATTGAAAGCGCCTTCAACCCGCAGGCGATCTCATCGGCCAAGGCCTCGGGCATGTGGCAGTTCATGCCGGCCACTGGCCGCGACTTTGACTTGACGCAAAACATCTTCCGCGACGACCGACGCGACGTCCTGGCCTCGACCCGTGCAGCGCTTGATTACCTGCAGCGTCTGTATAGGCAGTTCGGCGATTGGCACCTCGCGCTCGCCGCTTACAACTGGGGCGAAGGCAGCGTGCAACGGGCCATCTCTCGCAACTTGAAAGCCGGGCTGGCGACGGACTATCTGAGCCTCAGGATGCCGGATGAAACTCGCCATTACGTGCCCAAGTTGCAGGCAGTGAAGAACATCGTCACCTCACCAGAGTCCTTCGCGCTCAGCCTGCCTGTGTTGGCCAACCACCCCTACTTCCTGGGTGTGCCGATCCAGCGCGACATCGATGTCGATCTGGCAGCACGGCTCGCTGGCGTGTCGCTCGACGAGTTCAAGACCTTGAACCCACAGATGAACAAGCCAGTGATCTTGGCCGCCGGCACGCCCCAGGTGCTGCTGCCCTACGACAACGCCAGTGCTTTCATTCGCAATCTCGCTGGGCACCGCGCGCCGTTAGCCAGCTGGACCGCCTGGGTAGCGCCCAAGACGATGCGACCGGGCGACGCGGCACGCCAGGTTGGCATGAGCGAGGCCGAGTTGCGCAGCGTCAATCGCATTCCGCCGCGCATGCTGGTCAAGGCGGGCTCGACACTGTTGGTGCCTCGCAGTGAACAGCGCACGACCGATGTGGCGGAGCACTTGGCCGAGAACGCCACGATGCAATTGGCGCCTGACGTGCCACCGAGGCGTCGCGTGGTGCTCAAGGCCGGCAAGGCGGACACGGTGGCGAGCATCGCGCGTCGGTATCGCGTTGGCAGCTCACAGGTGGCAGAGTGGAATGCTGTGGCAGCCACTGCGCGCTTCAAGCCAGGTGCCACCATCGTGGTCTACCCGCCCGCTCGTCAATCGAAGGTCACCCGCACGGCGAAAGCGCGCTCGAGTTCATCAGTGCGCGTAGCAACGCAAAGCGAGGCCAAGAAGGTCAAGGGCGCGCCACCGAAACGGGTGACGAAGACGCTGTCTGCCAGCACCCGCAAGACGGTACAACTCGCCGCCAAGTGATCCGCAGCCACGCTGCTCCGGCGTGCCGCTTTGCGGTCAGCCGCCGGAAAACAGCAAGGCGATGTTGACAGCCAGCGCGGCCACCCAGACCAAGCTGCGAATGCCAGCCAAGTCCAGCACGTACAGGGCCACGTAGGCGCCCCGCAGCAGGACGAAACTCACCGCGAGCAGGTCGACGCGGGGCTGAGACGCGCCAGTGTGCAGGGCCCACAACAGCGCTCCGATGAAGAACGGCAGGGCCTCGAAGCAATTGGCCTGTGCCGCATTGGCACGCAGGCGCCAACCCTGCTGACGCGCCATCCACTCGCGCGGCTGGTTGTTGTCATAGCCCCCTTCGGATGTTGGCTTCGAAAACGCACCCCATTTGGCGATGCCGGCACAGACGATCGGCATCAGCGCTGCGATCAGGATGCACCAGGTGCTGATGTTCGTCATGGATGACCTCGGTTCAACGGGATTCAGCGGCGATCGACCAGCGCATGCGCGATCGTGCCCAGGTCGACATATTCGAGTTCGCTGCCGACCGGCACCCCGCGCGAGAGCCGCGTCACCCGAAGTCCACGCGCCTTCAAGGCCTCGCTGACCGCATGCGCGGTGGCTTCGCCCTCGGCTGTGAAGTTGGTGGCAACGATGACCTCCTCGACACTGCCTTCGACGGCACGGTTCAGCAGCGCTTGCAGGCCGATGTCATGCACCCCGATGCCGTCCAGCGGGCTCAGCCGACCCATCAGCACGAAGTAGTAGCCCGTGTAGCTCCCGGTGCGCTCCATCGCCGACTGGTCGGCCGGCGTTTCGACCACGCACAGCAGGCGCGCATCGCGCTGTCCATCGGCACAGATGCCGCAGACCTCGCTTTCGGTGAAGGTGTGGCATCGCGCGCAATGCCTCACGTTGGCCACCGCCGCTTGCAGTGACAGCGCCAGCCGCTGCGCTCCACTTCGGTCGTGCTGCAGGAGGTGCAAGGCCATGCGCCGGGCCGATTTCTCGCCGACACCGGGCAGCCGGCGCAGCGCATCGACGAGGGCGTCGAGTGCAGGTTCAGCCACGCAGAAAAGGCGCCAGAAACGGGTGGTTCAGAAAGGGAACTTCATGCCGGGCGGCAACGGCATACCGGCAGTCAGCCGGCCCATCTTCTCCTGGGACACCTCTTCGGCACGGCGCAGGCCGTCGTTGAAGGCCGCAGCGACCAGGTCTTCGAGCATGTCCTTGTCTTCCGCAAGCAGGCTGGGGTCGATCGCGACTCGCTTCACATCGTGCTTGCAGGTCATCGTTACCTTGACGAGGCCGGCACCGGACTGGCCTTCGACCTCGATCGCGCCCAGCTCGTCCTGAGCCTTCTTCAGGTTGTCCTGCATCGCCTGGGCCTGCTTCATCAAGCCGGCCAACTGGTTCTTCATCATGGTGTCGTCTCCTTCATGGACATCGAGGGTGGTGCTTGTTTAGTGCGCTGCTCTTCTATTGGTACTTGACCGAGCCCGGCACGATGCGCGCGCCGCTGTACTGGGCCATCAGCGTGCGAACGACCAGGTCGTCGGCAATGATCTGCTCTGCCTCGCGCTGGCGCCGCAGGCGCTCGGCACTGGCGCGAATCGCCGGGGTGTCACGCGCTGGGCCTGCCTGCACATCGAGCTTCAGCGGCGCGCTCAAGTGCAGAGCCAGAGCTGCTTCAAGCTTGTCGCGCAGTGCGGGGGAACGCAGCGTGTCGCGCTCGACCTGCAACACCCACAGCGACGGCGAAGCACCACCGTCGATGCGCACGCACTCCGACTGGATCGCCAGTTCGCGCACCATGGCTGCGATGCTGCCGGCTTGCGACATGGCCTGCACGACGTCGTTCCAGCGGTCACCGAGCGGGCTGGCCATCAGATCAGCGGTTTCGGAGGGTGCCGATGCCACGTCGAGAGCCGACGGCGCCAATGACTCGCCGGCCTCGCGCGCAGGGATCGGCGCAGGAACAGACGGGACAGCGGCTACTGCAGCCAGGGTCACCTCGTCGTCCCATGGCGCATCGACCCACGGTGGTGGCGTCGGTTCGGATACATGGGGGGGTGTCGATGGCATCACGGGCGGCATTACCGCGCGAGCGGGCGCCGGCGTCCGGGCCAGTGCTGCCGAGGGCATCGATTTCGATGGTGTGGACAGCTTGACGGTCACCGGCTCGATGGTTCGAGCACCGGCCGGCGGGCCGAATGCCAGCATGCGCAGCAGCACCATCACCAGGCCGCTGTGCTCGTCGGGCGCCAGCGCAAGTTCCGCGCGGCCATGCAGCGCCATGCTGTAGAACAACTGCGTCTGGTCGGCCGCCAACAGCGACGCCAAGCGAGCGGTCGCTGCCGCATCGGCGTCACCGGCATCGAGCGCATCTGGCACGGCCTGCGCCACGGCCATCTGCTGCAGCAATTCGGCCATCTCCTCCAGCGTACCGCGTGCCGACAGGCCCAACGCGCGCAGCGCATCGGCCTCGGCCAGCAGCGCGGCCCCGTCGCCAGCGGCCAAGGCTTCGATCAAACGGATGGCATGGCGGCGATCGACCGCTCCGAGCATCTCGCGCACACCGGCTTCAAGCAAGGCGCCACCGCCAAATGCCACCGCCTGATCAGTGATCGACAGCGCATCCCGCATCGACCCCCGTGCCGCCCGTGCCAGCAGACGCAGCGCACCGGGTTCGGCAGCGATGCCCTCATCGGCCAGCACCTTTGCGAGGTGTTCCTGCAAGGTGTGCAGTCCCATGGGGCGCAGGTTGAACTGCAGGCAGCGCGACAGCACAGTCGGCAGCATCTTGTCGGGCTCCGTGGTGGCCAGCACGAACTTCAGATAGTCGGGCGGCTCTTCCAGCGTCTTCAGCAGCGCATTGAACGAGTCGCGCGTGAGCTGATGCGCCTCGTCGATCATGAAGACCTTGAATCGGCCCACGGTCGGCTTGTAGGCCGCGCGCTCGATCAGGTCGCGGATCTCGTCGATGCCCCGGTTGCTCGCGGCATCGAGCTCCATGTAGTCGATGAAGCGGTCAGCGTCGATGTCACGGCAGGCATTGCACACGCCACAGGGGTGAGCGGTGACGCCGCCCTGACCGTCAGCACCTGTGCAGTTCAACGCCTTGGCGAGGATGCGCGACACCGTCGTCTTGCCAACCCCGCGCGTGCCGGTGAACAGGTAGGCATGGTGCAGTCGCCCCTGCGTCAGCGCATTCGACAGCGCCTGCACCACATGCTCCTGCCCGACCAGCGTGTCGAAGTTGCGCGGTCGGTATTTGCGGGCCAGCACCAAGTAACTCATCAATCGATTCTAGAAGCCCGCCAGCCGGTTCCTCCGCCCGACTCAGGGGCTGCCGGATAATCTGGAGGCAACTTCTGCTGCGGCCTCAAGCCGCGGTCCCGCGGTCCCCGCGGCTCACTCGCCCTGCCCCATGACCATCACATCACCCTCTGCGCCAGACCACGGCACGCTCAGCTACGAACAATCGGGCGTCAACTACGACCTGATCGATCCGCTGAAGGTCGCTGCCCAGCGCGCAGCCGCCGCCACCGGCGCACACCTCGGGGCGCATGGCTTCAGCGAGGTCACCGCGTCACGTGGCGAATCGGCCTATGTGGTCGACGTCGGCCCGTTCTACCTGGCGAGCATCGTCGAGTGCCTGGGTTCGAAATCGCTGGTGGCCGACGAAATGCAGCGCCTCACGGGTCGCAGTTACTACGACGCGATTGCGCAGGACACCATCGCGATGGCGATCAACGACCTCATCACCGTCGGCGCCACACCGCTGGTGGTGCAGGCCTACTGGGCGGCCGGCGGCTCCGAATGGTTCGGTGATGCCCAACGCGCGCAGGCACTGGTCACTGGCTGGAAGGCCGCTTGCGATCGATGCAACGTGGCCTGGGGCGGCGGCGAGACGCCTGCGTTGGCGGGCATCGTCGAAGCCGGCCGCATCGACCTGGCGGCGTCTTGCACCGGGCTGATCAACCCGAAAACAAGGCTGTCGGTCGGCGATCACCTGGCCCCCGGCGACGCCATCGTCTTGCTGGCTTCGAGCGGCATCCACGCCAACGGCCTGAGCCTCGCGCGCAAGCTGGTCGAGCGGCTGTCCGAGGGCTACCTGACCTTGGTCGAGCCCGGCGTGTCCAGCCTGACCTACGGCGACGCGCTGCTCGCACCGACGGTGCTTTATTCCCCCGTCACGGAAGCGCTGTACCAGGCTGGCATCACGCCCCACTACTGCGCCAACATCACAGGCCACGGCTGGCGCAAGCTGCTTCGGCACCCTGCGGCGCACACCTACCGCATCCACACCGTGCCAGAGGTGCCTCCGGTACTCCAATTCATCCAGCGCCATGCTCAGCAGGACGACCTCGAGGCCTACAGCACGCTGAACATGGGAGCAGGCTTTGCGCTGTTCGTGCCAGCCGACCAGGCCGAGCGCACGGTGGCCGTGGCCGAAGCGCAAGGCGTGCGCGCCTGCATAGCCGGACGCATCGAAGCCGGCCCCAAGCGCCTGCTGATCGAGCCGCTAGGGCTCGAGTTCGGTGACGACGCGTTGCAACTGCGCTGACCTTCAGTCGGGCGCGAGCATCGCCGGCACCTACAATCGTCCTCGACGGGCCTCCCCGCATGGAAGCGCGGCCAACCGGGTCAGGTCGGGAACGAAGCAGCCCCAACCGTTGTGACCAGTGCCGGGGTCAGGCTCGTCACCCTCCAGGTTTGAAGCCTGACAGGTCCCGTGCAGGGTATCTGTCCTCTGCACGGCTGCTGACCCTAGACTGAACAGATGTGCACCCGCTACATCTCTCCAGATCAGGCCGCCATCGAGCGCGCATGGCAGGTCGGACGCAGCAACCCCTTTGCCTGGCCGCGCACGGAAGTGTTCCCAAGTCGTCCCGGCGCGTTCATTCGAGCGGAAAGCGAGGGGAAGGCACGCGAGTTGGTCATAGGGCACTGGGGATTGATCCCCTGGTTTGCGAAATCACCGAAGCTGCCCTACTCGACTTGCAACGCGCGGTCCGAAGAGATGACCCACAAGGCTTCATTCAAGCAGTCATGGGCACGGGGTCAGCGGTGCATCATCCCAGCGGAGTCCTTCGATGAACCCAACTGGGAATCCGGCGGGAATGTCTGGTGGCGCTTCCGTCGGACCGATGCACGGCCATGGGGACTCGCTGGCCTGTGGAACACCTGGATCGACAAGGAAACCGGCGAGATGATCGAGAGCTACACGATGCTCACGATCAATGCAGACTCACACGCGTTGATGCGGAGGATGCACAAGCCCGATCCGAAGTTGACGCCCGACCAGCAGGACAAACGTTCGGTGATTCCCCTTGAGTCGTCTGAAATCGAACAGTGGCTGATGGGATCACTGGCGGACGCACACGAACTTCTGAAGCTGGCCCCGGTGGAAGCTTTTGACGCCGGGCCTGCGCAGTGACGCCCATGCCGAATCCAGTGGTCAGGGAGGCATCGATCGGCGTCTACGACTCTGGCGTCGGTGGCCTGTCGGTGCTGCGAGCACTGAAGGCGAAGCTTCCCGGGGAGTCCTTCATCTACGTGGCCGACTGTGGCCACGCGCCCTACGGTGATCGGCCGGCGACCTTTGTCGAAAGCCGCGCCCGCGACATTGCCGGATTCCTGAATCAGCACGGCGCCAAGGCGCTGGTGATCGCCTGCAACACCGCCAGCGTCGTCGCAGTTCAGAGCCTGCGCGAGATGTACACGCTGCCCATCGTCGCGATGGAACCCGCCATCAAGCCGGCCACCCAGGTCAGCCGGTCCAAGGTCGTCCTGGTGCTGGCGACCAGCAACACGATCCGCAGCCCGTCCGTTGCACGTCTCTGCAGTACTTATGGCGCGGACACACGCGTCATCTTGCAGGCCTGCCCGGGTCTGGCTGATCAGGTCGAGCGGGGTCGATTCCATGACCCCGTGACGCAGCAATTGCTGGAGTCCTACCTTCGACCTGGCCTCGATGCGGGCGCCGATACCATCGTGCTGGGCTGCACGCACTATGCGTTTCTGGTTGAAGCGATTGCCACGATTGCGGGGCCCGCGGTCACGATCGTCGAACCCTCAGGAGCCATCGCCAGCCAGCTTTCTCGTGTGCTCCCGGCGTCGCCCGGGAGCACTCAGAGCGCTCTGGCCGCGACGACGTTCTTCACCTCTGGCCCGCCTCGAGAACTGGCCGGGTTCCTGGCGCTCATCGGTGAACCTTCGGCGCAGGTGCACGCGCTTCCGCAGACCGAGACTTGAGCCAACGCTGAGCTTCAGACCATGCCAGACATGCGCGCGCTCGCACTGTGCGCAACCGCGTCGCAGATTCAATTTGACTGCTTGAATGCCATCACGGCCTGATTGCGCAGAGTGCGCAGCAGAGACAGTTCCTTCTCATCGAGCTCAATGCCGCCCGCTTCTGCCTGATCGGCATAGATCATGGCAAACGGGGCGCCCTTCATCAGCAAAGGCAGCAGCAGGAACGAAGGGGCGTTCAGCGTCTTCCTGTACCAGACTGGCAAGCGCGCTGTCATCGCGGGCGTGCCTGCATCGCGGATCAGCGTGTCTGCACCCTTGAGGCATACCGCGGCGAACAGATCGTTGCCACCCTTCAACGGCACCTTGAACAACGCCGCGGCGGCGGCGGCACTGTCGCCCAGTCCGAAGCGTCCTGTCAGCGTGTCTGTCCTTGGATCGCGCAGGCAGAACAGCACGCGGCGAAATCCCAAGGCGCGGTACATGGTCTCGAGGATCATCCTCAGCACTTCGTTGAGCTTGAAGTCCTCGACCATCGAATTGGTGATGTCCTGAATGCCGGCAGCCAGGATGTCGGACGCCGGGCATGTGGCGGTCGGCGGGCTGATGACGGTCGCGTCGAAGGCCTCGGTCTGCATGGCGTGAATGGCCTGCAACTCATGCGGCGAGAGCGAATCGGTGCCGACGATCTGCACCTCGCCCACGGCGAAGGTGGTGCCCTGGTTCGACACTGGCGCGAGCAAACGCATGGCGCGCGACGTGCTGCTGACCGAGATGCTCATGGCGCGCGCCGAGTCGGCCAGCTTGACGCGAGCGTGGGCCGTGACTTCGGCAATTCGCTTGGCGGTCAGACCGAGCACGCGCGCATAGCGTTCGGCGGTGTGCGCCAGTGCCGCCGAAGCCTGAGCGGGGTCTGTGCGAAGCAGGGTGTCGGTCAGTTCGTTGGCAGCCATCGCCAGCCAGCGAAGTCGCTCAGCAGAGGCTTCAGGCGTGCGGGAGGGCGGATCACCAGCAGGCTTGCGCATGCAACGCTGCAGGCTGTCAGGCAGACCCCAGGACTTCGCCACACCCACCCCGAGCGCTTCGTAGCTCAGCCCCAGCACCTGAACCGAGGCCGACTCTTCAGCGCCCGCCCGTGGCGCCTCGCCGGGCGCCAGACCACGAATCAGCAGGCTCCGCACTTGTCGCGCTTCGTCAGGAAAATAGAACTCGCTGAGCAGGCGGCCGAGGTTCTGAAACATCGAGCCGATGAAGGCCTCCTCGGTCTCGCGCCCCGAGGCGCACAGATCGCTGGCCAGCGTGCCCGCCAGCAGCGCGCGCAGGAACTCTTCTTTCAGCAGGTTGGCATGGGCCTTGTCCTGCATGTGTTCCAGCAACACCAGACTGAGCGCCATGTTGCGGATGCCGGCAAAGCCGACCAGCGCCGCAGCGCGTGAAATGGTGCTGATGCTGCCCCCACCGGCATGCCGATAGCTGGCAGTGTTGACGACCCGCAGCAGCTTGTTGGTCAGCGCCACGTCTTTCAGGACTTCATTGGCCAGACTGTTGAGGTTCTCGGTTTCCGAGGTCGCCACGCGCTGGATGCGCGAAACGGCATCCGACAGCGCGGGGAAATCGCTCTTGTGCCGCATGCGCCGCAGCAGAAAGTCGAGCGTGCCGTTGCCGGCGGCGGCTGATGTAGTGCCAGCGGCCACGGCGGGTTGTGCCCATGCCTGCAGGGCTTCGCTGAAGGCTGCGGCGCTTGCGTACCGCCGTGAAGCGTCACGGGCCATCGCCCGCAGCACGATCGCACGCAGCTTGTCGTCAACCTCGGGGCCGGTGCACTCGGGCAGCGCCAGATCTTCGTTGATGGCGCGGTGTACCGCGCGGTTCGCATCGCTCTCCACCATCACGCGCCGCCCAGCCAGCAGTTCGGCCAGTACCAGACCCGCGGCAAACACATCCATCGCCGGCGTGGGCGACAGGCCCAGCGCTGCTTCGGGAGACAGATAGCCCGGCGTACCGACCACACGGTTGGCATGCGACGCGTCGTTGACCTTCACCGCGATGCCGAAGTCCATCACCCGTGCTCGGCCAGCAGGATCGATCAGCACGTTCGACGGCTTCAGGTCACGATGCACCAGGCCCGCCTCGTGGGCAGCCTGCAGCGCGCTGAGGATGTCCAGGCCGATTGCCACGGCCTGTTGCGGGTCGTAGGCGCCCTGGGCGCGCAACACCTCGGCCAGAGTGTGGCCGGCCACGTACTCGAAGACCAGGAATGGTTGACCCTCGTGGACATCGGCTTCGAACACCGGAACGATGTTGGGATGGGTCAGCCGGCTGACGCTGCGCGCCTCGTGCAGCCACTGAACGTCTTCCCCAGTGCCGCCGAGACCGTTGCGCCGCATGATCTTCACGGCGACCTCACGCTCCAGGTGCGGGTCGAATGCCAGCCAGACGCTGGCCTGTGCCCCCTGGCCCAGCACCCGGCGCAGTTCGAATCGGCTCAGTCGCTGGGGCGTGATCGCATCGCCAGTCATCACACCCATGTCGCCGCCACACGACGAATGCACAGAGCGACACCTCGGGCGGCAGCGGACACCGTGAGCATGGGGGCCGTCATGTCAGTTGGAAGCGACGGTCGGGCTTTCAGTCACAGGCGACAACTCCTCGCGCGGTGCGGCTGTCTGGATCGGCTCGCCGGTGCGCAGGGCATCGCGAGCCGCCGCCAGGGCCTCCTGCACGATCTTCGGTGTCAGACTGAGACTGCGTGCATAGCGCATCGCGACCGATTGACGAGGGTCACCGCCGCGCAGAGCCTTGATTGCGGCAGCCGACGAGTCGCCCGTCTCCGCAGACGAGCCCGAGGTAGCGTCGACCGCCTCGTTGGCCGCGCTCGCGGTGATGCGCAGCACGTCGATGTCGCTGTCCGGCGTGCGCACCGGCAGATCTGCCGGCAGGCGGCGGATCATGTGGAGCATCTCGTCGCCGAGACCCCAGTGTCGCGCCACCGCCGAGCCGAGCGCTTCGATGTCGATGCCCAGCACGGCGAACGAGGCGTCCGATTCGCGCCAACCCGGTGTGGGCGCCGTGCCCTTCGGCGCATCGGCTGGCGGTGGCAGGCTGCGCATCAGCACTCGGATTTGCTCGTACTCATCGGGAAAGTGGTACTGCGCCAGGAGGCGTCCGAGGTTCTGCAGCACCGTCACCAGGTACACCACCTCGGCGTCGTAGCCTGCTGGCCGCAGGGCCTGCGCGGTATAGCCCGCCAGACGGACACGATCCATCAAAGCACGCAAGGCCTGTGCGCCGGTTTCCGAGAGCGGACCGGGCCACTGCCTCAGACCATTGGCGGCCTGTCGAAGACCGTTCAAGCCAATCAGCGCGATCGCCCTGCGGATTGTCAGCACCGGCGCCGATCCCGACGCTTGCAGAGCTTGCACCTGCGCCGAATTGACCTCACGCAGCAGCTCGAAGGTCAATGCCATGTCGCGCAGGATGTGGCGTGAAATTTCCTCGGTGTGGTGACCGTCCATGGCCGCCAGACGCTCGACGCGGCCGCTCAGGCCAGCCAAGGCCGGCAAGGCACCCACGGTGCGCAGGCGGTCCAGCATCAGCTCGAGCGGACCATCGCGGCCGAGTGCCTCGGCCTCCAGCCATCCCTGCAGCGCGCGCAGGAAGGTACGAGCGCTGAGGTAGCGTTGCCTGGCCTGCCCTGCCGTGCTGCGGTTGGCAATGGCGCGCAGGGCCTCGGGAATCGGGTGCACCGTGTTCCACGGCAGGCGAACCAGTTCGCGACCGAAGGGCGGCAGACGGCGGAGGGCTTTCGAGATGTCGGGTTCGTCGAACACTGCGGCGCCGCTCAGCAGCTGGTGCAGCAGCAGGCCGCAGGCCAGCACATCGCGTTCGGCAGCCTCTCGCTGCGCGCGCAGGGTATCGGCTTCGACCAGCGTTGCGTGATCGGCACCGCGCTTGGCTGGGTCGCTCGTTGGCGTACCTTGATTGCTCGCGGTGGCCAGGGCCATGACCTGGATGTGGCCAGACTCACTGATCTGCAGGCTGTGCAGTTGCAGATCGTGGTGCGCCGCGCCGGCTTCGTGCGCAAACGCGAGGCCTTCCAGGACCTCGCAGACCCAGCGCACGACCTCGACCGGCGACGGGTTCGGGTGTTCAGTGAGCCATTCGCCAAGCGTGACGCCACGGGCACGATCAGCGGCCAGATACGGCCACTGCTCCTGGATGTCGACCTCGACACCCCGTACCAGATTCGGGTGGTCCAGCCGAGCGACCTGTTTCACCTGACTCAGCCAGCGTTCAAGCGCGGCTGCGTCGACGGGCTGCACTCTGGGCAGCGTCAGCATCAGTTGCTGTTGGAGCTGAGGATCGAGGACCAGCCAGACCATGCTGCCGTCGCTCTTGCCCAGCAGCTTCAATAACTCGAAGCGGCCGAAATTGCGGCCGAGAGAGCTCGGTCGTGTGTTGGCCGGGGAAGACGCCGCTTGGGTCATGTTCAGGGTTGTCGGATGCTCCCTATTGGAAACGCCCTCCCGTCCGCGCCAAGCCGTGAAATCGTGGACGTTTGCGGTGCTTTTGCCCTCGAATGGCGCCACGAGGCGCCTGCAGCGCAGCTGCCAGGCGCTCAGTCCAGCTCGATCAACGCGCCACCGCCGGTGATGAAACTGCACCGGACCACTGCGCCTGGCTGCAATCGCAGCACTGCACGCTGGTAGCGCGACAGCTGTTGGCGGTAGGCGTCGAGTTGATGCGGGGCGTGACTGAGCTTGTAGTCCAGCACCCACCACGTCTCGGCCTCGCCATCAACCGCGCGGCGATGCACAAGGCGGTCAATTCGCAGCAACTCACCAGCGTCGACCACGGAGACCTCATTGGCCGCCCAGATCAGCTCTCGCACATCGAAGAAGGGCTGGCATGCCGGGCTGCCAAAGATCGCTCTGGCCACCCGCTGCACGGCGGCCGCATCGGCGCCAAATTCCCGGGCCGCAGCGATGCACAGCGCGTCCAAGGCGATGTGGCCCGGGACGTCCTGACACGCAGCCCATTCGAGCGCGCGGTGCACCGCGCGGCCGAGGAGGCTGGCTTCGTTGTCACCGTTCGAGCTGTCGTGTTCGGCTCGCGCGGCAGCCACGGTCGACGGCGGGGCGCACCAGATCGGCAGCAACTGGACACGCGCCGGCGGGAGGTCAGTTCCGTGATCCATGGGGTCCGCCAACGCGGGAAGCCAGTGGTGCGCATGCGGCTCAAGCCGATGCCACCACGACGGCAGCGCCGCCTTGCCGTGCGGCTCGGTGGCGCTGATCACCAGCCGGTGCTTGGCGCGGGTCATCGCGACATAGAGGCCGTTGAGCTCCTCGCGGCGCCGCGCCGCTTGCTCCTCTGCGAACAGCGCTGCCAGCAACGGCGGACACCTGGACTCAGCGTAGACAAAGGCACAGGTCAAGGGGTGCTCGGAATGCACCGGCCAGTGGACCAGCAGGGACGCACTTTCGGGTCTTGGCGGCTCGGGATGTGTATCCATCACGAACACGACCTCGGCCTCCAGCCCCTTGGCACCGTGAATCGTCAGCAACTGCACCGCATCAGGCTGGGCGGGCGTGGTGATGGTCAGACGACGGCGCCGCAGCGCCCGCACAAAGCTGTACGGCGTGGCACCACGCGCGCCATCCAGCGTCAGCGACTGCATCAGCAAGGCCTCGATCGCCGCCTGCGCTGCCACGCGACGCGCCGGCGGCACAGAAGCCAATGTGCGGGACATCACGTCGCCTTCGCCCACGATGCGGTCGAGCAGATCGTGGGGCGGCAGCACCCCGGCGGCCTGGTGCCACGAGGCGAGCAGTTCTCGCGCACGGCGCAAGGCATCGCTCGGTGCGGGCAGACTGTGCAGCGCACGCCACCAGCCGAGTGGATCACTGCGGCGACGTGGAGACTCATCGGGCGCCTGGGGTTGATCCTCCAGCTCATCTTCCAGCCGCAGGCCCACGGATGGGGCTCCGGTGTCGGATGAGGTGGCGGCATGGACCACCGCGCTCGCCAGTCGCACCAGGTCGTCGTCGCTGCAACCGAAGATGGGACTCTTCAGGGCCTGCGCCAACGACAGTGCATGGCCGGGCGAGGCCAGTACATCGAGGACGGCAACCAGATCGCGCACCTCGGGTGCTTCCAGCAGCAGGGCTTCCTCGACGGCCGCGCAGCGCACGCCGCGTGCCGCCAGCGATGACGCAAGCAGCCGCAGCGACTCTCGCTTGCGGCACAGCACCTGGACCTCGCCAGGGGGTACGCCGCCGGCCAGCACCTCCTGCACCGCCGCTGCAACCCCATCGGCTTCTTGCTGACGCAGCCGCTGCTCAGGCTCGACACGGGGCACGGTCAGCGTGTCGCGCCAGGTGTCATTGACCTCGACTCCTTGACTCTCCTTGGTCTCGCGCAGCACCAGGGGCAGGCGGCTGACGCCCGCACCGGGGACCGAGCCCAGTGAGGTTGAGTGCGCCCGAAAGCCGGCGAACTGGCCTTCACCGTGAGCCTGCTCGAATACCGTGTTCAAGACCGCCAGCACCTCGGGCGCATTGCGCCGCGTGTGGTCGCAGCTGAGCACGCTGCCTTCCAGACCTTGCTTCACGAAATCGCGCGCCGCCTCGAACACCTTGGGTTCAGCGCGACGGAAGCGGTAGATGCTCTGCTTCGGGTCACCCACGATGAACACGCTGGGCGGACGCTGTCCACTGGCGCCGCCGCCCGCACCGGCATAACCCGAGAGCCAGGCCGCGAGTGCGTGCCACTGCAGGGGGCTGGTGTCCTGGAACTCGTCGATCAGCAGGTGGCCAACCCGCGCATCGAGCCGCTCCTGCACCCAGCCCGACAGCGCCGAGTCGCCGAGCAGCGCGACCGCACAGCGCTCGAGATCGGCCATCTCGACCAATCCGCGAGATCGCTTGTAGGCCGCCAGTTCAGCGAACAACGCTCGCGAAAGTCGCACCATCCTCAGATGCTCGTCGCGCGCCTCGCGCTGCGCCACTGCCGCGCGAAGAGCGGTCAGCAGATCGACCGCGGCCTGCTGTTCCGCGCTGTCGCCAAGGCCCTTGCGCGGTGTGTCGGTCTTGGTGAACAGCGCCGACCACAGCGCCTCGAACACCGCTTGGGCCGACGAGGTTTCCATCGTCAGTGCCGCCTCGATGGCGCGTGCCGCTTCAACAGCCTTCTTGCCGCCGGCCACGCCCATGGTGGAGGCACAGCGTTGCAGCGTTCTCCGCAAATCGGATGACTGCACCCACTGCGTCGGGTGGGCCGTGGGATCGACCGCGGACCCGGGAGCCGCCGGCGGCGCGACGCTGGATTCGAGCGTGCCTGCCGCATCGGCGAGTTCGATCTCGACGCGCTTGGCCCAGGCCGCATCCAGCCATTTGCGCAACTGCGAACGCCCGCGCTGCTGCACAAGGTGGTGGTAATCGGCCCGAAGCACCTCATCGACAACCACCGTGGCATGAAAGCGTCGGTACACCTCGCTTTCATGGTCTGCGATGTCCTCGATGATCTGCGCATCGCGCTGCAAGCCCAGTTCCATCAGCAGGTCCAGCGGTGCTGCCTTCAACAACTGCGAAAACCAGGCGTGGAAGGTGCGGATCTCGACGGACCTGCCGGCCTGCTGCAGGCGCTGTTGCAGCCCTGCCAGCCTGGGCACCAGTGCCTGCGCTGTGGCGGCATCGAGGCCACGCTGCTGCAAGGCCAGGGTGCGATCGGCATCGGTGCCCACATCGGCAGAAAAGGCAGTCAACCAATCGTTCAGGCGCTCGCGCATTTCGCCAGCAGCCTTGCGGGTGAAGGTGATCGCGAGAACTTCCTGCGGTTCGGCGCCATCAATCAGCGCGCGCAGGATGCGCGAGACCAGCATCCAGGTCTTGCCTGCACCGGCGCAGGCTTCCACGACCACATGGCGGCGCGGATCGCAAGCGATGGCATAGAACGAATCGGCGTCAACCAGCGCGCCGTCGACGCGGTAGGCAGGCTGTGCCATGGCAGTCGGCGCGTTCAACGCGATGCGCCCGCGGCCGGAACGTCGGCCCACTGATCACGCCGACAAAGCCCGCGCGCATCACAGCGTTCACAAGCGTCGCCCTCCCCCAAAGCGGGCAGAGCCGCACCACCACGCAAGCGCGCCAGGTCGTGGCCCAGGCCTTCAACCAGTGACATCGCGCTGTGTGCGACGTCGGGGTGACGCAACTCGACGATCTGCTTCGCATCATCGAGCGACAGGTAGATCGCATCCAGCGGGCCGATCTCGCCCGCCGACCGACCCTGCTCGATCGCCAGCGCTGCGTAGAACGGCAGTTGGGTGTCTTCCTGTGGTTGCTTCACCTTGTCACGCAGGCTTTGGGTGGAACCAGTCTTGTAGTCGATCAACTGCGTCAGCGGCCCGTCGCTGTCTGCCGTGTCATGCGCCGAAACGCTGTCGATGCGGTCGATCACGCCGTGCATCGCGGTGCCATGCCAGACCTCGGGGTACACCGTCCAGTCGCGCTCGCCGTCGAGCCACTGCGCGCCGTCGCGGTCGCGCTGCTGCAGCCAATCGATGTAGCGCGGTACGAAGCGCTCGAATGTGGCGGAAAACGGAAGGAAATCGGGATCGGTCAAGCCCAGCTCGGCCTGCGATTCGATCGCTGCAGAAGCCAGCGCACTGACGTCCGCACTGGATTCGCGGGGCAGTGGGCGCGCGAGATGAAAGCGGTGCAACACGGCATGCAGCCAGGTGCCGTAGTCGCGCTTCTCCACCTCACCGTCAAGTTCGTCGGCGGCTTGCAAGCCCAGCATGCGCAGCGCAAAGAAGCGGTAAGGGCAGGCACGCAGGGCCTCGCAGGCGCTGGCACTCAGGCGAGCCGGCAGCAGCGTCGGCGCGCTCGGCATCGGACGCGCGACCGGATGCGAAGGCACCAGCTGTTCGATACGCATGTCGGCTGCTTGCGCGGGAGGCTTCCGTCCGGCTTGCCTCAGCGCCGACAGCAGCCGTTCGAGCCAGGGGCTGGCCGACAGCGGCTCGCCTTCGTCATCGGTGCGTCGCATCAAGGTTATCGGCGCGCCGCGCAGCACCTGCGCAAAGGCGATGAGCTCGCGATCGCGGCGCTGCGCGGCAGTCAGTAAACCGAGCGTCTCGGCTTCAGCGTCGTTGAGCAGTGGGTGCGGGGACGGGGCCGCACCAAGTCGCTTCTCGTCAGCGCCAGGCCAGACAACAGCCGCGAAGGGCCGCAGCATCGCACGCGCCGCAGGCAGAACGATGACCGCTGGCGCCTCGGGCGACGCCGGCACATAGCTAGAGTTCTCGAGCGCTGCATCGACCCAGCGTGCGTAATCGGCAAGCGCCAGGGTCTCCGGGTGGGCGGCCGAGAGGTCGGTGCCGCTCAGGTGCAATGCCGACAAGACTGGTTGACCCGCCTCGTCGGCGGCCAACATCGCCGCCACTCCGCTGGCTTCCAGTGCTGACCGCAAGCGGTAACTCCAGGCGGCGAGTGTTTGTGCGCCCGCGCCGCGCAACGGCTCGGTGACCTGGGCCGCCAACTCCCAGAGAGTGGCAGCCCCAGCCGAGAGGCGTTGCGTGCTCACGGCCTCCGGTCGCGCCCAATGCTGACTGCGTAACGTCGCTTCGAGTTCGGCCATCGCGGTGCAGTCGACTGATGCGCCCACGGCCGCCGGCCATGACTTGATCGCGTCCAGCACGTCATCCACGGTGGCGGTCGGCGACGCCGCTCGCAACATCGACATCACGGCTGCTGCCGAGCGGGTGGTCGACAAGGCCCAGCCGGTTTCGTCTCGCAATGGCACGCCCTGTCGGGCCAGCAGGGCCCGAACCCGGCGGGCCAGCAGCCGGTCTTGCGCGATCAGCGCGACCGGCGCGCCATGGAGGACCAGATCGGCCAGTACCTGCGCAGCGACGCGCTGCGCCTCGTCCTCGAAGCCGCTGCACACTTGGATCTGCACCTGCGTCCTGGGTGCCGCGGCGAGGATGGGATCAAGTCCGGGCGGGTCGGCATCGATCCACAAGGCCGGGGTGGCCCCTTCCTCGACCAGCCGCTGGGTCAGCGCATCGATGCCACCGGCCTGCACAACAATCCAGGCCGAAGGCCGCCACGAGAACAGCACATCGGTCGCTGCCACTGGCGTCGCGGCAGCCCACTCGAATGCGAGGCGCGCCAGATGACGCTCGCTGCCACCAAGGCCGCCGACAGCGCCCAGAGCGGCTCTGCCGGCAACGCAATACCGCTCGCGCTGCGATGGCGACAAATCAGCCAATGCGCGTGCGATGGCATGTGCCGTTTGCGCCAACGTCTGGGCCGCCTGATCGAAGGCACGGGGATCGCGGCGCAGCCAGGCGGCGAAAGACGATTGGCTGCGCAGCAGCAGGCGCGCGGTCAGCGTGTCCAGCGCGGTATCGAGGCGAATGTCGTCACCCGACGGCGGCTCGGCGGGTGCGATGCTGCGAGCCAGGGTCTGCGTGGTTTCGACGCGTGGCATCCACCGATCCGAAGCTGCCCAGGCTTTGCGCGCCAACGGCAGGTGCTGGGCAAAGGGCACCAGGAACACCGCATCCCGAAGCGAGACCCCATGTTCGTCGGCCCAGCTCACGGCTGCCGATATAGCAGCAGGCCAGGGGTCGCCGGGCTCATCCCAAAGAAAGATTTTCGTCATCGCGGCGACAGGAAAAGAGGCGTGGCGCTGAGCCTTCCGCCTCGGGGCGTGGATCCCAATGTGTCAAAATCATTGTGCCTTGTCGCCCACCTCCGGGCCCGCTCGTACCGAGGATCCATCATGAGCAGCGAACTGATCACACACACGTCTGATGCGTCTTTTGAGAGTGACGTCATCAAATCCAGCAAGCCCGTTTTGGTGGACTATTGGGCCGAATGGTGCGGCCCCTGCAAGGCGATCGCGCCAATCCTCGACGAAGTGTCGAAGGCCTACGATGGCCGGCTGCAGATCACCAAGATGAATGTGGATGAGAACCGTGATGTGCCTGCCAAATATGGCATTCGCGGCATTCCGACGCTGATGCTGTTCAAGGACGGGGCCCTGACGGCGACCAAGGTGGGTGCCCTGACGAAGGCCCAGTTGACAGCCTTCATAGACGGCAACCTATAATTAATCTGGTTGGGTGAGGCTCCCCGCCCCACCCATTCAGTCGCCACAAATCTCATTCTCGGGTTGCGGCGCACCAGCGATACCGCCAAACGACAAACCGGCGGCCCACCCCCGCCCTTCGGCCCTACAGCGCACTCACTCAGATTGCGCTTGGCTCTGGCCCCTTGGCAGAGGGCGGCATATCACCTACTCGTACGTCCGTTCACCTTTCCGGTTATGTCTCCATGCACCTGTCTGAACTGAAAGCGCTCCACGTTTCCGAACTCATCACGATGGGCGAGGCGCTGGAGATCGAAAACGTCACCCGACTGCGCAAGCAGGAGTTGATGTTCGCGATCATGAAGAAGCGTGCCAAGGGCGGAGAGCAGGTGTTCGGCGACGGTGTGCTGGAGGTGCTGCCTGACGGATTCGGTTTTCTGCGCGCACCTGACGCCAGCTACATGGCATCAACCGACGACATCTACCTGAGCCCCAGCCAGATCCGCCGCTTCAATCTGCACACGGGTGACGATGTCGAAGGAGAGGTGCGGGTGCCCAAGGACGGCGAGCGTTACTTCGCGCTGGTCAAGGTGGACAAGGTCAACGGCCTGACGCCGGAGGAGAGCAAGAACAAGATCATGTTCGAGAACTTGACGCCGCTCTTCCCCAAAGAGCAGTTCAAGCTGGAACGCGACATCAAGTCGGACGAAAACATCACCGCACGCATCGTTGACCTGATAGCACCGATCGGCAAGGGCCAACGCGCGCTGCTGGTGTCGGCACCGAAGAGCGGCAAGACGGTGATGATGCAGCAGCTCGCGCACGCCATCGTCGCGAACTACCCCGAAGCGCACCTGATCGTTCTGCTGGTCGACGAGCGCCCCGAGGAAGTGACCGAGATGCAGCGTACTGTGCGCGGCGAGGTCATCAGTTCCACCTTCGACGAGCCAGCACAGCGCCACGTTCAGGTTGCTGAAATGGTGATCGAGCGCGCCAAGCGCCTGGTCGAAATGAAGAAGGACGTGGTGATCCTGCTTGACTCGATCACGCGTCTGGCCCGCGCCTACAACAATGTGCTGCCGTCCTCCGGCAAGGTTCTGACAGGTGGCGTCGACGCGAACGCCCTGCAACGCCCGAAGCGCTTCTTCGGTGCAGCGCGCAATATCGAGGAAGGCGGGTCCCTCACCATCATTGGAACCGCGCTGGTGGATACCGGCAGCCGGATGGATGAGGTGATCTACGAAGAATTCAAAGGCACCGGCAACTGCGAAATCCATCTGGATCGCCGCATGGCCGAAAAGCGCGTCTACCCGTCCATCCTGCTGAACAAGTCGGGTACTCGTCGTGAAGAATTGCTGCTCAAGCCGGAGATCCTGCAGAAGACCTGGATCCTGCGCAAGTTGCTCTACCCAATGGACGAGATCGAGGCGATGGAGTTCATCCTCGACAAGATGAAGTCCACCAAGACCAATCACGACTTCTTTGACATGATGCGTCGAGGTGGATGAGTCCAGGCGTCAAACAACCCCTGCGGGTTGAATCGACGCCTGGCGAATGCCGATGAGCTTGCAAGCTCATCGGTAGGACAGATCGTCGAGAGTTATACTCTTCGGCTTTCCTCCACCGGCAAGTGCGTCGAGTCGTTCGACGTGGCTCCCGCAACACAGCTCAGAGGCTCCAATGAAAGACGGCATCCACCCCAACTACCGCGACGTCTGCTTCGTCGATCTGTCCAACGGTTTCAAGTTCGTCACGCGCTCTTGCGCCACGGCAAAGGAAACCATTAAGCTGGACGATGGCCGTGAAGTGCCGCTGTTCAAGCTCGAAACCACCAGCGAATCGCATCCGTTCTACACAGGTACGCAAAAGAGCGTCGACTCGCTCGGCGGCCGTGTTGAGAAATTCCGCAACAAGTTTGCGCACCTGAAGAAGTAAGCAGGCTCACACACCCGCACGTCCAGAAAGGCAGCCTCGGCTGCCTTTTTTTACATGGTCCATTCCTCACTGAACCCCGCCCTGGTTTCGCAGCGTGCCGTGCAACGGCTGCCACGCTGGGCCTTGTTGCTGTTCTGCGCCGCCTACGTGCTGCCGGGACTTTTTGGGCGTGACCCGTGGCGCAACGCCGATGTGACCGCATTCGGCTACATGGTCAGCATGGCCGATGGCCGATCGTCATGGTGGATGCCAAACGTGGGTGGTGTGACAGCCGACCCCGCACCCGTGCCTTACTGGCTGGGCGCGATCTTCATCAGATTGCTCAGCCCCTGGGTCGACCCGGCGCTGGCGGCACGGCTGCCTTTCGCGATGCTTCTGATCGCGGTCCTGGCTCTGACCTGGTACGCCGCCTACCACCTGGCACGCACCGAAGCAGCCCAACCGCTGCCCTTTGCCTTTGGCGGTGAGGCTGACCCGGTCGATTACGCCAGAGCGATGGCCGATGGCGCGTTGCTCGCGTTGATCGCCACCCTGGGACTGCTGCAACTCGGACACGAGACGACGCCTGAGCTGACCCAGCTCGCCTGCGTGGCGCTCTACACCTATGCGATGGCGGCCAGTCCATCCCGCAACTGGAGCGCGAAGCTCGCCGTGCTGATCGGCCTGCCGGCATTGGCTGGCAGCGGCGCACCAAGCATCGCGCTCGCGCTTGGTCTGGCGGGCAGCTTGGTGTGCGGCCGATCGGCCTATCCCAACGTGCGACGCTTCATGCCATGGGTTGTAAGCGCGACGCTACTGACGGCGGCACTGGCGACTGCCTCCGGCCTGTGGACCTGGCAGGCGGGAAGTTATCGGACGCTCGACAGCGTGACCGCAGTCGCACGGCAGTGGCTCTGGTTTTTGTGGCCGGTGTGGCCCATGGCGCTGTGGACGCTGTGGCAGTGGCGCCGCCACATACTGAACCGACACATCGCGGTGCCACTGAGCTGCGCGACGGTGACGGCCGTGGCAAGTGTCGTGATGGGAGGGCAGGACCGTGCCCTGATGCTTTCACTGCCGGCGTTTGCACTGCTGGCTGCCTTTGCGTTGCCAACACTCAAACGCAGTACAGCTGCGGCAGTCGACTGGTTCTCGGTGTTCTTCTTCAGCGTGTGCGCCATCGCGTTCTGGGTCATCTACGCTTCACTGCAGATCGGCTTCCCGGTGCGCCCTGCGCAGAACGTGGTGAAGCTGGCGCCTGGCTTCGTCTCTGAGTTCTCGGTCATTGCGCTGGCCCTGGCAGCCGCCGGGAGCTTGGCCTGGCTGTGGCTGGTGCGTTGGCGCACCGGACGCAACCAGCATGCCCTCTGGAAGAGTCTGGTGCTGCCGGCCAGCGGTGTCGCGCTGTGCTGGCTGTTGTTGATGACCTTGATGCTTCCGGTGCTGGACTACGCGCGCAGTTTGCGCCCCCTCGTCAAACGCGTGGCCCAGCACGTGCCGCCCGATGCCTGCATCGCGGCGTCTCGTCTACCTCGCAGCGTATGGGCATCCCTGGAGTACTTCGGCGGCTATCGTGTCGATGGCCTGTCGGGCGAAGCTGACACCCGCTGCACCTACCTGCTGCAACCAGAATTGAAGTCTGGAAAGCATCCCGCGCCGCCAGGCTGGGCGCTGGTCGCCCGTGTTACCCGACCCACCGATCGCACCGAGTGGGTGGCGATCTACAAACGCACTGCGATCCGGGCATCCGAGCCGCTGGCGCGTTGAACAGGGACATGCTGGCCGGATCAGCCAGCCATGCCGAGCGCAGTATCCTCACCCGGTTGCGATGCGGTCGACTCCGACTCGATCGGTGAGTTCGCGATCCGCACACGGGCCGCTGGAAACACCAGCTTGAAGCTCGAACCATTCCCCGGTTCACTGCTGACTTCAAGCTCGCCCCCATGTCGCTGCACCACGTGCTTGACGATTGACAGGCCCAGTCCAGTGCCACCGGTGTCTCGCGAGCGACTGCCGTCCACGCGGTAGAAGCGCTCAGTGAGCCGAGGTAGATGCTCTTTGGCGATCCCAATGCCCGTGTCGCGAACCTCGAGTTCACCGACCCCATCTACCCTGACGAGCCAGGAAACATGCACCGCGCCACCGCTTGGCGTGTATCGAATCGCATTGTTGACGAGGTTCGCAATCGCACTGTGGAGTTCCTGCTCAGCGCCAGCGATAAGGTAGCCGCTCCTTTCAGGCTTCTTGGCGCTATCGCAGACCAAGGTGTGCCGCCCTGCCGACAGGGCCTCGGCAGCAGCACGCACCTGCGTCAACAGCTGTTGCACAGGCACCCAGCGGTCCGCCGGCGGGCGCGGGCTGCCTTCAAGTTGGGCCAGCGTCAGGAGATCGCCGACAAGGTGCTGCATGCGCTGAGCCTGCTGAGCCATCAATTCAATGACGCGACGCCGCTCGACCTCGGTCAACTGGAGGCTGGACATCGTCTCGATGAACCCTGAAAGCACCGTCAGCGGTGTGCGGATCTCATGCGACACATTGGCCACGAAACCGCGCCGCATGCTGTCGCTGCGCTCTCGCTCGGTGGTGTCTTGCGACAACACCAGCTTCATCGCATCGCCATAGGGCTTGATCAGCACCGAGATCGTGCCTCGGGAACCAGGCGCTGGAAAGCTGACCGCCTCATCGAATTGACCCGATTGCAGGTGCGCGACGAAGATTGGCGCACGAACCAGATTGGTGATCGGCTGCAACCTATCGCGCTGCGGGTCGATGCCGAAATGGTCAGCCGCCACCGAATTGCACCACTCGATCTGGTCATTGACATCGAGCATCATGACGCCGTTTGGAGAGGCTTCGATGGCCGACAGGAACTGGTCCAAGCGGGTCTGCTCGCGGCCTATCTTTTCTTCGAGTGTGCGCACTGAGCGTTCGACGCGATAGCCAGCTTCGCCCCAGAGGCCGCTGTCCCGCGGCGGAGCAACATCCGCCCGAGTTTGCAGCCACTTCAGGAACTGTCGGCCGCGCAACGCATCCATAAGCGCATACGTTTGCGCTCCAAGCACGGCACCCACCAACGCTCCGAGCAGCGGGAATTGCTGCACACCACCGATCAGCCAACCCACCCAACCGGCTACTGCAACACTCAGCGTAGCGGCCAGTAAGCGGGGTAAAAGCCAGCCCATTCAGTGACGCTCGTTCAAATCAGTTCGACAGTGTCTGCACCTGCTGCGTGAAGCGATAGCCCGCGCCGCGAACAGTCTCGATCATTCGCGAGCAACCCACCGGCTCCAGGGCTTCACGCAAGCGCTTCACATGCACATCGACCGTTCGTTCCTCGATGAAAACGTGGTCGCCCCACACTCGGTCGAGCAACTGACCGCGGCTGTGCACCCGCTCTGGATGCGTCATGAAAAAATGGAGCAGCCGGAACTCGGTCGGCCCGATGCGGACCTCGCGGTCGTCACGGGCCACACGCCGCGTCGACGGATCGAGCTTCAGGCCAGCCACGTCAACCAGGGTATCCAGCGCCTCTGGCGCCTTACGGCGCAGCACAGCGCGGATGCGTGCCAGCAGTTCGTTGGTCGAAAACGGCTTGGTCAAATAGTCATCGGCACCGGCATCGAGCCCGGAAATCATGTCGCCCTCTTCGGCACGAGCGGTCAGCATGATGATTGGCAATTCGCGGGTTCGCACCTGACCGCGCCAGCGCTTGGCCAGCACCAACCCCGACTGGCCGGGCAGCATCCAGTCCAGCACGACCAAGTCGGGCAGCACGCCGTCGATTTCGATCTGCGCTTGATCGGCATCCGATGCAATCGTCACGTCGTAGCCGGCGTGACGCAGATTGATGGAGATCAGCTCGGCAATCGCTGACTCGTCTTCCACGACCAGTACACGGCTCATCTTGGGCTCCTTGACGCGTTATTCATCGCACCAGGGTCTCGACTTCCTCGATGGAGTTGTGTCTCACATCCGTCCCCTTGACGATGTAGATGATCTGTTCCGCAAGGTTCTTCGCGTGGTCACCAACACGCTCGATGGCCTTGGCCACGAACACCAAGTCAATGCTGGATGAAATCGTGCGCGGGTCTTCCATCATGAAGGTGATGAGCTTGCGCATCAGGCCTTCAAACTCCTGGTCAATCTGGTCGTCCTGCTTGAGCACCTCCAATGCCTTGTCGACATCGAGACGTGCAAAGGCGTCAAGGGCTTTTCGAAGCTGCGCAATGGCCAGTTCGGACTCAAACTTCAGGTCGGCCACCGGCATGCGAAGGCGGCTCGACACGCCGGTGCTGATCAGCCGTTGCACGGTACGCGCGACGCGGGCAGCCTCGTCACCGACGCGCTCCAGGTTCGCGATGGTCTTGCTGATCGCGATCAGCAGGCGCAGGTCGCGCGCGGTCGGTTGGCGTCGGGCGATGATGCTCGACAGATCGCGGTCGATCTCCACTTCCATCGCATTGACGGTCTCCTCCAGCACGAGGACCTGCGAGGCGGTTTCGACGCTGAAATTTGTGAGCGCATAGACCGCTTGCGCGACTTGCGATTCGACAAGACCCCCCATCTCGAGCACGCGGGTGGAAATGCCGCTGAGTTCAGTGTCGAACTGCGTGGAGAGGTGTTTATCAGTCATGGGGACTCCCTGCGTGATCTGTGAGACGAATCAACCGAAACGTCCGGTGATGTAGTCCTCGGTGTCCTTCTTCTTCGGCTTCATGAAAAGTTCGGACGTAGGACCAAACTCGACGAGATCGCCCAAGTACATGTACGCCGTGTAGTCGGAACTGCGCGCAGCCTGCTGCATGTTGTGCGTGACGATCAACACCGTGTAGTCATCCTTGAGTTCGTGGATGAGCTCTTCGATCTTGCCGGTCGAGATCGGGTCGAGGGCCGAACACGGCTCGTCGAGCAGTAGCACCTCGGGCTTGATCGCGATGCCGCGCGCAATGCAAAGACGCTGCTGCTGGCCACCGGACAGGCCCGAACCACTCTGGCCGAGCTTGTCCTTCACCTCGTTCCACAGAGCAGCCTTCTTCAGGGCCCACTCGACACGTTCGTCCATCTCGACGCGAGGCAAGGTTTCAAACAGCTTCACGCCGAAGGCAATGTTGTCGTAGATCGACATCGGGAAAGGCGTCGGCTTCTGGAAGACCATGCCGACCTTGGCGCGCATGAGCGACACGTCCTGCTTCGAATTGAGGATGTTTTCGCCGTCCAGGAGGATCTCACCTTCTGCCCGTTGATCGGGGTAGAGCTCAAACATTCGGTTGAACGTTCTCAACAGGGTCGACTTGCCGCATCCCGACGGCCCGATGAAGGCGGTGACCTTGCGCTCGGGTAATTCGAGATTGATGTTCTTCAGTGCAAGGAACTTGCCGTAGTAGAAATTGAGGTTCTTGACCGAGATCTTGATTTTCTCTTGTGTCATGTCGAATGGTCCCGGCTTCAGCTCTTGTGTCGGAAGAGAACGCGCGCAAGGATGTTCAGGAAGAGAACCCCAAGCGTGATGAGGAAGACGCCTGCCCAAGCCAGCTTTTGCCAGTTCTCATAGGGGCTGAGTGCGAACTTGAAAATGGTGACGGGCAGACTCGCCACGGGGCCGTTCAGGTTCGACGCCCAGAACTGATTGGACAGCGCAGTGAAGAGCAACGGCGCTGTTTCACCGGCGATTCGTGCTACCGCCAGCAAGATGCCCGTGATGACGCCAGCACGGGCCGACTTCAGCGTGATGCTGAGAATCACTTTCCATTTGGGCGTTCCGAGCGCGTAGGCGGCTTCCCGCAAGGCGCTCGGAATCAGGGCCAGCATGTTTTCAGTCGTGCGAATGACGACGGGAATGACGATGAGCGCAAGCGCCAGCACACCGGCATAGCCCGAATAAGTCTTCATCGGCGCCACAACCACCGTGTAGATGAACAGACCGATCACGATCGAAGGCGCCGACAAGAGAATATCGTTGATGAATCGCGTGAGGTTTCCGAGCATCGTCTTCTGCCCGAACTCTGCAAGGTAGACCCCCGCCAGAATGCCGATTGGGGTGCCGACGAACGTGGCCAGCGCCACCATCACCAGCGAGCCAGCGATGGCATTCAACAAGCCCCCGGTGTCTGCCTGCGGCGGCGGGGTCATTTCAGTGAAGAGCGATAGCGAAAGACCACCAATCCCCAAGCGGACCGTTTCAAACAGGATCCAGGTGAGCCAGAACAACCCGAACACCATGGCCGACATCGACAACACCAGCGCGATGACATTGACCCGTTTTCGGCTGTTGTGCTTGGCGATCTTCGACGCCTGAAGAGCATCAATGGCGGTCATGAACGGCTCCCTTCATTGCGTGCAAGGCGTGAGAGCAGTATCTTGGACAGCGACAACACGCAGAAGGTGATGAAGAACAGGACGAGCCCCAGATAGATGAGCGAGGCCTGATGCAGGCCCGGACCCGCCTCGGCAAACTCGTTGGCGAGGGCCGAGGTGATGCTGTTGGCAGCCTCGAACAGCGACAGGCTGTTGAGTTGATTGAAGTTGCCGATGACGAACGTCACAGCCATGGTCTCGCCGATCGCACGACCCAGGCCCAACATGATTCCGCCGATCACACCGGTCTTGGTGTACGGAAGCACGACCTTGAACACAACCTCCCACGTAGTGGACCCGAGCGCATACGCGGATTCCTTCAACATCGGCGGCGTGATCTCGAATACATCTCGCATCACTGACGCGATGAACGGGATGATCATGATCGCCAGGATGATCCCGGCAGACAGGAGGCCGATGCCCACAGGGGCGCCCGACACAAATTCTTCGAGGAAAGGAACACCCGCGAACAGCCTCTGCAGTGGTTGCTGCACGTAGGTCGACAGCACCGGGCTGAAGACCAGCAACCCCCACATGCCGTAGACGATCGACGGCACCGCTGCCAATAGCTCGATCGCTACGCCCAGTGGTCGACGCAACCAATTCGGTGACAACTCGGTTAGGAACAACGCAATGCCGAAGCTCACCGGCACGGCGATCAAGAGAGCGATGAACGAAGTCATCAGCGTCCCGTAGATCATCACGAGACCGCCGTAGCTGTCTTGCACCGGATCCCACTCGCTGCGCCACAGGAAGCTGGGACCGTATTTGGCTATGGCTGGCCACGCTCCGATGACAAGCGAAACGATGATCGCGAACAGGAGGCCCAGGGTGAGGATGGCCGCCCCATGCGCCAGCGCCGAGAACAGCTTGTCTATCCAGGGCGAGGAGCCCTTTCTCTGTGGCGGAATGCCCTGCTGCTCTGACCGCATCATGGAGTTCTTGTCGTTTGTGGATGCTGGAAGTGTTGCGGCCACGGGTCCTCCGTCGGGTTCCCTCGGAGCAAGCCGCCCTGCCTGCGGCGCCCTCCGAGAGAAGAAATGGCAGGCACTTCAGTTACTTGTATGCGATGGTCTTGCCAGACGCATCCTTGATCTGTTCCCACTGCTTGCGCACCAGCGCCTTGACCGAATCAGGTAAGGGAACGTACTCGAGGGCAGCCGCTTCCTTGTCGCCGTTCAAGTAGGCCCACTCGAAGAACTTCAGAGCACCCGAGCCTTGGGTGGGCTTGTCCTGCACCTTGTGCATCAGGATGAACGTTGCGCCGGACAGCGGCCACGTGGCCTTGCCAGGCTGGTCCGTCAACACCTGATAGAAGCTCTTCGACCAGTCTGCACCGGCAGCGGCAGCCTTGAAGGCCGCATCATCGGGTGCGCTGTACTCGCCATCCTTGTTCTTCAGCAAGGTGTGGGTCAACTTTGCCTGCTTAACGTACGCGTACTCGACATAGCCGATCGAGTTAGGCAGACGCGCCACGAAGGCCGAAACGCCCTCATTGCCCTTGCCGCCCGCGCCGGTTGGCCAGTTCACGGCGGTGCCTTCACCAACCTTCGATTTCCACTCTGCATTTACCTTCGAAAGATAGTTCGTGAAGATGAAGGTCGTGCCTGAACCGTCGGCGCGACGAACCACAGAGATAGTCGCATCAGGAAAAGGAACCCCCGGATTCAACGCGGCGAGAGCAGGGTCGTTCCACTTCGTGATCTTTCCCAGGTAGATATCGCCCAGCAGCTGGCCGGTCAGCTTGATCTGGCCCGGCTCGATACCCTTGATATTCACTACAGGCACCACCCCGCCGATAACGGTGGGAAACTGAACCAACCCATCCTTGGCGAGCGCCTCGTCCGTGAGCGGCATATCGGAAGCCCCGAAGTCCACCGTCTTGCCAGTGATCTGCTTGATGCCTGCACCGGATCCGACAGACTGGTAATTCACCCGAACATCCGTCGCCTTGTTGTATGAGTCCGCCCACTTGGAGTAAATCGGCGCAGGGAAGCTTGCGCCTGCACCTGTGACGCTCTGCGCGCTGGCGAGGCTGCTTGCAGCCAGCAGACCAACGGCGATCGATGCAATTCGGTTCGTAACAACGGCCATTTCGAATCCTTTCTGTGAGCGCGGCGCGCGAAGACTGATCACTAGAGAGGTTAGAAGGGAAATATGACATCTTGGTGACAATTCGAACACCCCAAAGTCATGCTTCAACAGCCGTATCATTTTTTGCAACGCGATCGGGTCACGTCACCCCGAAGTCACCTATTTGTCACAAATTGACCATACCCTCGCATACGTGAGCTTAGCGACGCTGGGCGCCATGCAACACAGATACCCCAAACCAACCCGAATCGGAGGTCTATTAATGTATTTCAGCAAGCTAGCAATGAGCTTGACCCTGACCACGGCAGTCATCCTGAGCGGTTGCGCCACTGCTGCACCTGGGCCACAGTCGATCGTAGAAACCGCGGCCGCCACGCCGCAGTTGTCGACGCTGACGAAGTTGATCAACGACGCAGGGTTGACGGAGACGCTCAAGGAGCCTGGGCCTTTCACGGTGTTCGCGCCGACTGACGATGCCTTCAAAGCCGTGCCAGCCAAGACGCTGGACGCGCTGTCAAAGGACAAGGCTCTGTTGATTTCGGTGCTGACGTACCACGTCCTGCCCGGCAAGGTGACTTCGGCCGATGTCAAGAACGGCCCGGCCACGACCGTGCAAGGCGCTCCGGTATCGCTGTACCGGTCGGGCACGTTTGTGACGGTCGAAAGCGCGGTAGTTACCACTGCGGATATCGAAGCTTCGAACGGTGTGGTGCACATCGTCGACACGGTGCTGATTCCCCCCGTCAAGAAGTGAACTCGTGAAGCTGGCTCAGACCTCCAGCGTCTGAGCCAACCGTTGCGCACAGCGGGCGGCGACCTGATGGTCGCTGGCTTCGACCATGACTCTCAGCAGTGGTTCGGTGCCTGAGGGGCGGATCAGGATACGACCCGAGGCACCCAGTTCGGTCTCGAGCTCACGCTGCGTGCGGTGCAACGCTTCGTGGCGGCTCCAGTCCAGACCTTCAGGCAAACGGACATTGATCATCACCTGCGGCAAAAGCGTTACCGGACGTAACTGATCGGCCAGCGCTATGCCGCTGCGGCACACGGCCTGCAGAATCTGCAGCGCGCTGATGATTCCGTCTCCAGTGGTATGACGGTCGAGCGCCAGCAGATGGCCTGAGCTCTCACCGCCGAGGTTCCAGCCGCGAGCCAGCAGGCCTTCCAGCACATAACGGTCGCCAACGCGCGCGCGCACCATTTCTACACCTCGCTGCCGCAGCGCGGACTCCACCGCCAAGTTGGTCATCAAGGTGCCCACCACACCGGGCACGGTTTGGCCTTGTGCAAGGCGATCTGCCACCATGACATAGAGCAGTTCGTCACCGTTGTAAAGACGGCCTGCCGCATCGACCAATTGCAAGCGGTCAGCATCGCCGTCGAGCGCGACACCGTAATCTGCGCGGTGTTCCTTGACCGCCTGAACCAGCGCCGCGGGCGCGGTTGCACCGAAGCCGGCGTTGATGTTGGTCCCATCTGGGCTGCAGCCGATGGCCACGACTTCGGCGCCCAGTTCGTGGAACACCGCCGGCGCTACGTGATACGCCGCACCATGCGCAGCATCGACGACGATTTTCAGGCCCTTCAGCGACAGCTCGCTGCCAAAGGTACCCTTGCAGAATTCGATGTAACGACCGCGCGCGTCCTCGAGCTTGCGCGCCTTGCCCAAGCCAGCCGAGGCGACCCACTGCGGAGGCTGGTCCAATGAGGATTCGACGCGCGCCTCCCATTCATCAGGCAACTTCTCCCCACGTGCGGAGAAAAACTTGATGCCGTTGTCGGGGAATGGATTGTGCGAGGCGCTGATCACCACCCCCAGATTCAACCGCAAGGCGCGCGTCAGGTAGGCGATGCCTGGCGTGGGCAGCGGCCCGGTGAGCAGCACATCAACCCCTGCCGAGGCAAAGCCTGCTTCCAGTGCCGACTCGATCATGTAGCCGGAAATGCGTGTGTCCTTGCCGATCAGCACCGTAGGCTTGGGATCGGACGCCTTGAGAACACGCCCGACGGAATGGCCAAGACGCAACATGAAGTCCGGCGTGATCGGGGATTGGCCCACAGTGCCGCGGATGCCATCGGTGCCGAAATGAACTCTGGTCATGGTTGCTGGGCTCTCATTGCAATTGATCAAGGGTAGCCTTGGTTATCGGCAGTCCCGCCGCGCGCCAAACCTTCAATGCATCGACCGTGGCAGCGACATCGTGTACGCGAACGATGCTGGCACCGTTGAGCACTGACGCCAAGGCCGCGGCAAGACTGGCGGCCAAACGATTACCGACTGCGCGCCCAGTCAGTGCGCCCAGGGTCGACTTGCGCGACCAGCCCACCAGCAAGGGCCGACCCAGCGAAAGCAATTCGCGCTGGCGGCGCAACAGTTCCAGGTTGTGCTCGACCGTCTTGCCGAAGCCTATGCCAGGATCAAGCACGATGCGCTCGGTCGCAATACCGCGAGCCGTCAGTTCGTCGACACGACCTCGGAGCATCGACGCGACATCTGCCAGCACATCGTCGTAGCGGGCTTGCGACTGCATGGACGTCGGATCGCCCTTCATGTGCATCAGGCAAATCCCACAGGCCGGGTGGGCAGCGACTGCCTCAAGCGCGCCTGGCGCCTTGAGTGCATTAATGTCATTGACGATGTCGACACCCCAGGTCAAGGCCTCGGTCATCAAGGCAGGCTTGGTAGTGTCAATTGACACCGGGTGTCCCATCGCCAACACCGCTTCAAGAACTGGTAGCACCCGCCGACGCTCTTCGTCCAATGACACCGGCTCGGCACCTGGCCGGCTCGACTCGCCTCCGATGTCCAGGATGTCGGCGCCGGCGTCGATCAGACGCCGGCAATGATCGATGGCTTCGGCCAAACTCGAGAACTGCCCACCGTCCGCGAAGGAGTCGGGCGTAGTGTTGACGATGCCCATGACCCTGGGCACGCAGAGATCAATCTGATGGTGAGTGGTTTGCCAGTGCATGACATGCCGAAATCGACACCTTCAGGCATCTGAAAAAGTCAGCGCCCATGAAAACGGGGCCGAAGCCCCGTGAAATGACAACCAGAGATCGTCAGGCAGCAGCTGGTGCACTGTCCGAGGGCACGGGGGATTGAGGCCCACCACTGGAGCGGCTGGACGAGGAGGTCCAGTCCTTGGGCGCGCGCGGCGGTTTGCCATTCATGATGTCGTCGATCTGGTCGCTGTCGATGGTTTCCCACTCCAGTAGCGCCTTCGCCATCACGTGCATCTTGTCCTTGTTGTCCTCGATATGCTTTCGCGCAATCAGGTACTGCTCATCGATGATGCGGCGAATCACACCATCCACCTTGCGCATCGTTTCCTCGGACATCGTGGTTGTCTTGGTCACTGAACGGCCCAGAAAAACCTCGCCCTCGTTCTCTGCGTAGACCATCGGGCCCAGCTCATCGGTCATGCCGTAGCGGGTGACCATATCGCGGGCGATCTGTGTGGCGCGCTCGAAGTCGTTGCTGGCGCCTGTGGTCATCTGGTTCATGAACACCTCCTCAGCAATCCGCCCGCCAAAAAGCACCGAGATCGTAGACAGCATCCGCTCCTTGTCGAGGCTGTAGCGGTCCCCTTCGGGTAGCTGCATGGTCACGCCCAGCGCACGGCCGCGGGGAATCACCGTCACCTTGTGCACCGGGTCGGTCTTCGGCATCAGGCGAGCCACCAACGCGTGACCGGACTCATGGTAGGCCGTGTTCTTGCGCTCCTCCTCCGGCATGATCATGGACTTGCGCTCAGGCCCCATCATGATCTTGTCCTTGGCCTTCTCGAAGTCCATCATCTCAACGACTCGACCCGCGCGCCGCGCGGCGAACAAGGCGGCTTCATTGACCAGATTAGCCAGATCGGCGCCCGAGAAGCCCGGGGTACCACGTGCCAGGATGTCGGCACGGATGTCCTGCCCCACTGGCACCTTGCGCATGTGCACGTTCAGGATCTGCTCGCGACCACGCACGTCCGGCAGGGTTACATAGACTTGGCGGTCGAAGCGGCCTGGCCGAAGCAGCGCCGGGTCCAGGATGTCCGGACGGTTGGTCGCCGCCATCACGATCACACCGAGATTGGTCTCGAAACCGTCCATTTCGACCAGCATCTGGTTCAGCGTTTGCTCGCGCTCGTCGTTGCCCCCGCCAAGGCCCGCACCACGGTGACGGCCGACGGCATCGATTTCGTCCACAAAGATGATGCAAGGCGCACTCTTCTTGGCCTGCTCAAACATGTCGCGCACTCGCGCTGCGCCCACGCCGACGAACATTTCAACGAAGTCAGAACCCGAGATACTGAAGAACGGCACCTTGGCTTCACCGGCAATGGCCTTAGCCAGCAACGTCTTGCCTGTTCCCGGTGGGCCAACTAGAAGCACACCACGCGGTATGCGCCCGCCCAGTTTCTGGAACCGCTGTGGGTCTTTCAGGAAATCGACCAGTTCCTTGACCTCTTCCTTCGCTTCGTCGCAGCCCGCGACATCGGCAAACGTGGTCGTGTTGTTGGCTTCGTCGAGCATGCGGGCCTTGGATTTCCCGAAACTGAACGCACCACCCTTGCCGCCGCCCTGCATCTGCCGCATGAAATAGATCCACACGCCGATCAGCAGCAACATCGGTCCCCAGGAGACCAGGATGTTCATCAGCAGCGAGGGCTCTTCGCGCGGCTTGACATCAAACTTGACACCGCTGTTGATCAGGTCACCCACCAGACCGCGGTCAAGATAGGTCGCGGTGCTGCGCAGGCGCTTGTCATCGGTCGTCGTTGCGATGATCTCGGTGCCCGCAGGCCCTTCCTGCAGCGTGACCGCCTTGATGCGCTTGTTGCGAACCTCTTCCAGGAAATCGGAGTACCCGATCTGGCTGCCAGAGGTCGTGCCGCGATCGAACTGCTTGAACACGGTGAAAAGCACGAGGGCGATGACAAGCCACACGGCGATTTTCGAGAACCATTGATTGTTCACTGCCACTCCAATTCTTCAACTACGGGGTCGGCGTGCACAGCGGGCGCGACGTCTAGCATATGTAGTGCCGAGTTTATGCGACTCAAGTGCTGTGTGGTTTATGCGGTCACTGAACGTGATCGTTACCCAGGTCATCCCGGCAAAGCGGTCTTCGCAGGGACTTCGACCATTTTGTACGCCGTCTTGAGCCCAATGCCGACCAGAAAGGTCTCGGACGAACGATCTCGCGAAGCTTTTGGCTTGATCGATTTCACCGTCCGAAAGTTCGCCTTCAGCAACGCGACCAGCTCGTTGTAGTTGCTGCCATGGAACACTTTGCAAACCAGCGCCCCCCCTGAAACAAGGTGCCGCGCAGAGAAATCAACCGCCAGTTCGACGAGGTGGGTGATGCGGGCATCGTCTGAACTGGTGATGCCCGTCAGGTTTGGCGCGAGGTCGGACACAACGACATCAACTGGCCGGCCACCCACCGCGGCTTCGAGTTGCTCCAGCACCGGCTCGTCCCG
>CANHNO010000002.1 GCA_947462065.1 Burkholderiales bacterium | reverse complement strand
CTGCAGACCGATCGCCGCCTTGGCCTGGCGCAGGCTCTTCGCGAGGTTGATGCCCTTGATCGCGCCGTCGCGCAGCTGCAGCGCCATCTGGCCTTGCAGCTTCGATTTCAGCGCGTTGACGCTGCGGCCGGTCGCTTCGATATCCATCGTCACGCGACCGGTGCCGTCCATCCAGTCCTTCGCCGCCATCTCTTTCAGTGCGCTGTTGATGTTGATGCCGCTGGCCGTGCCCTTGAAGCCAACGCGCCCGGTCGCGGCCTCGGCCAGCGCCGATGCATCGATGCTGCCACCCCAGACCTTGCCCTGCAGTGTCGTCACCCGGAGCACGCCGCTGTTCAGCGTGGCATCGATGCGTGCCGCCGCAACCTTGTAGCGCTGAGCGGCGAAGTTGTCGGCTTGCAGGCTGAACTGCCCGTCGAGGCTGCGCAGCGCGCTCAGGTCGACCGGGGTGTCGGCCGCTGCGTCAGCGGGAGCATTCTTGGCAGGGGCCGCGCCAACTTCGGCCGGCGCATTGGCCGAATCGGGGCTTGAAAGAAGCCGGTTCAGGTCCAGCGTGTCGAAGCGGGCCTTCGCGCTGACCTTCGGCACCGCGCCGCCGAGCAGCGCCGTGCCGTCGGTATTGAAGACGCCACCGTTGATGTCGCCAGACAGCGCCCATGACGCTCGTTCGGCGGAGGCGCTCGCACTGCCCTTGGCGTCGATCTTCAGCGGCTGCAGTCCGGGGTTCTGGATCAGGCCTTGCAGCGTTAGCGCATCGATGGCGATCGATGCCGGCGTGCCTGCCCCGTTCTTGCCGCCGGCGGCGGCCTGCGCCTGCTTGAGCAGCAGGTTGGCCTTGAGCGTGGCGGCCAGCTGGCGCTGTGCGCCGCGGCTGTCGAGGGTGGCCTCGAAGCCGGGCAGGCGCAGCGCGTCGAAGCTGCCGGTCGGCGCCGCGCTCTTGAAAGCCACGTCCAGGGGCGCTGTGCCGCCGCGCTGAAGGCGCCCGCTGAAGGCGCTACCCTTGATCTGATCGCCGGTGGCGGCCAGCTCGGGCCAGGTGAGCGCGAGATTCAGGGGCTGCGCATCCTGAGTCCCTTTCAGCTGCAAAGCCAGTTTCGAGAGCGCAATGTCCTTGGCCGCCGGGTTGAAGGCGAACCGCTCGATGGCCAGGGTGCTGTCGTCGATCTTCATGCCGCCTGCGGTCGCGGCCAGCGTCAGCTCCAGTGCCTGGGCATCGATCGCCGATGCCGCGCCGTCCCAGCCCACGTTGCCCTTCAGCGCGGCGCGGATCGCCTTCATGCCGACGGCGTCGCCGTTGAACGCGAGGCGGGTGTCGCGAAGCGTGACCGAGCTGGTGGCCAGATCCAGCTTCAGCTGGGTGTTGCCGCTCATGTCGCCCTTGACGGCGGGCGAGGCCAGGTCGATCTGCAGCTCGAAGTCGACGGGCGATTCGGCCTGGTCCTGCAAGCGGCCGGTCGTCAGCGACTTCAAGGCCAGCGTGCCTGCCAGATGCGCCAGGTCGTCCTTCACGCGCAGGCTGACGTTTTCCAGCGCCACGCGGTTCACGTCGAGCCGTGGCGGCTTCTTGCTGCCGGGGCCGCCCTCCGCAGGGGCCGGGGCGTTCAGCAGGTCGTCGATGTTGCGCACCCCTTCTGCGTTGCGCAGATAGACCGCACGCACCCCGCGCGCAGCCACCCGGCCGATCACCAGTTCGCGGTTCAGCAGCGGCAGCACGTCGACCGCCAGCTCGGCGCGTTCGACCGCGGCGAACTCGTCGGGCTTGTTGGCTTCACTCAGGCTGACATCGGCCAGCGTGATTTCCAGCCGCGGGAACAGCGACAGCCCGATTGGCCCGTTGATCGCGAGCGTGCGCTGATGGTGCGTCTGCATCCAGTCGATGGCGACGCCCTTGTAGCGGTTGGCATCGAAGCCTATCACCAGCCAGGTGATCACCGCAGCGAGCACCAGCAGCAGGCCCAGCACCCCGAGCGCGATACGGCGAATCCAGATCGACATGGTGAATAGGCCCTATGCCACCTGAGAATCGCGGATTGTGCCTGCGCACCCACGGTGTGGTCACACGTGCTACCTACAATCCTGCTGGATGAAACCCTATGACGTGCAGGTGCGCGGGGCTGGCCTGGTCGGGCCGGCATTGGCCCTGTCGTTGGCGAGCATCGGCCTGCGCGTGGCGCTTGTGGCCGATGACGCCGGGCCCGCGCGCGGGCCCGATGTGCGTGCCTTTGCGCTGAACGCGGCGTCGATCGCGTTGTTGCGCGGCCTGAAGGTCTGGGACGCGCTGCCTGCTCACGCGACCACCGCGGTGCACGAGATGCGTGTCGAGGGAGATGCGCCTGGCGCTGCGCTTGAGTTCTCGTCGTGGCAACAGCGGGTGGGTGAGTTGGCCTGGATCGTCGACGCCGCCGTGCTCGAACGTGAACTGGCCGCGGCGGTGCGTTTTTCGCCGCATGTCACGGTGGTGACGGCCACACAGGCCGAGGCTGCGACTGCGCGGTTGACCGCCATCTGCGAAGGCAAGTCGTCGGCCACCCGCGATGCGCACCGCGTGCCGCTGGATCGTCGCCCCTACGGACAGCGTGCAGTGGCTGCGCGGCTGGTCAGCTCCTTGCCGCACGGAGGTACCGCACGGCAATGGTTTGGCTCGCCGGATGTGCTGGCCTTGCTGCCGTTCGATGCGCCGCAGCCGCTGGCCTCGTATGCGCTGGTGTGGTCGGTGCCTGCCGCACGCGCAGACGCCTTGCTGGCGTTGGACCCCACGGCGTTCAATGCGGCGCTGATGCAGGCCACTGCGGGTGCCGCGGGCGATTTGCAGCTGACCGGTGAACGCGTGGCCTGGCCGCTGACCCGTGCGCAGGCCGTCACCTGGTGCGGACCCGGCTGGGTGCTGTTGGGCGATGCCGCCCACGTGGTGCACCCGCTGGCCGGCCAGGGGTTGAACCTGGGCTTGGCCGATGTCGTGGCCTTGACCACGGTGATGGCGGCGCGTGAGCCGTGGCGTGAACTCGGCGACGAGAAGCTGTTGCGTCGCTACGCTCGCGAGCGTCTGCTGCCCACGCGCGCGATGGTCGAGATCACCGATGGCCTGATGCAACTTTTTGCCCACCCGGCGCCTTTGGCGCGGGAACTCCGAAACCGCGGCCTGACTCTGGTCAATCGGCTGACGCCGATCAAGCGCTGGCTGACCGCGCAGGCGCTGGATTCCTGATTCGGCACTTGCCGCGCAAACGCGACTTCGTTCGCTCACCTGAAAGCTACTCCCATGGCGTCGTCATTGCTTCGAAACATCCAGCGTGCTGGCCGGCGCACCATCTGCTGCAAGGCTGCTGCGGCGCTGGCGCTGGCGATCTTCGCCAACACGCCCGCCCTCGCCGGTGAAGCCGAGATCCGCAAGGCGCTCGCCGAGCGGCTTGCCGATCTGGGCAAGATAGACGAAGTCATCAAATTGCCCGTGGCTGGCCTGTACGAAGTGCGTGTGGGCGACAGGATTTTCTACACCGACGACGACGGCAACTACTTGATCATCGGCCAACTGCTCGACACGAAGACGGGCACAAATCTGACCGAAGCGCGCGTTGCGAAGCTCACGGCGATCGACTTCGCGAGCCTGCCGTTGAAAGACGCTGTCGTCTGGAAGCAAGGCGATGGCAGTCGCAAGCTGGTGGTGTTTGCCGACCCGAACTGCGGCTTCTGCAAGCAGTTCGAGCGTGAAGCACGATCGGTCAAGAACATCACCATTTACACCTTCTTGTACCCGGTGCTCGGGGCGGAATCGGCGGACAAGTCGCGCAACATCTGGTGCGCCAAGGATCGCGGCAAGGTGTGGGCAGACTGGATGATCGATGGCGCTCTCCCGCCGAAAGCCATGGGCGAATGCGACACCTCGGCGCTGCAGCGCACTGCGGCGCTCGGACGCAAGCACAAGATCAATGGCACGCCGGCGCTGGTGTTCGAAGACGGCAAGCGCGTGCCAGGCGCGATGAAGCTCGACGACCTCGAGAAGCAATTGCTGGCGTCTGCGAAGAAACCCGGTTGATTCCGCAGCTGCAAGACTTCTTCAACTTCGAGCCCACGCACGCTGAAGCGCTGCGCCGGCTCGATGCTGTGCATCCGGGCGAGTACGCGCGCACCCGAAATGCGCTCGATGGCTCCGTCACCGGGTTGTCGCCTTACTTCACCCACGGTGTGATTGGCATGCGCACTGCAGTCGCCCGGGTGCTGCAGAAGCACCGGCTGGGTTATGACGACAAACTGACTTTCGAGTTCGCCTGGCGCGAGTTCTTTCATCATGTGTGGACGCGGTGCGGCGAGCAGGTTCTGACCGACATGCGACCGAGCGCTGCAGGGTCCGGCGTCTATTCCTCCAACCTGCCGGCCGACTTGCGAGAAGCTCGCACTGGCGTGCCCGCGATCGACACCGCGGTGCGTCAGCTCTACGCCACCGGCTACCTGCACAACCATGCGCGCATGTGGTTGGCGAGCTACGCAGTGCACCTGCGCAAGGTGCACTGGCGCGCGGGGGCCGATTGGATGTACGGGCATTTGCTCGATGGCGACGTGCCGAGCAACCACCTGAGCTGGCAATGGGTGGCTGGCACCTTCTCCAGCAAGCCCTATCTGTTCAATGCGGACAACGTCGCGAAGTACGCGCCGCGCGGAAACTTCAAGGACTGGCGGGCCAAAGGCACGGCGATCGACCAGGATTACGAGGTACTGGAGCGCATCGCGCGGCACGAAGGTGATGTCGGACCTGAACCAGGCGTGCACCAAGGCGTGATCGAGCCCCTGCTGTGGGCGGCCCCACACGCTGACTGGGTGGCCGAAGCGACACGGCCACTGGTCGCCAGCGCCGTGCCGCGGCGACGCGAGATCGAGCTGGTCACGCCATGGGCCATGGGCGAGCGCGAAGGCGGTTCGGGTGCAGGCGCTGGTGGCCCGTGGCGGCTGGGCGTGATCCACACGCCTTCGCATGCCTTGCTGCCGTGGAGCGAAGCGCGCTGGCGCTGGGTACTGAGGCGTCTGGGACAGGTCACCGATGCGGTGTTCGTCGGCGACCTCGGCTCGTCCGTGCCGTGGAGGGCTGGCGCGCCGAGCTGGCCGGGGCCGGGCATGGTGATGGCCATGCGTGCGCCGATGCCTGGCTATGACGCTGTGCTGGCTGCGCTCGCCAGCTTGCAGCCCGCACCACGCCTGCTGCCCAACCCCGAGACGATGTGCCGGTCATTCAGCGTCTTCTACGAGAGCGTCAAGCGACAATCACGGTCGCTTCAGACGCAGTTGAACGGAGAGCTTTTTTGAGCAGTCGCACCCAGGCCCTGCCAACGCCAGCATCGACGAACCAGCCGGACCGGGCCACTCTGCGTCTGGCCTACGCCGGCCTGTTGCCGTTCGTGATCGGCGCGGTGCTGTTGTGGATCGTGCGGCCCGATGCGCATCCGTATGTCGCCGCGGCCTTGTCTGCTTATGCCGGCGTCATTGTTTCGTTCCTCGGCGGCATCCACTGGGGCTTCGGTTTTCGTGCGCAGCCGGCCGACCCCGCCCGCTTCGTCTGGGGCGTCGTGCCCTCACTGGTGGCCTGGGTCGCGGTGGTGATGCCTGCGTATGCCGGTCTGGTGGTGCTGGGGGTGATGCTGGTGGTGTGCTATCTGGTGGATCGCCGTGTCTACCCGGTGCACTTTTCTGGCGCCTGGCTCATCCTGCGTTTCCGGCTCACCGTCGTTGCCAGCCTGGCCTGCTTCATCGGCGCGGCCGGCAGTTGATCGCTGCGACAGGCCATGCCCGAAGGTCCGGAGATCCGCCGTGCGGCGCAAGCGGTGCACCGTGGCATTGCAGGCCAGCCGGTTCGCATGACGCTGGCGCACCCGGCACTGGCACCGATGGAACGCGCACTGCGCGGTGCCAGCGTCGAGTCGGTCAGTGCGCGCTCGAAAGCGATGCTGACGCGTTTCTCCACCGGCGATGTGCTGTATTCGCACAACCAGCTCTACGGCGAGTGGGTGGTTGACCGGCCCGACGAGCCGCTGCGTACCCGCGCGATCCGCCTGGTGCTTGAAACGAGTGCTCAGCGCGCGGTGCTCTACAGCGCGACCGACTTCGCCTGGCTGCGCCACGGCAAGGAAGCGGTGCATCCCTATATCGCCAAGCTCGGCCCCGAGGTGCTCGACGACGCGACGACGGCGCGCGACATCGCCGTGCGCCTGGCGCAGTTTCCGCGCCGACGCATCGCCGATGCGCTGCTCGATCAGCAGGTGCTGGCCGGCCTCGGCAACTACCTGCGCAGCGAAATTGCCTTCGTTGCGAAGCTGAACCCGTGGCGGCGACTCGGCGAGCTCGGCGATGCCGAGCGGCATCGGCTGGCAAAGGCCGTACACGACATCACCCACCGAAGTTTCCGCACCGATGGCGTGTGCGTGCCCATGGCGCTGTACCGAGCGCAACGTCAACAGGGCGCCAGCTTCGAGGCCGCGCGCTTCTTCGTGTTCGACCGTGCCCAGCTGCCCTGCCGTGATTGCGGTGCCATCATCGAGCGCGCCACGCTCGGCGGGCGCAAGCTTTTTGTCTGCATCGCCTGCCAGGGCGTGTTCCCGCTGCCTGACGAGCTGCGGCACTGACGCTGCAACATCGACTCGATATCTCCCGATCCTCTAGCGACACGTCCCATGATTTCCTACCGCATCGACGTCCACAACCCGAACGCGCACCTGTTCCGCGTCACGCTGACCGTGCCTCAGCCCGGGGCCACGCAGCGGCTGAGCCTGCCGGTGTGGATCCCGGGCAGCTACCTGGTGCGCGAGTTCGCGCGCCACCTGAGCGGGCTCGAAGCGAAGCAGGGCAGTCGCGCGGTGCCGCTGGCGCAGCTGGACAAGGCGACCTGGCAGGCCGAGTGCAACGGGCGCGGTGCACTGGTGGTGACCTATCTCGTCTATGCCTTCGACACCTCGGTGCGCGCCGCCTTCCTGGATGCGCAGCGCGGCTTCTTCAACGGCACCAGCCTGTGCCTGCGTGTCGAAGGCCGTGAGGCCGAGCCGCACCGCATCGAGCTGCGCTCGCTGCCGCGCGGCTGGCGCATTGCAACGTCGATGTCTGCCACCTCGATGCCGGCGACCACGGCCACCGTGTTCGAAGCGCGCGATTACGACGAATTGGTCGATCACCCCTTCGAACTGGGCAACTTCTGGCGCGGCGAGTTCAAGGCCCACGGTGTGCCGCATGAACTGGTGGTGGCCGGTGCGCTGCCCGACTTCGACAGCGCCCGGCTGCTCGCCGACACGAAACGCATCTGCGAGACCGAGATCGCTTTCTGGCACGGCGATGCGCCCAAGCGCGGCGACGTCCCGTTTCAGCGCTATGTCTTCATGCTCAACTGCGTCGACGACGGCTACGGCGGGCTGGAACACCGCGCGAGCACCGCGCTGATCGCTTCTCGACGTGACCTGCCGCGGGTGCTTGCTGCCAACGCGGCCCCGAGCGCCCGTTCCGAGGAAAAGAGCGACAACTACGTGACGCTGCTGGGCCTGATCAGCCACGAGTATTTCCACACCTGGAACGTCAAGCGCCTGAAGCCGCGAGACTTCGCGCCCTATGACTACACCTGCGAGAACTACACAGAGCTGCTGTGGTTCTTCGAGGGCTTCACCTCGTATTTCGACGACCTGCTGCTGCGCCGCGCCGGGCTGATCGACGAGGCCCGCTACCTGAAGGCTGTCGCCAAGACCGTGACGGGTGTGCTGGGCATGCCGGGGCGGCAGGTGCAAAGCGTGGCGCAGGCCAGCTTCGATGCTTGGGTGAAGTACTACCGCAGCGACGAGAACACCCCGAACGCGACCATCAGCTACTACACCAAGGGCTCGCTGGTGGCGCTGGGGCTGGATCTGAGCTTGCGTGCCGCCGGATCGCGCCGCCAGGCCACGCTCGATGCGGTGATGCGCGGCTTGTGGACACGCAGCGCCGGTGGCCCGATCACCGAGGGCGATGTCGTCGAGGTGCTGCGCGCGGTCGCCGGCCCCGCACAGGCCGATGCGCTGACTCGCCAACTGCGCGAGTGGGTGCACGGCACCAGCGACTTGCCACTGAAGGAGTTGCTTCAGCGCTTCGGCGTGCAGTGGCAGACGTCACCTGCCACGCTGACCCAGCGCCTGGGCGTGCGCGTCAGTGAAAGCGCGTTGACCGGTATCAAGGTCACTCATGTGCTGCGCGGCGGTGCCGCTGACCGTGCCGGGCTGTCGGCTGGGGACGAGGTGCTGGCACTCGGTGACTGGCGATTGCGCCGGCTGGACGATGTGCTGCGTGTGCTGACGCCTGGTCAGGCCGCTGCGCTGCTCGTGTCGCGCGACCAGCGTCTGCTCACGCTCTCGCTGGAGGTGCCCGAGTCAACCGATGTGACGGGTGCGGTCACGTTGACGGCCGATGCCAAGGCCCCGCGTGCCGCGCTCGCGCTGCGCAGCGCCTGGCTGGGCTGCTGAACGCCGTCCCAATTCAACGACCGCGATGATGTCCACGGCGCAAGCCCCGGTGGCGGGCCGCAAGCGGATCGCGGGCGGCGTGGCGCTGGTCGTTGCTGTTCTGGTGATGCACGCCTGCGTGGTGCGCAGCATCAAGGACAGCTTGATCGATTTCGACCAAGGCGGGAAGCCCGCACGCATCGAACTGGTGGCGGGGCAGGACATGGCGTTCAGCGCGCCGCCCGAACCCGCGGCCGCGCCCCCGCCGCCAGCCCCCGCCGCGCCCCCGCGGCCTCCACGGCAGGCCGCGCCGGTGGCTGCGGCGGCATCGGCTCCCGCCGAGGCTGCCTCCGCGCCTGCCTCGGATCCTCTGCTGGCTGCAGAGTCCGCCGAACGGCTTGCCACCGCGCCCGCGCCTGAGCTTGCCGCATCGACCGCGGCCCTGCCGTTGGTCGCCGCTGCCGCAGAACCTGCAGCGTCGCTACCGGTGGTGGCTGCAGCAGCTGCGCCCGCACTCGCGCCGGCATCAGCTCCCGCGGCGACCGCAGAGACCTTCGGCTGGCCGCCTTCCACCCGCATCACCTACGAGCTGACCGGCAACTTCCGCGGCGAGGTCTACGGCAGCGCGCAGGTCGACTGGGTGCGTGTCGGCGAGCGCTACCAGGTGCACCTGGATGTGGTTGTCGGTGCTTCGTTCGCGCCGCTGTACTCGCGCCGCATGAGCAGCGACGGGCAGTTGACCGACGCCGGCCTGGCCCCGGAGCGCTATGACGAGGAAAGCAAGGCCGCGTTCAAGGACCGCAAGCGTGCCAGCGTCACGCTGGAGCCTGATTCGGTGGTGCTGAACAAAGGACAGCGCATCGAGCGCGTGCCTGGCGTGCAGGACACCGCGAGCCAGTTTGTGCAGCTCACCTACCTCTTCACGCGGCAGCCTCAGCTGCTGAAGCCCGGGGGCACGATCGAGTTGCCATTGGCCCTGCCACGGCGCATGAGCGTGTGGACCTACGACATCCGCGAGTCCGAGCCGGTGTACACCCCGTTCGGCGCCGTTGACGCGATCCCGCTGCAGCCGCGCCGCGAGTCGCGCAAGGGTGACGAACTGTCGGCCACCGTCTGGTTCGCGCCCAGCCTGAAGTACCTGCCAGTGCGCATCCGCATCCAGCAGGACGCCGAGACCTACATCGACCTGATGATCAAGCAGCGGCCGCAGTTAACCCAGTGAACACGCCCTAAAGTTGGTCCCAGAACCCCCGTCTACGGAGAACCGCCATGCCCCACGAATTCATCCTCATCGACACCGTGGGCGACGGCCCGCTGAAGACCGGGCTGATCACGCTGAACCGGCCGAAGCAGCTCAATGCGCTGAACGATGGGCTGATGAGCGAGATGGGCGCGGCGCTGCAGGCCTTTGATGCCGACGAGGGCATCGGCTGCATCGTCATCACCGGCAGCGAGAAGGCGTTTGCCGCCGGCGCAGACATCGGCGCGATGGCGACGCTGACTTACATGGAGGCCTACAAGGGCGACTTCATCACCCGCAACTGGGAAACGCTGCGCAGCGTCCGCAAACCGGTGGTCGCGGCCGTGGCGGGTTTCGCGTTGGGTGGTGGCTGCGAGCTGGCGATGATGTGCGACTTCATCATCGCCGCTGACACCGCGAAGTTCGGCCAGCCCGAGATCAAGCTGGGCATCATTCCCGGTGCGGGCGGCACGCAGCGCCTGCCACGAGCGATCGGCAAGGCCAAGGCGATGGACATGGTGCTGACCGGCCGCATGATGGATGCGGCCGAGGCCGAGCGAGCCGGCCTGGTGTCACGCGTGGTGCCGGCAGCCGAGTTGCTGGCGGTAGCGCTGGCCGCCGCGCAAAGCATCTGCGAGTTCAGCGGCCCGAGTGTGATGATGGCGAAGGAGTGCGTCAACCGTGCGTTTGAAGGCACGCTCGCCGATGGCATCAGTTACGAGCGCCGGATGTTCCACTCGCTGTTTGCGACCGAAGACCAGAAGGAAGGCATGGACGCCTTCGTGAACAAGCGCAAGCCGGTGTTCAAGCACAGATAGGACTCCGCTCGAATCCCGTTCGGATGTCTCGAACGGGTGTCCGTATGCGAATCTGGTTGCGGTGCTGCCGAGGCCATGGGGTGACCGGCTCCGCTCATGTCCCCCACGCCCTCGTCAGCAGGGAGCATCGTCGCATGCGAAGACTTGAAACCTCAGACCCCAGCTGAATCAGATTCGAGACTGCGCCGCCACCTGCTGAAGCGGCAGCAGGATGTCATCAGCAAGGCTGATCGTGTTGTGCCTTGCGCGTTCAACCTTCCTTGCGCAGCGACGGAAACAGGATCACGTCGCGGATGCTCGGGCTGTCGGTGATCAGCATCATCAGCCGGTCGATGCCGATGCCGCAACCGCCGGTCGGCGGCATGCCGATTTCCAGCGCGCGGATGAAGTCGGCGTCGTAGTACATCGCTTCCTCGTCACCGGCGTCCTTGTTGGCCGCCTGGGCCTGGAAGCGCGCGGCCTGGTCTTCGGCATCGTTCAGCTCGGAAAACCCGTTGGCGTATTCGCGGCCGGTGATGAACAGCTCGAAGCGCTCGGTGATCGACGGGTCGGTGTCTGAGGCGCGGGCCAGCGGGCTGACTTCGACCGGGTAGTCGATGATGAAGGTCGGGTTCCATAGCTGTTCCTCGACCACCGCCTCGAACAGACCGAACTGCAGTTCGGGCAGCTTCCAGTGCGCCGGCGGTTCCTCGCCCAGCGATTTCAGCTTCGCGTGCAACACCTGCATATCGCCTGCTTCAGCGGCGCTCAGGCCGGCGTAGGCGACCAATGAGTCGCGCACCGTGAGTCGGGTGAACGGCGCATCCAGGTCGACCGTCTTGCCGCCATAGCTGAGCGTGGCCGAACCGGTGGCGCCGCGTGCCGCGTGGCGCAACACCTGCTCGGTGTAGTCCATCAGGTCGTGGTGGTTCCAGTAGGCGGCGTAGAACTCCATCATCGTGAATTCGGGGTTGTGCCGCACGCTGATGCCTTCGTTGCGGAAGCTGCGGTTGATCTCGAACACACGCTCGAAGCCGCCGACGATCAGCCGCTTCAGGTACAGCTCGGGCGCGATGCGCAGGAACATCTGCTGATCGAGCGCGTTGTGGTGCGTGACGAAGGGCTTCGCGTTCGCGCCACCCGGGATCGGGTGCAGCATCGGCGTCTCGACTTCCATGAAGCCGTGGTCGACCATGAACTGGCGAATCGAGCTCAGCGCCTTGCTGCGGGCGGTGAAGCGCTCACGGGCGGCGTCGTCGGTGATCAGGTCGACGTAGCGCTGGCGGTACTTCTGCTCCTGGTCGCTCATGCCGTGGAACTTGTCCGGCAGCGGGCGCAGGCTCTTGGTCAGCAGGCGCAGCGTGACCACGCGCACCGACAGCTCGCCGGTCTTGGTCTTGAACAGCAGGCCCTCGGCGCCGAGGATGTCGCCCAGGTCCAGGTGCTTGAACGATTCGTAGGCTGCCTCACCCAGTGCGTCTTTGGTGACGAACAACTGGATGCGCCCGCCAGTGGCGCCGAGTGAGCCGTCTTGCAGGGTGCAGAAGCTGGCCTTGCCCATCACCCGCTTCAACAACATCCGACCGGCCACGCTGACGGTGAGGTTCAGCGCTTCGAGTTCCTCGTTGCTGCACTCGCCGTGTGCCACAACCAGTTCGGAGGCGCGGTTCGCGGGCTTGAAGTCGTTCGGGAAGGCGACACCGCCACTGGCTTTCGCGGACTCGCGGATCGCGGCGAGCTTCTCGCGGCGTTCGGTGATCAGCTGGTTCTCGTCCGCAGCAGGGCCTGTGGTGATCGGCGCGGGGGCTGAGGAAGGGGTGTGTTCTGAGGTCATGAGTGCGCGGTCGGTGTGATGGGTGATTTTAGGTTGGGGCATTCCAACCAATGCTGCAGCGGGCGTGCCTAAAATCCGGCGCATGCCCGGACACGCATTTGCAGACGCCGCACGATGACCGCTTGTGTCACCAGCGTGGGCATGCCCTGCCGCGGTGATCGGCGAGCCAGCCGATGAGCCTGATTCATCCGACGGCGGTGATCGACCCGGGTGCGCAGCTCGGGGCGGGAACCCGGGTGTCGCACTTCGTGCATGTGTGTGCGGGCGCCCGCATCGGTACCGACTGCGCTCTGGGCCAGGGCGTCTACATCGGCAATGAAGTCAGCATCGGGCGCAACGTCAACATCCAGAACAATGTGTCGGTCTATGACGCGGTGACACTCGAAGACGATGTGTTCTGCGGTCCGAGCGTGGTGTTCACCAATGTCTTCAACCCGCGCGCCGCGGTATCGCGCGATGCAGAGTTGAGCAAGACGCTGATCCGCCAGGGCGCGACGCTCGGCGCCAATTGCACCGTGGTTTGCGGCACCACCATTGGTCGCCACGCCTTCGTCGGCGCTGGGGCGGTCGTCAGCCGCAATGTGCCGGATTACGCGCTGGTGGTCGGCGTGCCCGCCCGCCAGATCGGCTGGATGAGCCGACACGGCGAGCCGCTGGCCTTGCCGCTCAAGGGCGACGGCATCGCTTCGTGCCCGGCCAACGGGGAGCGTTATGTGTTGCGCGAAGGGTTGTGTTGTCTGGCGGCGGAAGTGCCGGCTTGAGGTGTTGAGCTCGACCTCATCCATCGACATCCGGCCGCGGTGGGGGGAATGATGCCTCGATGGCTGCAGTACCTGCGTTCCCAAGCCTATTTCATCGGGCTGAAGGCCATCAATACCGTGCACGGTCTGCTGCCTTTTTGCCTCCGGCCTGTGCTTTACAAGGCTTGTCACTTCGACATTGCTCCAAGCGCCACGCTGCAAGGCGGCGTTCGCTTCTTCCACGTCGGCCGGTTGGCGGTCGGTGACGACACGGTGATCAACCGAGGCGTGGTGCTAGACAACCGAGGCGGCATCGCCATCGGCGCGCATGTCTCGATTGCCCACGACGCCCGCATCTACACGATGGGTCACCAAGTCCATGACCCCGCCTCGTTCGCCACCAAGTCCCAGCCTGTGCGCATCGACGACTACGCCGTGCTGTTCGCCGGCGCGATGCTGATGCCGGGCGTGCACCTGGGCGAGGGCACGGTTGTCATGGCCGGCGCGGTGGTGACCCGCAGCGTGCCGCCGTACCGCATCGTTGGGGGCAACCCGGCAGCCGACCTGGGCCCGCGCGAAGGTGGTCGGCCAAGTTACACGCTACGCCGCCGCTTCTGGCTGGCCCATTGATCTTGGCTTGCTCTCGGCCGATCGTCGTGCTCGACGGTGCGTCGTCGGTGCTGCCGTACGATTTTCAAGTGATCGCTGCACTTGCAGCATCAGGCCGTCCGGGCAGGTATTGTGGCTCCCGCACCGACTACAACGGAGGGCTGATCGATGCGATGCGTCGTCTGCCCGGTATTGCGGTCGATGTCGCTGGCATCTCGGGTACGGTGGCGCCGCGCTGGCGCGGTGCGCTGGCCTACCTGGGCCTGCTGCTGCGCGTGTTGTGGCACGGACGTCAGGCTGAACTTGTCAACCTGCAGTTCAGTGTGGCTTGGCCCCTCGAGTGGCTGCTGCTTGCGCCTCTGCGTGGAAAGCTCGTGCTGACAGTGCATAACGCCGTGCCACATGGACATGGTGCGGGGCCTCATGCCCCGACAGCCAGATTGGCGCGGCTGGCGAACCGACTGATATTCGTCAGCGAGGCGACACGCGATGAATTCCTGCGCCGCTACGGTGAAGGCTTCCGTGCCAAGGCGACACTGCTGCCGCACGGGCTGCTACCGGTTGTGCCAGGCCTGCAGCCGATCCCGCCAGAACCGGTCGCGGTGCCGCGTGCCCTGGTCTTCTGGGGCAACGTCAAGCCTTACAAGGGTGTCGAGTTGTTCGAGGCGCTGGCACAGTCGCACGGTGTGTCCTCGCGGGGGCTGTCGCTGCAGGTGGTTGGCCGTTGGGATGGGCTGGCCGACCTGAAGCAGCGGCTGTGCACCCTTGGTGTCGACGTCATCGACCGCTACCTTGCCGACGACGAACTGAGCGCGCTGTTTGCGCAGCCGGTTGTGTTCCTGCTGCCATACCACCATGCCTCGCAGTCCGGCGCGCTGTACACGCTGCTGCACCATGGCGCGGTGTTCGTCTGCAGCGATAGCGGTGACCTCGGCGTGTTTCTGCGCCGCTATGGGCTCGACGGGCTCATCCTGCGTGAGCACAGCGCGCATGCCGTGCTCGACTGTCTGGACTGGCTGGCGGCTCACCGCCAGCAGGTGGCCGACGGTCTGCGGCGCGCGCAGGCCGAACTGGGCTGGTCCCGCCTGCTCGCCGTCCACCCCGAGGCCTACGCCCCTGTGAGGGCGCAGTGACACAATCAAAAAACCATAGCCGTCTCCGGGCGGCTGCCTCACTGCGCTCCCCCATGAAGAAACTCGCAAAGGCTGTTCTGGCCCGGATTGGCCTGGAGATCGTCCGCTCTGCTGAGCGCGACGACCAGGCAGTCGCCGACCTCAGCGATGCCGATCGCGCGATCGTCGCGCGAGTCGGGCCGTTCACCATGTCGGGCACCGAGCGTCGCGCCAGCCTGATCGGCGCGATCGACCATGTGGTCCGCCATGGCATAGCTGGTGACATCGTTGAGTGCGGTGTCTGGCGCGGCGGCAGCATGATGGCCACCGCGCTGGCGCTGATCGCCCGCGGCGACACCTCACGCCACTTGTGGCTCTATGACACCTTCGAAGGCATGAGCGAACCGACCGAGCATGACCGTGACCCAACTGGGGCGCTTGCCGCCGAGCGGCTGAAGACCAGCCCTAAGGATTCGGCGCTGTGGGCCGTCGCGAACCTGAACGACGTACAGGCCAATTTGCGCAGCACCGGTTATCCCGCGGATCGCATCCACTTCGTTCGCGGCAAGGTGGAGGACACGATTCCCGACACTGGCCCGCAGCGCATTGCGCTGCTGCGGCTGGACACTGACTGGTACGAGTCCACCCGCCATGAACTGCAGCATTTCTACCCGCGCCTGTCCCGCCAGGGCGTACTGATCATCGACGACTATGGCCACTGGCAAGGCGCACGCCGCGCGGTGGATGAGTACTTCGCGGCTCGCGCTGAGCCTACCTTCCTCCATCGCGTGGATTACACCGCGCGGCTCGTCGTCAAGGCATGAGCGATGCCGGATCTCCCGGGCTGAAGCACGCGCTACCACCGGTCTATGCGGCCGCGGCGCTGAGGGTACTGCTGCCGCTGCTGGTGCTGCCTCTGGTGGCCGTGCGGGTCGGACCCGATGAGTTCGGCCGGCTGAGCTTCATCCTGATCTGGTCGGGCCTGTTGTCGACGCTGGTTGAGGGTGGATTTCTCGCCGCGGCGACGCGGCTGGCGGTCACTGCCGACGCCACCAGTCGCTGGCGTATTGCGCAGCAGGTCTTCAGTGCACGCTGCCTGCTCAGCGTGCCCGCGCTGCTGGGCGGGTGGCTGGTTGTCGCCACCATGGGCAGTGGTGGAAGCAGCGATGCGTGGGCCATCGCTGCACTGGCCGTGGCGCTCGGCTGGCCGGCGACCTGGTACCTGCAGGCCAGCCAGCAGCTGGCCCGCTGGGCCCGTGTGGAGTTCGCCGTGTATGCGACGCTGATCGCGGCCTGCTGGATCTTTGCTGACCGCATCGCCGTGTTCCTCGCGCTGCAGTTCGCCGCATCGGCGCTGCTCGCCGTGCTCGGCTGGCGCTGGCTACGGCGTGACCTTCAGACAGTTGAGTCCTTGTGGTCCACTCCTCAGATCGTGCCGGGGCTGCGGCTCGGCTGGAGCATGCTGCCGGTATCGATTGCCGGTGCCGCTTATTCGCTCGCGCTGCCGGCGGCGGCGTCGGCACAGCTTGGCAAGCCCGAACTGGGCCTGTACTTCATGGCCGATCGCATCGTCCGTGCTGTGCTCGCCGCCGGCGAGCCGGTGTTTGCGGTTGTCTACCCTCGCATCGTCGGGCGGCTCAAGTACGGAAACCGCGCGGCGGCGCGCTTCGCGCTGCGCTGGGCAGCCGGCGGCGTGTGCGCTGGCGCGCTGCTGTACGCAGTCGGCGTGTTGGCCTGGTCAGGTCTGGCTGGGCTGCTCGTTCACCACTCAGCCGGGCTTGACCTTTCGCGTCTGGCCGGCGTGGTCGCCATCCTCGGTGCGCTGCTGCCCCTGCTGCTGGGCTGGAAGTTCGTTGGCTACTGGATGCTCGCCACGGGCCGCTACGACCGCGCGTACCGGGTCTGCGTGATCGTCGGTGGTGTTGTCGGCGTGGCCAGCGCGGCCACGGTAGGAGGTGCTGGCGGTGCCAATGGCCTCGCCTGGACGGCGCTCGCTGTGGAGGTCGTGGTGATCGCGGTTGCGCTGCTGGGCATCGGGCTCACCGAGCGCCGCGCGGTGCAGGTGCCGGACTGAGCATGGGTATCGACATCCACAACCTGAATTTTCTCGCGCATGCGCACGACCTCGGCGTGTCGTTCGAGCGCACGATCGGCATCGGCAGGCAGGCGGTCTTCATCGAGGGGTGGGAATTCGAGGAACACCGCCGCCTGCGCGGCCTTCCGCCGCTGCAAGAGCCCGAGCGGCCCGCCGGCGCACCGCGCTACTTCGAGCCACTGATGACGCAGTGGCTGGGCGCGTCGGTGGCCGACTCGGTCGACGCCTCGGCTTATGAACAGGCGAAGCTCATCCACGACATGAACCAGCCCTTGCCGAAGAACGGTGCCATTGGGGAGGCGCGCGGCCGCTACGACGCCGTGCTCGACTTCGGTTGTCTGGAGCACGTGTTCGACTTCCCGACGGCGTGGCGCAACTGTGTTGACCTGTGCCGCGTCGGCGGCCATGTGCTGCATGCGCTGCCGGCGAACAACCTGAGCGGCCACGGTTTCTACCAGTTCTCGCCCGAACTGTTCTTCAACCTCTACCAGCCAGCGCGGGGCTTCGAGCTGCGCGGACTGTGGTTTGCGCTCAAGGCCGACCGGCGCTACTGGTGGGCAGTGGCCGACCCGATGAAGGTGCGCCGCCGCGTCAATCTGTGCAACGCGCACGAGGTCTACGTGCTGGTGCTTGCCCGCAAGCTGCGCGAGCCCGGCAATCTGCCGCCGCCGCAGCAGTCGGACTATGCGCAAGAAGAGTGGGTGCACGGCCCCTCAGCGGCGCAGGCGACGGCGTCAACTGGTGCTCGCCGTCAACTCACCTCTGCACTGGTGCGGATGGGGCTTATCGATCTGGCGCGCGCCTGGCGAGAGCGCTGGCGAGTGATGCGCGCCAGTGGCATCGACTTGCCGCTATCCGACTACCAGCGCATCGAGCTGCAGCAGCTGCTGCGGCTAACTCCATGAGTGCTCGGGCGCGCCGTGTGATGCTGGTCTGTGAGCGACTGGACATCGCCGGCGGCGTCGAGCGCTTCGTTTGCGAGACCGCGGCAGATCTGGCGGCCGCAGGCATGGATGTCTCCGTGGCGACGGTCGATACGCCTGCCATGGCTTTGCGCTATCCCTTGCCGCCCGCGGTGCGTGTGCTGACTGCCGACTCACCCGTCGTCGCATCGCGCGGCCCGCGTGCGTGGCAGCTGCTGCGTGCGCAATGGCGCATCGGACGGCGCCTGGCGGAGCTGATCCGCCGCGAGCGGCCGGATGCCGTTGTCCTCAATGGCCTGACTACTGCCTGCTCGGTGCTGTTGTTTGGCCGCGATCTTGCCCCACACGCCATCTGCTGCGACCACAACCACTTCTTCGCGCGCTCCAGGCCCTGGCGATGGCTTCGTGCGCTGCTGTACCCGCGCGTGGCGGCGGTGGTCAGCCTGACGCAAGCCGACGCGGCCCGATTTTCGGCACTGAACCCGCGTACTGAGGTGATCTACAACGCATCGGCGTTGCGCGCGGATGCACCTGCCCTGCCATCGGGCGCCATCGTTCTGGCCGTCGGCCGGCATGTTGCGCAGAAAGGCCTGGATCGCTTGCTCGATGCATGGCCCGCGGTGCAGGCCGCGGTCCCGGCGGCGCTGCTTCGCATCGTGGGCGATGGTCCGCTGCAGCCTGCGTTGCGGGCGCAGGCAGAGCGGCTTGGCATCGCGGAGGGTGTAGCCTGGATGCCGCCGACCCCGGTCATCGAAGCCGAGTACCGTGCCGCCGCTGTTTTCGTGCTCCCCTCGCGCTACGAGGGCATGCCGCTGGCGCTACTCGAGGCGCAGGCCCTCGGCGTGCCATCCGTCGCGTTTGCCTGTCCGACGGGCCCGGCAGAAATCCTTGGCGCTGACACCGGATTGCTGGTGCCTCAGGACGACGTGGCGGCGCTATCGCTGGCGATCATTGAGCTCTTGCAGCAGCGGCCGTTGCGCGAGCGTTTTGCTCACGCCGCCATGGCGCGCAGCCGCGAGCGCTTCTCGCCGGACGAACACCGCACGCGCTGGCGTTCCCTGGTGACTCGGGTGGCGTCATGAATTCCCCGCGCATCGTCTCGGTCATCGTGCCCTGTCGCAATGAGCGGCGGCACATCGTGGCTTTCTGCCTGGCCGTGCGTTCGCAGCAGTTCGCTGCAGGTTGGGCCATGCAGTTGCTGATCGCTGATGGCATGAGCGATGACGGGACGCGTGAACTTCTGAGGTCACTGTGCGCCAGTGACCCACAGTTACAAATACTTGACAACCCGAGAGGCATTGTTTCCACCGGACTGAATATCGCGATCGCGCAGGCCCATGGCGAGGTGATCGTGCGCATGGACGTGCACACCGCCTACGCGCCCGATTACATCGCCGAGTGTCTTGCCGCATTGCAGGCGACAGGGGCCACCTGTGTCGGCGGGCCCTGGCGGCCAGTGGGCGAAGGCTGGCCGCAAGCGGCGATCGCGCTGGCGTTTCAAAGTCGATTTGGCTCCGGTGGTGCGGCCTCCCGGCGCGTGGATTACAGCGGCCCTGTCGATACCGTCTATCTGGGCGCCTGGCGCCGCGAGGATCTGCTGCGACTCGGCGGCTTCGACGAGTCGCTGGTGCGCAACCAGGACGACGAGCTGAACCTGCGCATCGTGCGCAGCGATGGCAGTGTCTGGCAGAGCGCGACCATCCGCTCAAGCTACGCGCCGCGCGGCTCGTTCGCGGAGCTGTTTCGCCAGTTCCACCAGTACGGCTACTGGAAGGTGCCGGTGATCCGCAAGCATCGGCTGCCCGCGTCGCCACGGCATCTGGCGCCGTTTGCCTTCGTGGTCGGGCTCGGCGGGCTGGCCCTCCTGGCGCCCTGGTCGATGCTGGCGCGTGCCGCACTGGTCGGTGTAATCGGTGTCTATGCGTTGACAGCGCTCGTCAACGGTGCCGCCCTCGCACGTGCCCCGCATCGTCTGCGCGATACGGTGGGTATCGCAGCAGCCATCGCTTGCATGCATCTGGGTTACGGCCTGGGCTTTGGGCGGGCGTTGGTTGAAGTGCTGCTGTTGAAGCGCACGCCGGGCGCCGCGGCTACTCGCCTGACACGCTGACCTGACGCGCTGACAATTCGCCCGTGACCACAACGCCCCAGCACAACGACGAACCGATGGCGGTGGCCGAACGCTACGCCCGGCGTGCGGCACGCGGTGTTGGCGACGACCTCTACAGCCCGTTGCGCCCGGAGGTGACGCTGGCGCGGCAGGAACGGCAGCGGGTCATGCTGGATCTGCTGTCTCGCCATTCGCCGCAACCGCTGGATCAGTTGCGAGTTCTTGAGGTCGGTTGCGGCAGTGGCAGCAACCTGCTCGAGCTGGCGAGCCTTGGCTTCGACGCCAGTCGGCTGGTCGGCAATGAACTGCTGCCCGAGCGCACGTCGGCGGCGCGCCGCCAGTTGCCAGCGGCCACCGTGTTGCATGAAGGTGATGCACTGACCTTGCCCTTTGCCGATGGCAGCTTCGATCTGGTCTATCAGTCGACGGTGTTCAGCTCGCTGCTTGACGACGTGTTCCAGCAGCAGCTGGCCAACGCGATGTGGCGCTGGGCCCGGCCCGGTGGTGCGGTGCTCTGGTACGACTTCACCTACAACAACCCGCGCAACCCCGATGTGCGTGGCATGCCCCTGGCTCGGATTCAGGCGCTGTTCCCGCACGCTCGTATCGATGCGCGACGTGTGACCTTGGCGCCGCCGCTCAGTCGCCGTGCGGCCCGGCTGCACCCGGGCCTGTGCCGGATGCTGAGCGCCCTGCCGCTTCTGCGCACCCATCTGCTCTGCTGGATCGGCAAACCCGGATGACCACTCCGCCTTCAACCCCCTTCATCCCCTTCGCCCTGCCTGACATCGGCGACGATGAGATTGCCGAAGTCGTCGACACGCTGAAATCGGGCTGGATCACGACGGGCCCGAAAACGCGTAGATTCGAGGAAGACTTCAGCGCCTTCCTCGACGAATCGAACCCGGCTGAAGCCCCGCTGCATGCGATGGCCGTCAACTCGGCCACGGCCGGGCTGCACCTGGCGCTCGAAGCGCTGGGCATCGGCCCGGGTGACGAAGTCATCACCACCACCCACACCTTCACCGCCACCGCCGAGGTGGTGCGCTATCTCGGCGCCGACGTGGTGCTGGTTGACATTGACCCTGCCACCTTGTGCATCGATGTCGCGGCCGTCGAGGCGGCGATCACGCCGCGCACGAAGGCGGTGATGCCGGTGCATTACGCAGGGCTCGCGGCCGACATGGTCAGGCTGCTGCCGATGGCACAACGCCATGGCTTGAAGGTCGTCGAGGACGCGGCCCACGCGCTGCCGACCACCTGTGGTGGCCGACTGGTCGGCACGCTGGACAGCGACGTCACCGTGTTCAGTTTTTATGCCAACAAGACCATGACCACTGGCGAGGGCGGCATGGTGGTGACGCGCGATGCCGATCTCGCCAAGCGCATCCATGTGATGCGGCTGCACGGCATCAACCGCGACGCGTTCGACCGATTCACCGCCAAGGTGCCGAGCTGGTACTACGAAGTGATCGCCCCCGGTTTCAAGTACAACCTGACCGACATCGCCTCGGCGATCGGCATCCACCAGCTGAAGCGGGCGATAGCCTTCCAGCAGGTCCGTGCCGACATTGCCGCACGCTACGATGCGGCGTTCGCCGACCTGCCGGTCATCAGGCCGCCGCAGCCCCTGCCGGGCGATACCCATGCCTGGCATCTGTATGCGCTGCGTCTGGCCGACGACGCAAAACTGAGCCGCGATGAATTGATCGAAGGCCTGTATGCCGCCGGCATCGGCTGCAGCGTGCACTACATCCCACTGCATCTGCAGCCCTACTGGCGTGATCGCTACCAGTTGCAACCGCAACAGTTTCCTCACAGCCAGCGGGCCTACGAGCGGATGCTCAGCCTGCCGCTGTACACCCGCATGGGACCGGCCGAGGTGCAGCGCGTCATCGACGCGGTGCGCTCCCTGCTCGGCTGATCCCGCCGAAGCATCGATGGCGAAGCGGCTGTTCGATCTGTGGGGCTCGGGCCTCGGCCTGCTGCTGTTAGCGCCTTTCCTGCTGCTCATGGCCATCGCGATCAAGCTGGATTCGCCCGGGCCGGTATTCTTTCGGCAGGTGCGGGTCGGGCGTGATGGCGTGGAGTTCCGCATCCACAAGTTCCGCACGATGACGCACCGCGATGCTGGCGCCGATGCCGCCACCGCTCAGATCACCATCGGTGCCGATCCTCGCATCACCCGCGTTGGGGAACTGTTGCGCCGCACCAAGCTCGATGAGCTGGCGCAGTTGATCGATGTCTTCGTTGGGCGCATGAGTCTCGTTGGCCCACGACCGGAAGTGCCCCGCTATGTCGCGCTGTATCCGAAGCAACTGCGGGACAAGGTGCTCAGCGTGCGCCCCGGCATCACCGACCCCGCATCGCTGGCCTATCGCGACGAATCGGCACAGCTGGCGCGTGCGGTGAACCCCGAGCGCGAGTATGTCGAGGTGCTGCTGCCCGCCAAGCTGCAGCTGTCGGTGCGCTATGTGGAAGAGGCCAGTTTCACCGGTGATCTTCGGCTGATCGCTGCGACGCTTCATGCGCTGTTGATGCGGAAGCCGCCATCGCGATGACGATATCGGTGACCTTGGTGTCTGGCATCGCGCCAACATAATCGGCGCCTCATGTTCTGGCACCGCATCGATCGCTTCCTGGCTCGCTGGCGACCGCACCGCCGGCCACTGACGCTGCTCATCGACGCCGCGGTGATCGCTCTCTGCTGGAACTTCACCTACCTGTTCCGGCTGGGCTTCGAGCGCTGGTGGAGCCACCGGCCTGCTTATGACGGATGGGTGCTGCTGGGCGTCGTCGTGACCTACCTGTCGGTGTTCGCCGTGGCGGGTGTGCCTCGAGGCATGTGGCGCTTCTCGGGCTTCGGCGAGGTCAAGCGACTGACCTGGTGCTGCGGCATCGCGGGTGCGCTGTGTGCCACTGGCGTGTTGATGCTGCAGCTTTACCAGGTGCCGCGCGCGGTGCTGGCCTTGCACCCCATCGTCACCCTGATGGGGCTATGCATGACGCGCATCGCCTACCGCATGCTCTACGAACACGCCCGCGCGCAGATCACCGGTGCGAATGGCAAGCGCAGTGGCGATGTGCGCCGTGCAATCGTGATGGGGGCCGGCGAGGCCGCGCGGCTGCTGGTTGCCGGGCTGCCTCAGCAGGGCTGGACGGTGCTCGGTCTGCTCGATGACGATCCCGCCAAGCGCGGCGCGCGCATCTCCGGTGCCCCGGTACTGGGCCGCTTCGACGAGCTGAGCGATCCGCGCGTGATCGCCGGTGCTACGCACATCATCACGGCGCTGCCGAGCGCCACGGCCGCCCAGCGGCGCCGTGCGATCGAGCTGGCGGCCGCCACTGCGCTGCCGGTGCTGACGGTGCCCTCGGTCAGCGAGTTGCAATCGGGCAGCGCGCGCGTCGAGCGCATCCGCGCCATCGAGCCCGACGACCTGCTGGGGCGCGAGCCAGTGGTGCTCGACGAGGCTGGCATTGCCGAGCTGGTGTCCGGCAAGACGGTGCTCGTCACCGGCGCGGGTGGTTCGATTGGCAGTGAGCTGTGCCTGCAGATCGCTCGCTATGGCCCGGCACGGCTGGTGCTGTACGAGCTAAGCGAGTTCGCGCTCTACCAGATCGAGCAGCAGCTGGGCGAGCTGCATCCCGGTCTGCCGCTGTTGCCCTTGATGGGCGATGTGAAGGATCTGTCCCATCTGCGAGCCACCTTCGAGGTGCAGCGGCCACAACTGGTGTTTCACGCGGCGGCGTTCAAACATGTGCCGCTGATGGAAGACGACAACGCCTGGGCCGCGCTGCAGAACAACACGCTGGGCACGCATCATGCCGCGCTGGCCGCGATGGAGAGCGGCGCCGAGCGCTTCGTGATGATCAGCACCGACAAGGCGGTCAACCCGACCAATGTGATGGGCGCCAGCAAGCGCGCCGCCGAGCGGGTGCTGTCGCACCTTGCCACGCAGGGCTCTGGCACGATGTTCTCGGCGGTGCGTTTCGGCAATGTGCTGGGCTCCAGCGGAAGCGTGATCCCGAAGTTCAAGGAACAGATTGCCCGCGGCGGTCCAGTGACGGTCACGCATCCGGACATCACGCGCTACTTCATGACCATTCCCGAGGCGGTGCGGCTGGTGCTGCAGTCGGCGGTGCTGGCCCGCAGCGGGCAGGTCTATGTGCTGGACATGGGCGAGCCGGTGAAGATCGTCGAGCTGGCGCGCGACCTGATCCGTCTCGCCGGCCATCGTGAGCGCGAGATCGGCATCGTCTTCAGCGGTTTGCGACCCGGCGAAAAACTCTACGAGGAACTGTTGGCCGACGACGACCTGACACAGCCCTCAGCTCATCCGCGGCTGCGCATTGCACGGCTCAATGACGATGCCACCGAGGGATGGATGCACGAGCTGCTGAACTGGCTCGCCCAGCCGCAGCATGGGCGAACACCCGCTGATCAGCGCGCTGCGCTGGCCCGCTTCGTTCCCGAATACCAGCCGCGCTGAACGCCATGTGGCTACCGCCGGTTCAGCGGCGCGGCAACAGCCACTTCGGCACCCTGAAGCGCACGATGCGCCAGTACAGCACCACATACGAGACCATGAACAGCATCAGGAAACCTGTCAGCACCGCGGTGTCCCGCCACCAGAGCACGGCCGGGATCACCGACAGACTGCAGAGCAGCCAGAGGTAGGGCGAGGTCATTGAATTGCGTGCGGTGAGTCGGTTCGTTGAGGTCTCGCCGATCATCTGCCGCACCAGACGGCGGTGGATCAGCGTGTGCATGTGGATGCCGTCAGGCTGAGATGAGGCCACGCCCTTGAGCACCTTGCGCCGGTACATCGAGAACAGCGTCTCGAAGATCGGGTAGGCGCACATCAGCAGCGGAAACAGCGGCGAAACATCGGTGTTGCGAACGATCAGCAGCACGCCGAGCTCCGCGACCATGAATCCGAGCAGGTAGGCGCCGCCGTCCCCCAGGAAGACCAAGCCGCCGGGGAAGTTCCAGACGAAGAAGCCCAGCACGGCGCCGGCCGCGATCAAGGCGGCGGTCAGCACCAGACGGTCCTGCACCTGCAGGCCCACATACGCCAACGCCATCAACATGATCAGCACGCACATCGACGCCAGGCCGTTGAAGCCGTCAATGATGTTGATCGAGTTCGACACGCCGGTCACCACCAGCAGAGTCAGCGCGACGGCGAGCGGCTCGAGTTGAATCAGCGTGTCAACGCCGGGGATGGCGGTCTGGCGCACGACGGTCTCAAGCAGCCACACCGCGAGGGCGGCCGAAATGACCGCAGCGATCAGTCGCCACGATGCCGACACCTTTTTCGTCATGTCTTCGGCGAAACCAGCCATGAACGCTGGCAGCGCAGCTGCCAGCAACAACCACAGCGACTCGCTGACCGCCGGCCGCGTGAACTGTGCCAGCAGTGCGCCGGCGAACATGGCCAGCAGCACGCCAACCCCGCCGATGCGCGGGACGGGGCGGGTGTGAAACTTCTGCGGCCCCGAGATCTCCGTGTCGGCAGACAGTCCGCCGTGGCGATCAGCAGAGCGCAGCACCGCCAGGGTGCTCAGCAGCGACACCGTGAAACTCAGCAGCAGAAAACTCATGCGGGACGTCGAGCGCCGGGTCCCGCTGTGTTCATCAGCGCCATCGCTGGCTCAACGACCGAACGGCAGCGCCGCGGCGTCCTTGGCCGACAACGCGGGCGTGCTCCCATTCAGCGGCCAGGCGATGGACAGCGTGGGGTCGTCCCAGCGGATCGAGAACTCGGCATCGGGGCGGTAAAAGGCAGTGGTCTTGTAGAGGAAATCGGCGCTGTCGCTGGTCACCAGAAAGCCGTGCGCCAGACCAGGCGGGATCCACAGCTGCCGGTGGTTGGTACCGCTGAGTTCGACGCCCACCCACTGGCCATAGGTGGGGCTGTCGGCACGCACGTCCACCGCCACATCGAACACGCTGCCCTGCGTCACTCGCACGAGCTTTCCCTGTGCATGTGGCTCACGCTGCCCGTGCAGGCCGCGCAGCACACCGCAGGCGGAGCGTGAGTGGTTGTCCTGCACGAAGTCGATGTCCTGGCCCACCGCCTGATTGAATGCCTGCTGGTTGAAGCTTTCGAGGAAGAAGCCGCGTTCGTCGCCGAACACCTTGGGCTCCAGGATCAGCACGCCATCGATGGCTGTCGGAATCACCTTCATCAGAACACCTGGTTGTTGACGATCTGCATCAGGTACTGGCCGTAGCCGTTCTTCAGCATCGGACGCGCCAGCGTTTCCAACTGGGCCGCGTCGATCCAGCCAGAGCGGAATGCAATTTCCTCGGGGCATGCCACTTTAAGGCCCTGCCGCTTTTCCAGTGTGGCGATGAACTGGCCGGCTTCGAGCAGGCTGTCGTGTGTGCCGGTGTCGAGCCAGGCATAGCCCCGCCCCATGATCTCGACATTCAACTGCTCCTGCGCCAGGTAGCGTGCGTTGACGTCGGTGATCTCCAACTCGCCGCGTGCGGAGGGCTTGATGTCCGCAGCGATGTCGCAGACCTGGTGGTCGTAGAAGTACAGGCCGGTGACCGCGTAATTGCTCTTCGGCGCTTTCGGCTTTTCCTCGATGCTCAGGGCGCGCTTCTGGGCGTCGAAGGCGACCACGCCATAGCGCTCCGGATCCTGCACGTGGTAGGCGAATACCGAGGCGCCGGTGATGCGCTCGTCAGCGGCCGACAGCAAGCCCTGCAGATCGTGGCCGTGGTAGATGTTGTCGCCGAGCACCAGCGCGCTTGGCGCGCCGGCGACGAAGTTCCTGCCGAGGATGAAGGCCTGCGCCAGCCCGTCGGGGCTCGGCTGAACGCAATAGCTGATCTGAATGCCCCAGCGTCTGCCATCGCCCAGCAAACTCTCGAAACGTGGGGTGTCCTGTGGGGTGCTGATCAGCAGGATGTCGCGAATGCCGGCCAGCATCAGCGTGCTGAGCGGGTAATAGACCATCGGCTTGTCGTAGACCGGCAGCAACTGCTTGCTGATGGCGAGCGTAGCCGGGTGCAGGCGCGTGCCGGAGCCACCAGCCAGCAGGATGCCTTTTCGACTGGGTGAGTTCATGCAGTGGGCGTGCTCGAGGCTCGGGTCACAGGATTTCAGCCAGCAGGCGATCAACGCCGGCCTGCCACGCGGGCAAGCACAGGCCAAAACTGTCTTGCAGCTTGCGGGTGTTCAGCCGTGAATTGCGGGGTCGCTGTGCCGGCGTCGGGAACGCGCTGGTGGCCACCGCTTCGATGGCTTCGGGCGTCACCCGGATCGGCCGGCCCGCGCCCCGCGCGTGCTCGATCACGTGCCGCGCGTAGCCATGCCAGCTGGTGTGGCCGGCGGCGACAACGTGGTAGGTGCCGCTGAGCTCGGGCTGCTGCGCCAGCTGGCGCAGCGCATGCGCCGAGACATCGGCCAGCAGATCAGCACCGGTCGGGGCCCCGATCTGGTCGTCGATGACTTTCAATGCGTCGCGCTCGGCCGCCAGCTTCAGCATCGTTTTCGCGAAATTGCTACCGCGCGCCGCATAAACCCAGCTCGTGCGAATGATCAGGTGTTGGCAACCGCTGTGGCGGATCGCTACTTCACCTTCCAGCTTGGTGCTGCCATACACGCTCAACGGGCCGGTGCTCGCGTCTTCCACCCAGGGCGTGCTGCCACTGCCATCGAACACATAGTCGGTGCTGTAGTGCAGCAGCATGGCGCCGATGGCCGCCGCTTCGCGGGCTAGCACGCCGGGGGCAGTGGCATTGATCGCGCGCGCCAGGGCAGGCTCGCTTTCTGCCTTGTCGACCGCAGTGTGGGCTGCAGCATTCACGATCCACTGCGGCGCCACGGCGCGCACGGTCGACGCCAGCGCTTCGGGGTCGGCAAAGTTGGCGTGGCATTCGGTGCTGTCGGCATCCAGAGCGACCAGTTCACCCAGAGGCGCCAGCGCACGCTGCAGTTCCCAGCCGACCTGCCCGCTTTTGCCGAACAACAGGATCTTCATGGTGGGGTGTTGCTGGCGTTGCGCGCTGAGTAATGGGCATCGACCCATTCGCGGTAAGCGCCGCTTTGAACCCGGGCCACCCAGTCGGCGTGATCGAGGTACCAGCGCACCGTCTGGCGGATGCCGGTCTCGAAGGTCTCGGCGGGCTTCCAACCGAGCTCCCGTTCAAGCTTGCGGGCGTCAATGGCGTAACGGCGGTCATGGCCGGGGCGGTCGGTGACGTGGGTGATGAGTCGGCGGTAAGGGCCGGCCGCGTCAGGGCGCATCTCGTCGAGCAACGCACACACCGTGTGCACGATGTCGATGTTGGGTTGCTCGTTCCAGCCGCCGATGTTGTAAGTCTCGCCGACCCTGCCGCGCGCCAGCACGACGCGGATCGCAGCGCAGTGGTCCTTGACATATAACCAGTCGCGCACTTGCCGGCCGTCGCCATAGACCGGCAGCGGCTTGCCCGCCAGCGCATTGACGATCAGCAGCGGGATCAATTTCTCGGGGAAATGGAAGGGCCCGTAGTTGTTGCTGCAGTTGGTGGTCAGCACCGGCAAGCCGTAGGTGTGGTGCCAGGCGCGTACCAGGTGATCGCTGGCGGCCTTGCTGGCCGAATACGGGCTGTTCGGCTCGTACAGATTCGTTTCGGTGAACGGTGGGTCATTCGGGCCGAGGGAGCCGTAGACCTCGTCAGTGGACACATGGTGGAAGCGGAACTGGCTTTTTTCAGCCTCCGGCAGCGTCAGCCAGAAGCCCCGTGCCGCTTCCAGGAGGTTGAACGTACCCTGCACATTGGTATGGATGAACGCGCCAGGCCCGTGGATGCTGCGATCGACATGGCTTTCGGCCGCGAAATGCACCACCGCGCGAGGGCTATGGATGGCAAACAGACCGTCGAGAAGTGCGCGGTCGGTGATATCGCCGTGGACGAAAACATGGCGCGCGTCGCCGTCCAGAGAGCTGAGATTCTCGCGGTTGCCCGCGTAGGTCAGTGCATCGAGGTTGAGCACCGGCTCGCTGGAGTGGCTCAGCCATTCGAGAACGAAGTTTGCACCGATGAAACCGGCGCCGCCTGTCACGAGGATCATGGGTGCTGGGGCTGAGTCTGGAGGTGCGCATCGGCTGGGGATGCCGTGCTTCGATTCATTCTAGGGGCGACTTTCGACGAGCTCTCGCTCTTGCCGGGCGCCAGCGGCGATAATCAGTTGATGACTGAAACACCCCACGAAGCCAGCCCCGATATCCCGGCCAACGAAGCTGTTGCCGCCCCGGTGCGCTTCGACACACTCGCACTCGACGACAAATTGCTGCGAGCGGTGGGTGACTCTGGCTACACGCAGTTGACACCGATCCAGGCGAAGGCCATTCCGATCGTGCTTGATGGGCGTGATGTGATGGGTGCTGCCCAAACGGGCACCGGCAAGACCGCGGCGTTCACCTTGCCGCTGTTGCAGAAGATGCTCAAACATGAGAACAGCAGCGCGTCGCCGGCGCGCCATCCGGTGCGTGCGCTGGTGCTGGCGCCGACCCGCGAACTGGCCGATCAGGTCGCCAACAACGTCAAGACTTACGCCAAGCACACCAAGCTGCGGTCAATGGTGGTCTTCGGCGGCATCGACATGAAGCCGCAGACCGCCGAGCTGAAGACTGGTGTCGAGGTGCTGATCGCCACGCCTGGCCGCTTGCTCGACCATATCGAGGCGAAGAACTGCAATTTGGGGCAAGTTGAATATGTCGTGCTCGACGAGGCCGACCGCATGCTCGATATCGGTTTCCTGCCCGACCTGCAGCGCATCCTGAGCTATCTGCCCAAACAACGGCAAACGCTTCTGTTTTCCGCGACCTTCTCGCCGGAAATCAAAAGGCTGGCCGAGAGTTATCTGCAGAACCCGATCCTGGTCGAGGTGGCACGGCCGAATGCCACAGCGACGAATGTAGAGCAGCGCTTCTTCAGCGTCTCGACCGACGACAAGCGGGCCGCGGTGCTCAAGATCATCCGTGAGCGGGCGCTGACCCAGGCCATCGTGTTCGTCAATTCAAAACTGGGTTGCGCGCGACTGGCCCGCTCGTTCGAGCGCGACGGTCTGCGTACCAACGCGCTGCATGGCGACAAATCTCAGGACGAGCGGCTGAAGGCGCTGGAGGCCTTCAAGCGTGCCGAGGTCGACGTGCTGGTGTGCACCGACGTCGCGGCTCGCGGCCTTGACATCGCCGACCTGCCGGCGGTTTTCAATTTCGATGTGCCATTCAACGCCGAAGATTACGTGCACCGCATCGGCCGCACAGGTCGCGCGGGCGCGTCGGGTCTGGCAGTTACCTTGGTGTCGCGTGACGACGCCCGGCTGGTTGCCGATATCGAGAAGCTGATCAAGAAGAAGATCGAACTCGAGCCGATCGAGTTCGACGAGGCACCGGTGCGGCGCGAAGCACGCCCTGAGCGGCTTCGCCGCGAGTTGGACGATCAGCCGCAAGTGGGGGGCGATTCAGCCGCTGAACTGGCGGCAGTCAGTCGGCCGCGCTCGCCGTACCGAAGTGCTGGCGAGGTGGCTCGCAAAGCTTCCTCCGACCCTTTCTTCGACCGCCCCTACGAGCCCAGCGCCACTGCGCAGCCTGCTTGGGAGTCGGCGTCGGTTACGCCTGCAGCTTCATCTCGTGGCTTGTCTCCGAACATCAAGCCGAAACGGCGCGTTGCCGCGCTGTTTGGCGAGAAGATCACAGCCGATCAGAGCGAGTGACGGCCATCGGATGACGGTTTCCGCCCTGCAGCTATCGGGCGAGATCAGGCGAGCAAGGAAAACACCGCAGGTGTGTCGTTGGGCAACGATGCCGGCCTGGATTTCCAGTCTGCGACCGTATCGGTGCGGCTCCAGCCCTGGGCGAGTGTCAGGGCACAGCTGACCGACAGGCGCGTTCCGCCATTCAGCGCATCCAGCAAGGCGCCCAGCAGGGCGGCGTTTCTGTAGGGCGTTTCGATCATCAGCTGCGTCTGCTGTGCCCGGCGAGATAGCGATTCCAGCTCGCGAATGCGCGCAGCGCGTGCAACGGCATCGACGGGGAGGTAACCCACAAAAGCAAAGCTTTGGCCATTGAGTCCGCTGGCTGCCAGCGCCAGCATCAGCGAGCTCGGTCCTGACAGCGCCTCGACGCGGAGCTTCATGCCATGCGCCGCTTGCACGAGCGCTGCGCCCGGATCGGCTACGGCCGGTAATCCGGCCTCGGAGATCAGCCCGATGTCCTGGCCATCCAATGCGGGCGCCAATAGCGCGTGGAGGGATGAACTCGGCGCCTGCAGAGCGCCCTTGTTGGCGCGAGGCAATTCGACGATCCGGATCGCCTGCAGGGGTTGCGAAAGCGGCACGACCTCGTTCACGCGCTTCAGGAAAGCACGCGTCGTCTTCGCGTTCTCGGCCACCCAGCAAGGCAGACGCGCGGCGATGCGTATCACGCCCAGAGGCAGCACGTCCTGCAGATCTGGCAGGGCGACCGCGCCCTGAACAAGAGGCGCCATGCCGAAATCCAGTGTGTTGGGCACTAGGTACAGCGTGCCGTTCATGAGGCTGTGTGCCCCAGCGGATCGATCCCTGCCTGACGCAGCAACGCGCAGGTGCGGATCAAGGGAAGTCCGATCAGCGCCGTCGGGTCATCCGACTCGACCGCGTCGAGCAGTGCGATGCCGAGGGTTTCGACCTTCGCACTGCCTGCGCAGTCATAAGGGCGATCGATGCGCAGGTAGTGTTCAATCTCGGTGTCCGATAGATGCCGGAAGGTCACGCTGACGCGTGCGAGGGCACTTGATTCGAAGCCGCTACTGGCACACACCACGGCCACCGCGGTGTGGAAGACCACCCGCCGGCCGCGCATTGCACGCAGTTGTTGCACCGCCGCGTCGTGATGGCCTGGCTTGCTCACCGCCTCTCCGTCCAGTTCGGCAACCTGGTCCGAGCCAATCACCACTGCCCACGGATGCCGCGCTGCCACTGAACGGGCCTTGGCCAAGGCCAGGCGTGCGGCCAGTGATTCCGGCGGCTCCGTCCACTGCGGTGACTCGTCGACATCTGGCGCCACCACGTCGAACGGCATCTGTAGCCGCCGCAGCAATTCCTGTCGGTACACCGAGGTGGAGGCCAGAATCAACAGTGCGCGCATGTGCATTCTCGGCATTGTCCCATCGGGTCCAGCACTGCCTGTGCTACCTGCCCCCACCGTACACTCAACGTCATGACGGTGCGTGTATTCGACCCCCTGTGCGTGGACATGGCTACGTTTGCCAAAGAAGCCGGCGAGACGGCGGGGACTTGGCCGCTGGCAGCGCTTGATCGGTTGTGCGGGGAGGCTCACATCGACGCCAAGCCGGCGACCGGCGAGCAGGTCGAGTGGCGGGCAACCGGCGAATCCCGCGCCTGCCGTGGCGGTGAAACTCAGATCTGGCTGCACTTGGAATGCCGTGCGCGGCTCGGTTTGGTCTGTCAGCGCTGCCTGCAGCCGGTAGACACGGCGGTGGACGCTCAGCGCAGTTTTCAATTTGTTGCCAATGAAGCACTGGCGGCAGAAATCGACGCTGGCAGCGAAGAGGACGTGCTAGCGCTCAGCCGCACGCTGAACCTTATCGAGCTCATCGAGGACGAACTGCTGCTGGCCCTTCCTCTGGTGCCACGCCATGCAACATGTCCGCAGCCCTTGAAGCCGCCTGACAATACCGAGCCCTTCGAGGAGCGCGCCAACCCCTTTGCGGTGCTGGGCGAGCTGAAGCAAAAGTCACTGCCCAATTGATGCATGCTGCTGATATACTCATGGGCTTTTCGGCAGGTGTTGTCCCCAGGGTTCAATCCGGGCCAACTGGCCGCAGGCTCTGACAAGGGCCCGTCCCGCAGTGGTTCGCCACCGGGCGCCATCACCAACGTATGCGGAGATTCACATGGCTGTCCAGCAAAACAAGAAGTCGCCCTCGAAGCGCGGCATGCACCGTTCCCACTATGCGCTGAACACGCCGGGAACCGCCATCGAGCCGACCACCGGTGAATCGCATCTGCGCCATCACATCAGCCCCAATGGCTTCTACCGCGGGCGCAAGATCTTCAAGACCAAAGCTGACGCATGAGCGTTTGACGCCCAGTCGATCAAAAGCGTTGCGCCGCAGCAGCGCTTGGATCGATGAATCCCTGTCACCGATGGCCCGGCCGCTGCACACTTGCAATGCCGGGCTTTTGCATTTCTGTCAGGCCCCTGTGGTCCCTGCGGACCCTCAACCGGTGAGCGTCACTGTGATCGCTGTCTCGACAACATGAATCAGGGCGCCTTGCGCGGGACAGTACGTCTGGCCGTCGATTGCATGGGCGGTGACCACGGGCCATCGGTCACCTTGCCAGCGTGCCAGGCTTTCCTGGCCCGTCACCCACACGCTGAATTGATCTTGGTCGGGCGTCCCGATGCGTTGCTGCCCGCGGCCGATTGGGCGCGGTGTCGGCGCGTCGAGGCACCTGAAGTCGTCGAGATGCACGATGCGATCGAAGTTGCCTTGCGCCGCAAAAAGCGATCCTCGATGCGCATGGCCATCGACCTCGTCAAACCCGATGACGAGGGGGTTTCAGCTGCCGAGGCTTGCGTATCTGCCGGCAACACAGGTGCCTTGATGGCAGTTTCGCGGTATGTGCTGAAGACCCTGGAGGGCATAGACCGTCCTGCTATCGCCACTGTGATGCCCAATCAGCGAGACGGCTACACCACCGTGCTTGACCTCGGTGCTAATGTGGACTGCACCGCCGAGCATCTGCTGCAGTTTGCGGTCATGGGTAGTGCGCTGGTTTCGGCCGTCGAGGGCAAGGAGCATCCGAGCGTCGGCTTGTTGAACATCGGCGAGGAAGCCATCAAGGGCAGCGACACCATCAAGCGGGCCGCCGAACTGCTGCGTGCTGCAGCGGCAAGCGGGCACCTGAACTTTCACGGCAATGTCGAGGGCAACGATATCTTCAAGGGCACGGCCGACATCGTTGTGTGCGACGGTTTCGTCGGCAATGTGGCCCTGAAGACTGCAGAAGGCCTGGTGGCCATGCTGTCAGACTTCATCAAGCAGGAATTCAAGCGCAACCTGCTCACCAAGATTGCAGCCTTGGCGGCCATGCCCGTGCTGAACCGCTTCAAGGCGCGTGTCGATCACCGGCGCTACAACGGTGCCGCGTTGCTTGGATTGCGAGGGTTGGTTTTCAAGAGCCATGGCTCTGCCGATTCGTTTGCATTCGAGCAGGCGCTGAACCGGGCTTATGATGCCGCCCGCAACGGGTTGCTCGACACCGTACACGACCGCATTCGCGACACCCTGCAGGCCATGCCGGCTCACCCGCTTTCTGGCGAAAACGACAACCCCAAGATGATGGCGTCCCGCCTAACCGCATGAATCGCACGGTCTTCACCGCAGCTGGATCGGCGGGGCGCTATTCGCGCATCGCGGGAACCGGTGGCTACCTACCCGCCACACGATTGACCAACAGCGCCTTGGCCGATCAACTGGCCGCGCGTGGGGTCGAGACCTCCGACGAGTGGATCGTCGAGCGCACTGGTATCCGGGCGCGGCATTTCGCTGCCGAGGGGGAGCGGTGCAGCGACCTTGCCGTGGCCGCTGCGCGGCGGGCACTTGAGGCCGCCGACTGCGATGCCGCCTCAATCGACCTGATCATTGTCGCCACCTCTACGCCTGACATGGTGTTCCCATCTACGGCCTGCATCGTGCAGCAAAAGCTCGGTGTTTCCGGTTGTCCGGCGTTCGACATCCAGGCGGTGTGTTCCGGGTTCGTGTATGCGCTGACGGTGGCCGATTCGATGATCCGCACCGGAGCAGCCAACAAGGCCCTGGTGATCGGCTCCGAGGTGTTTTCTCGCCTACTTGACTTCGATGACCGAGGAACCTGCGTGCTGTTCGGCGACGGTGCCGGCGCAGTGGTGCTGCAAGCCAGCGATACGCCGGGTCTTATTGCCAGCGAACTGCACGCTGACGGGCGACATGTCGATATCTTGTGCACACCCGGTAGCATTGCCGGCGGCCAGGTTCAAGGTAATCCCACGCTGAAGATGGATGGTCAGGCGGTGTTCAAGCTGGCGGTCGGTGTGCTCGAAGACGTGGCGCGCTCGGTACTGGTCAAGGCGGGCCGCAGCGAAGCCGACATCGATTGGCTGATCCCTCACCAGGCCAACATCCGCATCATGCAAAGCACCGCGCGCAAGTTGAAGCTGTCGATGGAAAAAGTGATCGTCACCGTGGCCGACCACGGCAACACGTCTGCAGCGTCGATCCCGCTGGCGCTCGATGTCGCTGTACGCGACCGGCGTATCACGCGGGGCGACACGGTCATGCTCGAAGGCGTGGGCGGTGGGTTCACCTGGGGCGCTGTGCTATTGGATTTCTGAGGTCGCTGCCGCGGCTGGGCCTATCGTGCGCCGCCTTGTTTCTCTTGTTTCTTTCCCATGTCGATCACTTCATTCGCTTTTCTATTTCCTGGTCAGGGCTCACAGGCTGTGGGCATGCTCGATGCCTGGGGCGACCACCCCGCGGTTGCGCAGACCCTGGCAGAGGCTTCTGAAGCGCTGGACTCTGACCTCGCGAGGCTCGTCCGCGAGGGTCCGAAGGAGCAACTCGACCTGACGACCAACACGCAACCGGTGATGCTGACAGCAGGTATAGCCTGCTACCGCGCCTGGATGGCCGAAACCGGGCTGGCGCCGGCGGTGGTCGCCGGGCATTCGCTGGGTGAGTACAGCGCGTTGGTGGCCGCCGGTTCATTGAGCTTGGCCGATGCCCTGCCACTGGTGCGATTTCGAGCGCAGGCGATGCAGGAGGCGGTGCCGGTTGGCATCGGTGCGATGGCAGCGATCCTCGGGCTTGATGCCGACGCGGTGCGCACCTGCTGCGCCGAGGCCGCGGCGGCCAGCGGCGAAGCCGTTGAGGCGGCCAACTTCAATGATCCGAAGCAGACAGTGATCTCCGGCTCGCAAGCCGGCGTGTCGAAGGCGTGTGAGTTGCTTAAGGCTGCAGGAGCCAAGCGCACCTTGCCTTTGCCGGTGTCCGCGCCCTTTCATTGCAGCCTGATGAGGCCTGCCGCGGATCGCTTGAAGGAGCGGCTGGCGTCGGTGACGTTCCAATCCCCGGCTGTGCCGGTGGTGAATAACATCGACGTGACCGCCGAAATCGACCCGATGCGCATCCGCGATGCGCTGTATCGGCAGGCTTTCGGACCGGTGCGCTGGTTCGAGACCGTTCAGGCCATCCGTGCGCGGGGCGTTACTCATCTGATCGAATGCGGACCTGGGAAAGTGCTTGCGGGCATGGTCAAGCGCATCGATGCCGAGGCGATCTCGGCAGCGCTGTTTGATCCTGCTTCGCTGGCTGACGTGCGTGGAGTTCTGGGATGACGACTGAACAAACAACGATCCGTATCGCGCTGGTGACCGGTGCCTCGCGCGGCATCGGCCGGGCGATTGCGATTGAACTGGCTCAACGCGGTCTGACGGTGATCGGTACCGCGACGACTGAATTGGGAGCGCAGGCGATCAGCGAGACGCTGGCTGATTTCCCGGGTTGTTCCGGCGCCTGCCTTGACGTGAATGATGCGACCGCTGTCGATCGGACGGTCGACGCTGTTCTGAAGGCCCATGGCGCACTGCATGTGCTCGTCAACAACGCCGGCATCACGCGCGACAACCTGTCGATGCGGATGAAGGATGCCGATTGGGACGCGGTCATCGACACCAACCTGAATGCGGTGTTCCGCCTCAGCCGAGCCGTGATTCGGCCCATGGTCAAGCAGCGGTATGGGCGCATCATCAATATCACCTCGGTCGTGGGCGCTAGCGGCAATGCTGGTCAGGCCAACTACGCTGCGGCCAAGGCCGGCGTGGCTGGCATGACCCGCTCTTTGGCGCGCGAACTGGGCAGTCGCAGCATCACGGTGAACTGCGTGGCGCCGGGCTTCATCGCCACAGACATGACCGACGCGCTGCCAGCGGCGCAGAAGGAAGCCCTGCTGACGCAGATTCCGCTCGGCCGGCTCGGCAGTGTCGACGATGTGGCTCATTCGGTGGCCTTCCTCGCGTCCGATGCCGCGGGGTACATCACCGGCACCGAACTGCATGTCAACGGCGGCATGTTCATGAACTGACCGTCCTCGGCGCATCAATCCATCGAACCGGATTGCCCGGCCGGCCGAAGCGCGCACCGTCTCCGAGAGGCGACATGTTGCAACCTTTAGAATCCCGGGCTGTTTCAGACAACACTCCTGGAGGAGTCATGAGCGATATCGAATCCCGTGTCAAGAAAATCATCGCCGAACAACTGGGCGTACCCGAATCTGACGTCTCCAACGAAAAGGCCTTTGTCGCTGATCTGGGTGCGGATTCACTCGATACGGTCGAGTTGGTGATGGCCCTCGAAGACGAGTTCGGTATCGAGATCCCAGACGAAGAGGCCGAAAAAATCACCACGGTTCAACTCGCGATCGACTACGCGTTGAAGCACCAAAAGGCCTGAGACCGAGCCTCCATTGCATGCATTTCCGCCCGCCATGTTCGATTGATCCAGCCTGCTTGATAACCAGCGGGCTCGCTCCACAGTGGGGATGCCAATGACTCGGCGCCGCGTTGTGGTCACCGGACTGGGACTGATCAGCCCAGTCGGCAATTCGGTCAAGGAAGGTTGGGCCAACATCCTGGCTGGCCGTTCCGGAATTGCCAGCATTACCCGCTTCGATGCGTCCAGCTTTTCGTGCCGTATCGCAGGAGAGGTGAAGAACTTCAACGTCGAGGACTACTTCCCTGCGAAGGAGGCCCGACACATGGATGTCTTCATGCAGTTCGGGATGGCGGCGTCCATTCAGGCGGTGCGCGACTCCGGTCTAAAAACCAATGACGAACTGAGCGAAGAGGAGGCCGAGAGAATCGGCTGTCTAGTCGGCTCAGGCATCGGTGGCCTGCCTTTGATCGAGGCCACCCACGCGGAGCTGTCGGCACGCGGTCCCCGCCGCATTTCTCCGTTCTTCGTGCCAGCCTCGATCATCAACATGATCTCTGGCCACCTGTCGATCAAGTTCGGTTTCCAGGGACCCAACCTGGCGATCGTGACGGCCTGCACCACTGGCCTGCACTGCATCGGAGAAGCCGGCCGCATGATCGAATACGGCGACGCCGACGTGATGGTCGCCGGCGGTGCAGAGGCCACAGTGTCGCCGCTGGGCGTTGGCGGCTTCGCGGCCGCGCGGGCGCTGTCCACTCGCAACGACGATCCTGCCACCGCGTCGCGCCCTTGGGACCGAGACCGTGATGGCTTCGTTCTGGGGGAGGGCGCCGGTGCCATGGTGCTTGAAGAGTACGAGCATGCGAAGCGGCGTGGCGCGACGATCTATGCCGAGCTGGTCGGCTACGGTATGGGTGCTGACGCGCATCATATGACCGCGCCCAGCGTGGACGGTCCGAAGCGGTCCATGCGCGCGGCCCTGCGCAACGCCGGTGTGTCGGCCGATCAGGTGCAGTACCTGAATGCCCATGGCACGTCGACCCCGCTGGGCGACGTGAACGAAACCAACGCGATCAAGCTGGCGTTTGGTGACCATGCGCACAAGCTGACTGTCAGTTCCACCAAGTCGATGACCGGGCACTTGCTCGGCGGCGCAGGTGGCATCGAATCGCTGTTCACTGTGCTGGCGGTACGCGACCAGGTGGCGCCGCCGACGATCAACATCTTCAATCAGGATCCCGAATGCGACCTTGATTACTGCGCCAACACAGCGCGCGAGATGAAGATCGAACTGGCGGTCAAGAACAATTTCGGGTTTGGGGGAACCAACGGCACGCTCGTTTTCAAGCGCGTCTGAGGGCCGACTGCGGCGTCATGCAAGCGGCGTCGGCAGTGCAAGTGACGGTCCGGCGCTTCGGTGTATGGAACGCTTTACTTGGCATGATCAGCGGGACGACGTTGGCCGTCGCGATGGCTTGGCTGGTCATGCACCATGACGATCCGCTCGACGGGATCGGCATGGCCCTGATCTTTTCCCTGCTGGTGGGTTTGCTCGGAACGATTGCTCTGGTGCGGCGACAGCCAATCGTGCTGAGATGGGATACGCAACACTGGCAGGTCAATGATCCCAGCCGAGGTGCAGTCGAAATCGAGTTGCTCGGGCTGAGCGTTGTGCTGGATCTTGGCAGCTGGATGCTGTTGAAACTCCATGCCGATCTGCCGTCGTACCATCTGCGAAACCGATGGATCCCGGTGCAACGACGAGGTATGGAGACACATTGGCATTCCTTGCGCTGTGCACTGTATGCCCACGACACGGTGTCAATTCTGGCCAATGCAATCGATCGGCAGGCCCCGCGTGGTTGATCGAATGAATGCTCCTGACGCCGACGCCCCGCTGATTGAGCGGGTCAAGCAAGGCGACGTCAAGGCCTTCGAGATGCTGGTGGTCAAGTACCAGCGTCGCATCGAACGTCTGATCGGGCGCATGGTCAGGGATGTCGATCTGGTGCCCGACATCGCGCAGGAGACTTTCATCCGCGCTTACCGTGCCATTCCTCAGTTCCGTGGCGAGAGTGCGTTCTATACCTGGCTCTACCGGATTGCGGTCAACACTGCCAAGAAAGCGCTGGGCGAGCTCAAGCGCGATTTGCTGGTGACCGACGCATCGAGAGCGTCTCATGACGACGAAGATGAAACTTCCCGCACCGAGAACGAACTAACCGACGGTGAAACGCCTGAATCGCTGCTCGCCAGTAAGGAAGTGGCCATGACGGTCAACGCCGCCATCAATGCGTTGTCCGAAGATCTGCGGCAGGCAATCACTTTGCGTGAGATTGAGGGTTTGAGCTACGAAGAGATTGCAGAATTGATGAATTGCCCGATCGGCACGGTGAGATCACGGATTTTTCGCGCCCGGGAGGCGATTGCGTTGCGTTTGCGACCCTTATTGGACACTCAGGTCGGTGAGCGGTGGTGATCATGAGCAGGCTTTGACTGCGGTCGGGGCCTCGAGTGATGTGTGTTTTGGGGGTGGGGACAGGAGGTTGTCATGGCAGATCATTCGGGGTCCGGGTCCGACCCGGGACACGCACGAGGCGAGGAGCTGTCGGCATTGCTCGATGGCGAATTGCAGGGCGGCCCGGTCGAGCGCATCTGTTCTGAATGGCGAGCCGATGCGCGTAGCCGCGACACTTGGCATTCCTACGCCCTGATCGGCGACGTCCTGCGCTGCGAGGACTTGGCGCACTCCTGCGCGAGTGACGAGCAGTTTCTGCGCGACTTTCGCAAGCGCATGGCGTCAGAACCGGTCATCCTGGCCCCTCGTTCGGTTCAGCATTCTGTCGATGGCTCGTCGGGTGATGGCGAGTTGCCAACGGTTCGGCCCAGGGGTGTCTGGGCGTGGCCGGCGGCCTTGGCCGCGGGGTTTGTGATAGTCGTGGGTGCCGTTGTTGGCGTGCAGAATCCCGGCGTGACCGCGAGCGTTGAGCCTCAGATTTCGGCTGCGCCCGTAGGCAATTCCGCCGACTCGCTGATGGCGGTTAGTCGTGCGGAAGAGGCCGTACCTCCATCGGATGTTTACCCCGCAGGGATGGAGTTGGTGTTTGATGGGCAGGTCATTCGCGATCCGCGCCTGGATCGGTATCTGCTGGCCCACAAGCAGTTTGCCGGCACCTCGGTGCTGGGGCCGACCTCGGGTCTGTTGCGCCATGCTGCTGTCGAAGTCCCTGAGCGGTGAGCCATTGAACGTGCGCACCGTGGATTGGCATCGGGCGCGGGTGGTCTCGGCCGGGGCGAGCCTGATGGTGTCCCTGATGTTTCTGAGCTTCGCAGGTCAGGCGGTAGCAGCCCCAGGCGTGGCGGTCGAACCGCAGGAAGTGCGAGAGTGGCTTACGCGCATCCACACCGCGGCTAACCAGCGGAATTTCCAGGGCACCTTCGTCGTCAGTTCTTCGGGCGCGATGACCAGTGCGCGCATCTCGCATTTCTACGATGGCACTGACCAGTTCGAGCGCATTGAGCCGTTGGACGGACAAGCTCGCCAGGTGCTGCGACACAACGGTGTCGTGCACACCGTCTGGCCTTTCGACAAGGTCACGCTGATTGAGCAGCGAGATGTGCTCAGTTCATTCCCGTCCTTGGTGCAGGGCACCGACGATAACGTCGCAGATTTCTACGACGTGCATCTGCAGCCCGCCGAGCGCGTCGCTGGTCACGACGCCAATGTGCTTATGCTCAAGCCGCGCGACGAATTCCGCTACGGCTATCGACTTTGGATTGACAAGCAAACTGGCTTGCTGCTGCGCGCTGAAATCCTCAATGCGCTGGGCGAAACGCTAGAGACCTCGGCGTTTTCAGATGTGGACATAGGTGTGCGATCGCAGCCCAACATGGTCTTGTTGCCGATGCGCAAGCTGGCCGGCCACCGCGTCGTCAAGCCGCAACTGACGGCAACCCGGCTCGAAGCAGAAGGCTGGCGGCTGCGCAAGACGGTCGCAGGCTTCCGGCAACTGAGTTGCATCCGCAGGCCGCTTGACCGACTGGCAACCGTTGATCGCAGATCGGCTTCCGACCACCTGATCCAGACGGTGTTTTCCGATGGCATCACCAACGTGTCGTTGTTCATTGAGCCGTACGACGTTGATCGACATCCACGGCCGGCTATCACCGTCGTCGGCGCCACGCAGACACTGATGAGCCGCCAGGGCGATTTCTGGATCACGGTGGTTGGTGATGTGCCGAGGGTGACGCTGCGCGCCTTCTATGAAGCCGTGGACCGCAGCAAGTAAGCTTTCTGTGGATGACTACTGATGTGATGACTGCGCTGTCAGTCGTTGCCCTTTTGAGACAAGAGTACCGAACATGCAGATCTCATTCCTCTGGGCCCGAGCCGCCCGTAGTTCCATCATTTCCGCGACCTCGAGGGCCTCGCGCCGTGCCGCCGGTGCGCTCGCCACCGTGCTGGTGTTGTTCGCCGGTGCCATGCCCGCCGCCGTACAGGCACAGGGGCTACCGGATTTCACGGTGCTGGTCGAGAACGTGGGCGGATCGGTGGTCAATATCCGAACGACGGAACGGCATCGGATTCGCGGTAGCGGCGGACCGGAGATGGACGAGGACATGCTCGAGTTCTTCAAACGTTTCGGTGTACCAATTCCCGGCCAGCAAAGCCCGAGGCGCCCTCCGCAGCAACCCACACCGCAGGAAAGCGAACCGCAACAACGCGGCGTGGGCTCCGGGTTCATCCTGAATGCCGATGGTTATGTGATGACCAATGCCCACGTGGTCGAAGGGGCCGAAGAGGTGTTCGTCACGCTGACCGACAAGCGCGAATTCAAGGCTCGCGTCATCGGCGCTGACAAGCGGACCGATGTGGCGGTGGTCAAGATTGAGGCAGCTGGTCTGCAGGCGGTTCGTGTCGGTGACGTCAGCCGCTTGAAGGTTGGCGAGTGGGTCATCGCGATCGGATCGCCGTTCGGACTTGAGAACACCGTCACCGCCGGAATCGTCAGCGCCAAGGCTCGCGACACCGGTGACTTCCTGCCCTTCATCCAGACCGATGTGGCGATCAATCCTGGCAATTCGGGCGGTCCCTTGATCAACATGCGAGGTGAGGTGGTCGGCATCAATTCCCAGATCTACAGCCGATCAGGCAGCTTCATCGGCATTTCGTTCGCTATCCCCATCGATGAGGCGATCCGTGTTGCCGACCAGCTGCGCACCAGCGGGCGCGTCATTCGCGGCCGCATCGGCGTGCAGATCGATCAGGTGACCAAGGAAGTGGCTGAATCGATCGGTCTGGGCAAGCCCAGCGGTGCGATGGTGCGCAGCGTCGAGGCAGGAGGCCCGGCGGACAAGGCAGGGGTCGAAGCCGGTGACATCATCACGAGGTTCGATGGCCGGGCGATCGAGAAGGCGGGGGACCTGCCGCGCATCGTGGGCAGCGTCAAGCCGGGGACCAAGGCGACCCTCGAGGTATTCCGCCGAGGTGCGTCGAAGGAGTTGAGCGTGACCGTTGTGGAACTGGAGGCCGAGCGACCGCGCAGTGCGCCGGTCGAGAGAAACACCCCGAAACTACCGGCAGTGATCGGGCTTCTGGGGCTCGCAGTCTCCGACCTGAGCGACGCGCAGAAATCCGAGCTCAAGGTCAAGAACGGCGTTCGCGTCGAAGCCATCGAAGGTGCCGGTGCCAAAGCAGGCATTCGTGAGGGAGACATCGTCTTGTCGCTCGACAAGACGGAAATCAGCAGTGTCAAGCAGTTTGAGGCCGCCATCAGCAAGCTGGACAAGCCGAAATCGGTGACCCTGCTGGTCAAGCGTGGCGAATGGGTTAACTACATCGTGATCCGTCCTTCGAGGTGATTTGGGCAGTTGACTTGTTTGTGTGCGCTCACATTCTCGGATCTACTCGCCTCGTCAATCGACTGCGTCGGGTCATTCGACTGACTGCTGCGAGTGAGACGCTGACCCAGGATGCCCCACTTTCCTAGGGGTGCGTGGCGCCACGAAAACAAGCTATTACCTGTGCATAAAGTGTGCACAAGTTTTCTGTTGGCGATGCGCAACGATCGCTAAACAAGCACTGGCGCGGTTCTGCGGACATGCTTTTGGCTACAATCAAGTCCCAACAAGCAGTTGCCAAACATTTTTGTTGGAAGGCGCGTCAATCGTTCGACGTGCCTTTTTTTTAGCTTCAGCACAGGCCTGCGGCCTTTCGCATCGCTCCGCGATTGAGAGCTTTTGTTGAAACGGCCGTACCGCTTCGGCACCTCATCGAAGCTCCACTGAAGAACACTCGCAGTCAGCATGGACCACATCCGAAATTTTTCGATCATTGCCCACATCGACCATGGCAAGTCCACGCTCGCCGATCGCTTGATCCAACGTTGCGGAGGTTTGAGCGATCGCGAGATGGAAGCGCAAGTGCTCGACTCGATGGACATCGAGCGCGAGCGCGGCATCACGATCAAGGCGCAGACAGCAGCACTTGAGTACAAGGCGCACGATGGTCGTGTCTACAACCTGAATCTGATCGACACGCCGGGACATGTCGATTTCTCGTATGAAGTGAGTCGTTCTCTGTCGGCCTGCGAAGGGGCGCTGCTCGTGGTTGACGCGAGTCAGGGCGTGGAGGCGCAAACCGTCGCTAACTGCTATACCGCGCTCGATCTGGGCGTCGAGGTGATTCCCGTCCTCAACAAGATGGATCTGCCGAATGCCGACCCGGAGAACGCGAAGTCGGAGATCGAGGACGTGATCGGCATCGACGCTGATCAGGCGATCCCTTGCAGCGCGAAGACCGGCATGGGCATCGACGACATCCTGGAGGCGGTGATCACCCGCATGCCGCCGCCTCGTGGCAATCCTGATGCGCCGCTACGCGCGATGATCGTTGATTCCTGGTTCGACAACTACGTCGGCGTCGTGATGCTAGTGCGCGTGGTCGACGGCACGCTGATCAAGGGTGAACGCATACGCATGATGGCCAGCGACGCGGTCTACGGCGCTGACAACCTGGGTGTCTTCACGCCCAAGTCGGTGCCGCGAGATCGCCTCAATGCTGGCGAGGTCGGCTTCATCGTGGCTGGTATCAAGGAACTCCAGGCGGCCAAGGTCGGCGACACCATCACGCTGGAGAAGAAGCTGCCCAACAACCTGGGCCCTGCCAGAGAGGCACTGCCTGGGTTCAAGGAAATCCAGCCACAGGTGTTCGCAGGGCTTTACCCAACCGAGGCCAGCGAATACGACCAACTCCGAGACGCGCTGGAAAAGCTCAAGCTCAACGATTCATCGTTGCGTTACGAGCCCGAAGTCAGCCAAGCGCTGGGCTTCGGTTTTCGCTGCGGCTTCCTGGGTCTGTTGCACATGGAGATCGTGCAGGAGCGCTTGGAGCGTGAGTTCGATCAGGACCTGATCACTACCGCGCCCAGCGTCGTCTACGAGGTGCAACTCGGCAACGATGACGTGATCCAGGTCGACAACCCGTCCAAGATGCCGGACCTCGGCCGCATCAACGAGATCCGCGAGCCGATCGTCACGGTGCACCTCTACATGCCGCAGGACTACGTGGGCCCGGTGATGACGCTGGCCAATCAAAAGCGCGGCCAGCAGATGAACATGGCCTACCACGGTCGCCAGGTGATGCTGACCTACGAGATGCCGCTGGCGGAGATCGTGCTCGACTTCTTCGACAAATTGAAAAGTGTATCGCGCGGCTATGCGTCGATGGATTACGAGTTCAAGGAATACCGCGCTGCCGATGTCGTCAAGGTCGATATCCTGCTCAACGGAGACAAGGTCGATGCGCTGTCGATCATCGTGCACCGTAGCCAGAGCCAGTATCGAAGCCGCGCGGTCGTGGCCAAGATGCGCGAGTTGATTTCACGCCAGCAGTACGACGTCGCGATCCAGGCCGCCATCGGGGCCAACATCATCGCGCGTGAGACAATCAAGGCGCTCCGGAAGAACGTGATCGCCAAGTGCTACGGTGGCGACGTCTCGCGCAAACGCAAGCTGCTCGACAAGCAGAAAGCGGGCAAGAAGCGCATGAAGCAGATCGGCTCGGTGGAGGTGCCCCAAGAGGCATTTCTGGCCATTCTCCAAGTGGAAGATTGATGAGTACGTTGACCGGTCTGCTTTACGGTTGCCTGGTTGTTTTCCTGGGCGGCTGGTACGTCGGGAAATGGAGTGGCAATTTCTCGCTTTTGCTGCTGGTGCTGACGGTGGTGACGATGGCGTATTGGTTGGTAGAGCGCTTTTACTTCGCGCCGCGTCGTTTGGAGGCTGCCAATGAACTTGCAGCTCAGGTCGAAACGCGACGTGCGCAACTTGCAGCCAAAGGCATTACCAAGGTCGATGGCGACGGAGACGTGAGCCAAGCTCGCCAGTCGCTGCTGGCTCAGCCGTGGTGGCTGGACTGGACGGCGGGTCTGTTCCCCGTCATCTTGGTCGTATTCCTGCTGCGCTCGTTCCTGTTCGAGCCGTTCAAGATTCCATCTGGCTCCATGATTCCCACCCTGCTGGTGGGCGATTTGATCCTGGTCAATAAATTCCATTACGGCATCAGGCTTCCGGTGATCAACAAGAAGATCATTCCCAACCACGACCCGGAGCGTGGCGATGTGATGGTGTTTCGCTATCCGCGTAATCCGAGCATCGACTACATCAAGCGTGTCGTCGGCATCCCGGGCGACGAGATTTCCTACCGCAACCAGTTGCTGTACCTGAATGGGGTGTTGGTGCCTTCGCAGCCGCTGCCCGATTTCTACAACGAGCAAACACTGCGTTACGACAAGCAATACGCCGAAAGTTCGGGTGCACAGTCGCACCACATCCTCGTCGATCGAACCGTGCCAAGCTATGCACGAGCGATCGATGACTACGCCTTCCGCGAGAACTGCACCTATACCGTCGAGGGTGTGACCTGCAAGGTGCCGGCGGGCCACTACTTCATGATGGGCGACAACCGCGATCACTCCGAAGATTCCCGCTACTGGGGATTCGTCCCGGAACAGAACATCGTGGGCCGCGCCTTTCTGGTCTGGATGAATTTCGGTAATGTGAGTCGAATCGGGTTCTTTCATTGAGCGGGACTTCGCCGAAGATTCCCGATGACGAGGGGTGCTCGGTGCGCCCGGATCACCTGGAGCATGGACCATGATGAGCAAGCGACATCGCGTGGAGCGACAACAGCAAGGCATCACCCTGCTGGGCCTGCTGTTATGGGCGATCGTCATTGGCTTCATTGCGTTGCTGACGGTGCGCGTGCTGCCCACGCTCAACGAGTTCTTCACCATCCAGAAGGCCGTCAACAAGGTGGCGCTTGAAGGTGGCAGCACGGTGCCGGAAATTCGCGCCGCGTTTGAGAAGCAGAGGGACATCGAGTATTCGATCCAGTCCATCACCGCCAAGGACCTCGACATCACCAAAGAGAACG
>CANHNO010000001.1 GCA_947462065.1 Burkholderiales bacterium | reverse complement strand
TGTTTTCGCGGATGTAGGTGCTGGTCGGCTGAATCTTGAGCCTGTCCGTGCACCATCGCATCTGAGAGTTGGGACTCGGATAGCCCTTGCCGATGAGCAGCACCCAAAAAGTCTTGTCGAGATCAGGCCGCGTGCGCCTGACCACGATCGGCAAACCCATGTCGTCGGCAGCCTTCTCGATCTGAACCGTCACCTTGTTCAGGTGGGCCATGACGAACGGGCTCTCCACGAGCGTGTCGTTGGAGACGATGTGAACCGGTCGTGTGCGTGCAGACGGCGGTACGGCCTGCAACGCTTCAAAGACGGCGTGCGCCACGAGCGACGAGTCCTTGCCCCCGGAGAAGCCGATGATCCAAGGGTAATGCTGCGCCGCAGACAGGTACTCGTCCTTGACCATGCGGACAATGTCCCGCCATCGATCCGCTACTGGTCGCTCGACAATTTCTGACATGCACTCTCACGCAAAAACGTCAGCGGAACGAGGACAACCATAAAAGTTGCTAGCGCTCGATAAAGCGAGCTGCCACGCTACTGATGGGGCCACTCGAAAACTCTGCCCGGTCGGATGGTACCCCAGCCTGACGGCGCTTCGCCTCGGGACAACGCTTGCCAGCGATCGAGACGTGCCTCCTTTGGCGTGGCGAGAGGCGAGGGCTCCGCTAAATCTGCCTCAGGTACCGGTACGTATGCCCCCGCACCTCTAAGGTGCGGTCTCAGCGATCACAAACGGGCGGGGCATGAGCCGCCCAGCTCGGCTACGAACCATCGCGAAAGCTTCGCTGGCCGGCGTCGGACAGAAGCTGACGTGAACGGGGCGGCCAGGGTCGTAGTAGTACAGCCGGTCGAACGGGAGGCTCCGAACGATCCAGTCGGCGACTTCTTTCATGTCTTCGTCCTCCACGATGAAGTCGCAGGACGCGCCTCCACGATCACAAACGAGCGTTCGGCGGGTGCTGTGCTCGCACGCTGCGTGTTGATCGAGCCTGGGCGCTATCCCCTGCGCGATGTGCTTGGTTAGCCCAGCCGAGGCGAAGCCGTAGGTGAGGCGTATGGAGCCGAAGTAGTCAATTAACGGGTCGAGAATCTCTGTTGCCAGGTCGAAGATGGCGTTGTACGTCTCAGCCCGTAGTGGCACGTTTTGCACGCCGAGACGTTTTTGGGTCTCCCCGCACTCTATGAAGTCGCGGTAGCGAAAATTGGCACCGCATCGTGAATCGAGGTCCGGAATTGACTCGCTTCGGATGAGGCAGATGCCTCTGATAGCTAGGCGCTTCTCTTCCAGCAACGCAGAAAGCCGGTCGGGTGACGGACCATGGTCGTCGGCGGAGATCAATCCATGTCGTTCCAATGCCTCGTCGAATGCAAGCTGCTCGGCGTAGCCTGGATAGTCTTCATTTAGGTAGCGGCTCTTTCGATAGAGTGCTGGCTTTGGAAACGCGGCACTACCGTATTCAAAGACCTCGTAGTTGAGGCGACGAACGTGGACCTTTATGCGTCGCCGGAGCAAGGGTATGGGAGATTCGTCGAAGCCGTCGAACTCCATTAAGGTGAGCTTGCCAGAGCGGATATGAATCTTGACGAGCTGAACATCGGTAAGTGAATCCCAGAGGATCAAGCCGCAAGTTACGTAGGCGCGCAGTACGGCGGACAGCCGCTCGACCATCGACAGATGGAGCTGAAGTGAATGCTCCCCGTCGAGCCATCCATGCCCCCGGGCAGCGGCGTCCTTACAAGCTGCAAGGATGTTTGCTGGCTCTGCAGCCTCGGCGAGCAGGCGCAGCCCGGAGTCTTGTGCTGACTTGTAGCCGCCGAAGAAGGCTTTGATGTCCCGCTGAAGTCGTGGCTCAAGCTGTCGGTACGCCGGACGCTTCGCAAATTGCTGGGTCGCCATGAAGAGCCGAAGATCGTCCGTGCGTGTCTTCTTGGCGGACTGAAGCAAAGTGAAGTCATAGTGGTTGGCAAGCAGCCTCGCAGCCCTGGTGAGGCTGCCAAGGATTTGTAGCACCGCAGGAAGGTCGGCAACTTCTTCTGGCTCGGCAAAGCGGCCGAGGTCGAGCGCCTGAGCCCACAAGGTTTCGAGCACAGGTCGGGCGGCGACAAATTCCAACTCAGCTTGTGACGGGCGTACTTCCCGTGGCGCCCCTCCAGGCTTTGGCGCTTTTGCAGGTCGGGGCTCCTTCGGTGGCCTAGGTTCGCCGACCACGCGCACCTTAGGTGCCCGCGTAGCGAGCAACCGCGCCGCTAAGCCATTGCTTCGGTATCGGCCGGCGCTGAACTGCTGTTCGGCTTCAGAGCTGGCGAAAATGAACGCAACACCAGGACCGACCATGAAAGCAGGTCGAGCAAGTACATGCTCCAGATAGTCCTTGAACTCGGCCTGAGTGAAGTACTTCTGGAACGTGTTGCGTGACGTGAGGAAGCCGTCGAGGAATGGCTTGCCTGGTGTGTCGTTACCGCACAGCATGACACCCACGACCAATGCTCTTCTTGCGAGCTTGAAGGCGCCGACGAGGGCCTCGACACGCTCAGCCGGGTCTTCAATGACGTTGACTACAAAGCCCAGATTGACAAGGTCGGCCTCGGCCCGGGGTGCACCCGGAGCGAAGTGCGGGTCCCAGCCCCTCGCGTCGTATCCCTCAGCGCAGAGTCCGGCAACATCACCGCCGCGACCACATCCATAGTCAAACAAGGTCTGCGCTGGCGAAAGCAGACCATGCCGAATGAGGAGTTGCACAGGCGCTGACAGCGCGGTGCGAGAGAGAGCGGTAAGGTGGCGCTGCACCCGAAGACCTGGGGCGCCCGATTCGCTGACGACATCCGATGTGTCGTCGTTGCCTACTGGCATGAACTCGGCGTTTACAAGCCTGTAGCCTTTGCTGGCGACAAGGCGCTCCCAGTTGAGGCGAAAGCCGATAGTGGACGTTTCGTCAAAAAGACCGATGGCTTCTGCTGCTTTGGTTGTCTCCTCCCAACGTGCGCGATCAGGATGTCTGGCTGAGATCAGCCGTTCCTTACGGTGCAGGATCGGCGGATTGAGAGTGTCGTCGTACCTTCGGAACGACGATGGCGACGTTGCCCCGGGCTGATAGACCCACGCGGCTGCAAGCGCGGGAAACGGATCGTCGAAAAACTCGGGGTAGGCAAGCAGGGAGACTCGACCGCTGCGCAGGTTTACCTTGGCGATGTTCGGCTCCAGGTCACCGGAGCGAGGCAAGCCGGTCGCAACACGCTGGACCGCAGTCACGACCTCTTCGTTCTGGACCTCATGGATCGAGGAGAGGTGGACATAAAACTCGTCAACAACGAGCTTTCCTGGCGACTTCATTGCCGATCGTTTGGGTTGAAGCACGCTATGGGGGGTGGTGCTGATGTTTTTAATGCTAATGCTACCCAGTCGCGAGCTGCGCTAGCCCAGGCGTGCGCGCCCATCTGAACCTCGCTCACCGTCGCGTTTGAACCGCCGTACCGTGCTCATCCCAAGATTTCGAAATCGCTCGTGCAAAACAGTGTGTAGGGGTGATTTGGGTCCCATCGCAGCAATTCGGGGTGGTGGGGGTACGGTGGGGTCGGCTTTGCTGGAAAACGCATGGGGTACCCCCCTCCGAGTTGATGCTGACAGCCGTCGAAACGTTGTCTACCGTTAGACACACACCCAGAAATTTCTGCCGTACTTGTGACGAACAGTGATCGATACAGACCGGGGCTGTTCGGCAGGAAAAAGGGGGTGGGTAGTGGGTGGGGTCTGGACTTGGCGAGATTTCCAGTGCCTCGACGGACAACGTTTTGATGGGGGCTGTGGTTCAGTAGGGCGCTGACCGTGCCGGTGCTGCTGGGGTGCACATGGTGAAAGACCCCGTACCAGTGGCTACATGGTGGCTACATGACACCCCAAGTCGCAAAACCAAAGAAAAAGGACTCAGAGGCTTTCGCCGCTAAGTCCTTGATTTCTTTTCTTAATTTTGGTGGGCCCTGAGTGACTCGAACACTCGACCTACGGATTAAGAGTCCGCTGCTCTACCAACTGAGCTAAGAGCCCGAAGCTTGACGCCTTCGGATGAAAACGATTTGTGCCGGTGGTGGGTTGTGCGGGACTCGAACCCACGACCTACGGATTAAAAGTCCGCTGCTCTACCAACTGAGCTAACAACCCCCGGAGCAGCCTTAAATTGTAGCCCGACTTCCAGGCGTTTTGAAGAGGAGTGGTGCGGGTCAGCACGGCACTCGGCGGCTCAGCCACGCTCGCATGACTTCACTTGCGGCGACCATGCCAAAGGTGGCCGTGACGGTCACGCTCGAACCGTAGCCGTGGCAGTTCAGGTTGCCTTCAGTATCGCAAGCCTGTTCCGGTTGACGAACGGCCTCGCGGGAATAGACACAGTGAACGCCAAGGGGCCCGTGGCGTGCGGCGCCATGATGCTGACGCAATCGCTGACGCAGCGATGCCAGAAGTGGATCGTGGGTGGCGTCGGCCAGATCGCTGACCTCGACGGCCTGTGGGCGTTGCTTGCCACCCGCCGCGCCCACGCTGACGAAGGCGATTCCGGTGTCGATGGCCCAGGCAGCGAGTGCCGCTTTCGCGCGCACCTGATCGCACGCGTCGATCAGCGCATCGATCGGATGCGTCAACAGCGCTGGCCAGTTTTCGGCATCGACGAATTCCTCGATGGGCCGCAACAGACAACCCGGATGGATGTCGGTGAGTCGTTCGCACAAGGCCAGTACCTTGGCCTGGCCGACCGTGCGGCCGAGCGCCTGAACCTGGCGGTTGATATTGCCTTCCGACACATGATCTAGGTCGATCAGCGTGAGCTCGGCCACACCGCAACGCGCCAGGGCTTCGGCGGCCCAGGAGCCCACCCCACCCAGCCCGACCACTGCGACGCGTGTCGCGCGCAGCCGCTCGTAGGACGCGTCGCCGTGCAAGCGCCGCAGACCGCCAAAGCGGCGTTCGAGATCGGCCACCGACGCGTTGTCGATGACCAGAGCGGGACTCACTTCAGCGCGGCCAGCCGTGCCTTGCCCGCCTGCGCTGCCTCGGAGTCTGGGTAGGTCTTGAACAGCTCATCAAGCACCTTGCGCGCGGCCTTGGTTTCTTTCAACTCGAACTGGCAGTTCGCGATGGCCAGCAACGCCTCGGGTGCGCGCAGATCGCCCGGATAGCTGATGGCGAAGCTGCGAAATGACGAAATGGCGTCGGCGTAGCTGCGATTGCCGTACTGCGCATTGCCCAGCCAGAACAGCACCGACTGACCATAGCCACTGCTCGGGTAGCGACTGCGGAACACCGCAAGCGCCGCTGCCGCTGCCGCGAAATCACCGCTGCGAACCTTCGCCATCGCAGCGTCGTACTGCCGGATTTCCTCGGCATCAGCCATGAATTCGCGCCCGTCGACCGAGGCTTTTTGAGGCTCGATGCGAATCAGACGCTCGTCGTAATCCTGCTTCATGTCCTTCAGCTGAACCTGCAGCAGGGCAACGCCTCGCGCCACTTGCTCGACCTCGGCTCGCAGGCTAGCGTTTTCGGTGCGCATCAGGTCGATTTGGCTGCTCAAGTCAGCCAGGGCGGCGCGCAACTGCCCGATCTGCTCGGCTTGGGCCGCACGGGACTGCTCGTTGCTCTGCTCGAGCTTCTGCCGCAGATAGAGGATGGCCCTGCGCGCCTCGTCGTCATCAAACAGGCCCGCCCGCGCCGCCGGCGCCGAGAGCGCCAGCATCAGGCAGGCAGCGCCCGCCCAGGCAAACCATCCGTTGCTCCGACTGGCGGGCGCGGCGCTCATCAACCCAACCTCAGCGGGTCACCAGTTCGACGCGGCGGTTCTTCGCATAAGCCGCTTCATCGCTGCCGGAAACCGCAGGGCGCTCCTTGCCGAAGCTGGTGGGCTCGAGTTGGCCATCGGTGGCGCCTGCCAGCGTCAGTGCACGCACCACCGCTTCAGCACGCTTCTGACCCAGAGACAGGTTGTACTCGCGGCCACCGCGTTCGTCGGTGTGACCTTCCACCGCCAGTTTTGCCGTCTTGTTGGCCGCCAGCACCTTGGCGTTAGCGTCGATCACCGGGCGTGCGTCATCGCGCACCGTGTAGCTGTCGAAGTCGAAATACACGACCTTGCCGGTACCGGCGAACACGCCAGCGCCGCCGTTCTTGGTCAGGTCAACCGGGGTGACTTGCGATTGGGCGGCGCCAGAGGCATTGCTGTCGGCGCCAGAGCCCGTGCGCGACTCGACGGGCACGTTCTTGTCGTCAAGTTTCACGTTGGAGCCGCAACCTGCCAATGCAGCTGCGCAAAGCGCAGCCCACAGAAGCTTTTGTGTCGGGCGGAATGAGGTCGAATTCGAGGTCATGGGGACTCCTTGTCAAGTTAAGAAATTATCAGCGGTGAAAGGTAATGGAACAACAAACGGTCTGATTCGGAATGCTTCGATCGGTGGCAGACATCAACGTCCGTACGGGCCCCAGACCGGCTCCCGCACATCGGCCAGGGACGACACCAGTCTCGACTTGATCTTGCCGTCCAGAGAGGTGGTGAGCAACACGTCGCGGCCTTGCGCGCGCGACGCGTAGATGATCAAACGGCTGTTCGGCGCAAAGCTCGGGCTCTCATCGTCACTCGTGTCACTGACGGACATCGGCGTGCCGCCAGTCAGGTCCTGCACGTACAGCCGGAAGGCATTGCTTTCGCGCGACACGTAGGCCAGGGTTCGCCCGTCGGGGCTGATGGTCGGGCTGATGTTGTAGCTGCCGGCAAATGTAATGCGCTCCGCAGCGCCTCCGGCGGCCGGGATGCGATAGACCTGCGGGCCGCCGCTGCGGTCGCTGACGAAATAGATGCTGCGACCGTCGGGCGAGAACACCGGCTCGGTATCGATGCCGATGCTTTGCGTCAGGCGGCGAACGTTGTCGCCGTTGCGCCCCATCAGGTAGATCTGCGAGCCACCGTCGCGCGACAGCGTCACGGCCAGCGTCTGGCCATCGGGCGACCACGCCGGCGCGCTGTTCGAGCCGCGGAAGTTCGCCACCGCGCGCCGCTTGCCGCTGGCGACCTCCTGCACATAGACCACCGCCTTCTGGGTCTCGAACGACACATACGCCAGTTCGCGACCATCGGGTGACCAAGCCGGCGAAATGATCGGCTCGGCGCTGTTCAGCGCGATCTGACCGCCTTCACCGTCGGCATCGGCGATGTTCAGCGTGTAGCGCTTGCCCATCCGGGTGACGTAGGCGATGCGCGTCGAGAACACGCCCTTCTGCCCGGTCAGCTTCTCGTGGATGAAATCGGCGATGCGGTGTGCCGCCAGTCGAAGATCGGCGGCTACTACCACCGTGCTCTGAGCGCCAAGCTCAGTGCCCTTGACGACATCCCACAGCTTGAAGCGCACGTCGTAGCGGCCATCGGCCAGTCGGGTCACTGAACCGCCGACGAGTGCATCCGCGGCGCGGCGACGCCAGTCGGCCATCGCCGGTTGGGCGGTCTCGTCGAGCACGCCCGACGCTTCAACGCCACGAAACAGTCCGCTGCGCTCCAGGTCGGCACGCACGATCTGCGACAGTGACTGCGGGACAGATTGCTCGTTGCGAAAACCCACCACCGCGATCGGCACCTGCGAAGCGCCGACGCCCGACATTTCGACCCGAAGCTGGGCTTGTGCGGCGGAAGTAAGGGCGAAGGAAACCGCCAGAGCGGCCCATGCAGCGATGAAGAATCGGGCGGTGGCAGCGGTGATCGGACGCAACATGGGCGGTAAAAGGCGGACTCTCGGGATGCGGCGGAGGCCGCCGTGGCACTGATACAAAAAAGGCTCGGTCAATGATATCGGGCCGTCGTGCGCCGGGGAGTGAGTCGCCGCGGTTCAGCGAAGTTCCCTCACACAGCACCAGCCAGTGCTTCGGGCCCGATCAAGCGGCCATTCTGTCCGTCAGCAATCGATCGTATTCCTTCCTCACCACCTCATAGCACTCGCAGGCGCGGCTCTCCAGCCCGCGGCGATCGAGCACGGTGATGTGCCCACGCGCGTAGCGGATCAAGCCGGCCGCCTGCAGCTTGAGTGCCGTTTCGGTGACCCCCTCGCGGCGCACGCCCAGCGTGCCGGCGATCAGCTCATGGGTCATGACGATCTCATTGCCCCCCAGCCGGTCCAGGTTCAACAGCAGGCAGCGGCACAGTTGCTGCTCGATCGAATGGTGGCGGTTGCACACTGCCGTCTGGCCCATCTGCGTCATCAGTGCCTGGGTGTAGCGCAGCAGAACCTGCATCACCTCGGGAGACCGCTCGAACTCGGCCCGCATCGCCTGCGCCCTCAGTCGCAACCCGAAGCCAGCGCTTTGAACCACGGCACGGCTGCAGGTCGAGACACCGCCCATGAACAGCGACACCCCGACCAATCCCTCATTGCCGACAGCAGCGATTTCGGTCGAGGCGCCATCCTGCGTCACGTTGAGCAGCGACAGGATGGCCGTTGTCGGGAAGTAGGCGTGGCTGGGCAAGGTGCCCGACTCGTGCAATACCTGTCCCTGCTGAAAATCGACCCATTCGAGCTGCGGAAGCCAGCGCTGCCATGCCTCATCAGGCAGCCGCGCCAGCAGGCGATTCTTGTGGGCACTTTGGCTGATGTCCAACGCTGCACTGCGCAACGGGGCGGGCATCGCAAAGCGGGAGGATGGGGTTTCGCAATGGCACTTCATGCCTGACCATGGCAAACGACATGCCGGCCCAGAGAGGGTTGCGTCGAATGTGGCGAGCGATCGGACCAACCCGGCAGGATCGGTACCGGACCTCTCAGTCTGACCGGGCGCCCAACGGCACCGCCGGGCTGGTCGTGGCCAGGTCATCCGCGCCTGAGCGGGCTGGGGTCAGCAGGCGGCTGCAGACCTCCTCCACCGCGTCGCGGTCAGGCCGTTGCGCCAGCAGGCAGGCGCGCAGGCGCACCAGTGTCGGGTTCCAGCGAAGCGGTCCGGGCAGCAGGGTGTCAGCAGCTTCACTGCTGAGCGTGCGTATCGCATTCACGCAGCGGCCCCCGTGCCAAAAGCGCGGTTCTCGGCATCGATTCGCTGAGCGGTCGCGCCGAAGCCGACTGGTGCGCTGAACAGGCGCTGGGCGCTGGTCGATACCCGGGGCGCCGCCGACCAGGCGATCGTCGCCCCACTGGCCTGCAGCGCGCGCACCAGCGCCACATCGTCGCTGATCGCCATCGGATGGAAGCCGCCTGCGCGGCGATAGGCATCGGCGCTGACACCCAGATTGGCACCATGGATGTGCTGGTGCCCATCGGCATCGGTGTAGTGGGCGTCGTAGTGGCGACGCAGGCGCTCGCCGTCCTCGCCCCAGTCCCGCACACCGACCGTCCCGCAGACCACATCGGTGCCGAGCGCCACCTGGATCGACAGCCAGTCGGGGGCCACGACAGACTCGGCATCGGTGAACGCCAGCCAGCGTGCGCTGCGGTCTACAGCCCACTGCGCGCCCTGCGCCCGCGCCGCCCCGATGTTGCCCGTCTGCAGCCTCAGCGTGTGCGCACCGCCATCGCGGGCGATGGCCGCGCTGCCGTCGGTACAGGTGTCGAGCACAACCAGCCTCAGCACCGCCTCGCCGCCCAGGCGGCGTCGGCGCGAGGCCTCGCGCACCGACCGCAGGCAGGTACCGAGGTGCGCCTCGTCGTTGCGTGCCGAGATGATCACGGCAATCATGGCAGCAGCTGATGCGGGGAACGGGTCACGCTTGCTGCGCCAGCTCAGGCGCCACATGAACGTGCCTGGTATGCGGCGCAGAGGGCGCGAGCGTTGCATTGCTCATCAGGACCGGCCGGACCCGCGCCATGCCAATGCGCAACAGCGCGCGAAGCGGATCAGCGTCGAGCACATCGAGCGCGACCACCCGCCGGACCGGCGGCTGAGTTTCGGAGCAGCGGTAACGCAGCACCGCCTGCGCGTCGTCAACCGCATCCAGTTCGAAGTAGATCTGGTGGGCAGCGTTCTGATCGGTCGAGATGCCGGCGCTGATGTGTTGCCACAGCGGCGCGCCGCGCGCACGCGGCGGCATCGCCGCTTCGCCAAACAAGTGAACCGCCAGCACACCCAGGCTGCGCAGGTACAGCGTGCGGCCCGGCAACTGCGACCAATTCATTCGCTGCAGTTCAAGCGGGGACCCACGGTGCTGGGGAGTCATCACCCGAACCAGCGGCGTGCGATCGCAGGGTGCAAGGCGATAGGTCCGCCGGTCGGGCGCGCTGCGTTCGTAGTGAACGGCGATATCCAGCGTGACCGCCTGCGGCCAGCGCTTGATCAGATCCATGTCGGTGTTCATTGGGGTACTCCAGGGTTCAAGGCACGGCAAACCATCCGACGCGGCAGCAAGGGCTCGGTACCGCTGTCGATGTAACCATTGGCAAGCGACGTGCCGCATGGAGCGCCCACCGCACGGTCAGGCCTGCCGGCGCCGGCGCTCGACCGCATCGATGCGCAGCAACTGCCGGTACTTGGTGACGGTGCGACGTGCGACCACCAGCCCCTGCTGCGCCAGTTGCCGCGTGATCTCGGCGTCGGACAGCGGCGACTGCGGTGCCTCTGCAGCGATCATGTCCTTGAGCAAACCGCGGATCGCGGTGCCGGAGCACGTGCTGCCATTGGCCGTGACCATCGCTCGGGAGAAGAAGTGCTTCAGCTCGAACACGCCACTGGGTGTGGCGATGAACTTGTTGTTGGTCACCCGCGAGACGGTCGATTCATGGATGCCGAGTTCGTCGGCGATCTCCTTCAGGCCCAGGGGCTTCATCGCCATCGGTCCGAACTCGAGGAAATGCCGCTGCCGCCTGACGATCGCTTCGGCGACGTCGAGGATGGTCGAAAAGCGCTGCTCGACGTTCTTGACGGTCCACCGCGCTTCCTGCAACTGACTCGCCATGTCGGCGTGGGATGGGGTGCGGTGACGCTTGAACAGGTCGGCATACATCTGATTGAGGCGAACGCGAGGGATCACCGACGGGTTCAGGTGCACCCGCCATTCGCCGCGAACTTTCTTCACCACCACATCGGGCACCACATAGGCAATGCGCGTCGAGCTGAACCGCCAGCCCGGCCGCGGATCGAGTCGACGAATGCGATCGCACACCTGCTGCATCCTCGACACGGGCTCACCCAGCGAGCGCGCCAGCGCAGGGACATCGCGTGCCGCCAGCAGCCCCAGGTGCTGGTTCAACACGCGCTCAGCCAGTGCGCGCAGCTGCGGGCATTCGATCGATGGCAGTTGCAGCCGAAGGCACTCGGCCACACTGCACGCCGCCACACCCGCCGGGTCCAGCGCCTGCACACGCACCAATGCCGCCTGCATCTCAGACAGCCGGATCGGCGGGCTCAACTCGCACAGCTCGCACAGTTCAGCCAGCGATGCACGCAGGTAGCCGTCGTCGTCGAGCGATTCGACGATGGTGCGCGCGAGCCACCGCTCCCGGGTGGCCAAGGGCTGCAGATCGAGCTGGGCGTTGAGGTGCGCATTCAACGGCGTTTCGACCGCCATCATGTCCAGCGCCGACAGATCGCCGTCACCCGCCGGCCGCTGCGACGACGGCGCATCGACCTGCCACAGCTCTCGGTCGTCACTCCGCTCATCGGACATCCCGTCCATGGCAGCGGACAGCGTGTTGCCGTCATAGGGCGCGTCCGCCTCGACACGCTCGTCGTCGCTGCGGTCAGCCTCGCCATCGTCGCCTGAACCGTCACCGTCGGACAGGCCCTCTTCGAGTTCGAGGAATGGGTTCTGGCCCAACACATCGCGCACCGTCGCGGCGAAGTCCATCGAAGACAGCTGCAGCAGACGCACCGCATGCTGAAAGCGTGGCGACAGCGTCTGTGCGTGTCGCGTGTCGGCCAAGAAATGCAGCGATGACAACGGGAGGCTCCTGAAGGAGTGTTGAGAGACCAGCCGTTTGGCTCGTCTTTGGTGTTTCTGATCGCAACCCCCGTGCCGTGCCGAGGCCAGGCGCAGCCCTCGTCGCCCAAACAGCCCGCACGCCCGGCGTTTGGACTGTGATGCGGGAGCGCACCGCAGTGAGCAAGCGCCGCGGCCGCATCGCGTTTACCGATGCGGAGAGCCTTGCGGTAAATCTTGCCGATTTGCGCGTGCCAAACGCCCTTCCCAAAAAAAGCAAGTCGGGTTCATGCGCCGCCGCGGCACGCCGTTTGCTGTGAATCAAACCGTGACACATTTTTTGTTCCCGATCGCGGGCACGACGCTTAGTATCAAAGTCCACGCACAGAAAGATTGCTGACGATGTCCACGGAAAACCCGTTGGGCGTTTCGGTAGCAACCCATTTCGCGAGCAGGGTCCCGCCGAGCGCCGATAGCGCACAGATTGCAGACGCCGTCCTCGTCACCTGGGGCGGAATTGATGCGGTGTTGGTGCCGATCATCGGCAAACGCGGTTTGGCTGCGCTCTACCAGCGCAGCGTCCACATCACCGCGCAAGACCACCAGTGGCTGAGCGTGGCTGATGACGTCGCACCAGCCGTCGCCGACTTCTCCGAATTGACCCCACTGCTTTGCCAGCAGAGCGCCGTTGCTGCCATGGCTGGTGCCACCACGCTTTTCACCACCTTCCACGATCTGTTGTCCAGCGTGGTCGGGCCCTCGTTGACCGAGCGACTGATACGCCCTGTGTGGGTCGCCACGTCGAGCGACTCCGCTGCCAAGGATCCCAAGCCATGAACACCAAAGTGACCATCAACCGCCTGCGCACCGGCGTGCCGGGGCTGGACGAGGTGCTCGGCGGTGGGCTGCCGGAGTTCTCGTTCAACCTGATAGCCGGGCAGCCCGGCTGCGGCAAGACCACGCTCGCTCACCAGATCATGTTTGCGCTGGCAACGCCCGAACGACCTGCGCTGTACTTCACCGTGCTGGGCGAGCCGCCGCTGAAGATGCTTCGCTACCAGCAGCAGTTCGATTTCTTCGACACCGAGGCGGTGACGCGCGCGATCCGCTTCATCAACCTGTCCGAGGAGGCCATGGCCGGCGATCTCGACCGTGTGCTGCGCCGCATCGTCGAAGAAGTGACCACCCACGGCCCGTCGCTGGTGTTCGTCGACTCGTTCCGCTCGGTGGTGCTGGCCAACGCTGCCCAGCAGACCGCGCCCGATCCACGTACGAATCTCCAATCGTTCGTGCAGCAGCTCGGCATGCTGATGACCAGCTGGCAGGCCACCACCTTCCTGATCGGAGAGTGCTTCGACGAGACGGACGCAAACCCGGTGTTCACTGTGGCCGACGGCCTGATCTGGATGCGTCAGAGCGTGATGCGCAATTCGGTGGTGCGCAAGATGGAGATCATGAAGATGCGCGGCCAGCCCACGCTGCCCGGGCTGCATACCTTTCGCATCGACCCGAGCGGCGTGCGCGTTTTCGCGCCTGCCATCTCGCAACCACAGGGCGAGGACACTGCCGGCTCGATCGCGCTCGCGGCCCCGTCAGCCGCACCCGCGTCGACATCGAGTTCGCGCGTCCCGATGGGGGTGCCGCACCTCGACGAGATGATGGGCGGCGGACTGCCACGGGGTTATTCGCTGCTGGTCGCCGGACCATCCGGTTCGGGCAAGAGCATCCTCGCAGCCGCGTTCCTCGCCGAAGGCGCGCGCCTCGGCGAGACCGGCGTCATCGCGGTGTTCGAGCAGCACCCGAACCGCTCGCGCAACCGGCTGGTCACCGAACTGATCGCCAGCGGCCAGGTCGGCGTGGTGGACAGCCGCGCGCCCGATCTGTCGATCGACGAGATCGTGATGCTGCTGCTCGACGAGATCCGCCGACTGAAGGCCACGCGCGTCGTCATTGATTCGCTCTCCAGCTTCGAGCTGTCGGTCGCCCCGACCTTCCGAGACGACTTCCGCGAGTCGATGTCGCGACTGGTGAAGGCGATGACCGGGGCCGGCGTGACGATGCTGATGACCTCCGAGCTCGAGGACCGCTACACCGACCTGCGCTTCAGCCCCTATGGCACCGCGTTCATGACCGACGCGATCATCGTGCAGCGCTACATCGAGGTCGACAGTCGCCTGCGTCGCGTGATGGCCGTGGTGAAGGTGCGTGCCAGCGCGCATTCCGACGAACTGCGCGAGTTCCACATCGAAGGCGACGGCATTCACATTGGCAGCAGGCTCGTTGACCAGGAAGGGCTACTGGGCGGTCGACCGACCCAAAAGACCGTGGCTGCGATGACTCGCTCCGATCCCGAACGCGGGCTTCTCTGAAGCAGAGCGACCGGAGTGAATCCATGAACGATCCGGGTCACAGCGACGCCGACAACGCAGAGTTGGTCCGCGCCAGGCTTGAGTTGCTCGAATTGCGCACCGAGGTAGACAGGGCGCGCAGGGCACTGCAGTCCCTGCGGGATGACAGGTCTGAGGCGCGAAGCCCTGTGGCCGACTCCGGCAAGGCCTCCGATCTGCTGGAAGCCAACGAGCAGCTGGTGCTGGCGCTGATGCAGTCGAAGGTCGAATCCGACGAGGCGATGCGTTCGATGTTGGAAATGTCTCGTGTGGCCGCGCTCGACGCACTGACACAGCTGCCCAACCGGATGCTGTTCCTCGACCGTTTCACCCAGGCCATCGCCGGGGGGCGACGTCGCAATCGCCGCATGGCAGTGCTGTTTGTCGACCTGAATGGCTTCAAGCAGGTCAACGACGCGCTGGGACACCACTTCGGCGATCAGGTTTTGCAACTGGCCGCCCGTTGCATGGTTTCGGTCGTTCGCGCCTCGGACACCGTCAGTCGCTTTGGGGGCGATGAATTCCTGATCCTGCTCGACGATGTGGCGCACGCCAGCGATGCCGGCGCCATTGCCGACAAGATCAATGCCGCGCTCGCTGTGCCGACGCAACTCGCCGGACATGTGCTGCGCTTGAGCGCCAGCATCGGCATCAGCGTGTACCCCGACGATGGTGAAGATGTGACCACGCTGATCGACGCGGCAGACGCCGCCATGTACGAGGCAAAGCGGCGGGGCTTGGGCTATGCGGTGTCCAAGGCTTCCGATCCTGTTTCCGGCCACGCATTGCAAGTCGCCTTTCCCGAGTCGCTGCGCCTGCCCGTGACCAGTTCCCAGGAGGCCATCAACGCGCATGTGGAGCGGCACCAATTGCTCCAGGAGGCCAACGAGAAGTTGCTGCTCGGCGCACTCGATGCAAAACGGCTGCAGGACGCTGCCGAGAAAGCACTGAAGCGGCACAACCTGCGAATGGCACAAGCGGTTCACGAGTTGCGTTCGCCATTGACGGCGATCCGCAACGCATCCGCGCTGATCGCCAGCGAAGACATTCCACCTCCACTGCCACGGATAAATGCAGTGATCGAGCGACAGGCGGCACAGATGTCACGGCTGGTCAGTGACCTGCTCGATGTGTCGCGTGCGCAAGGCAGCAAGCTGCGGCTGGAGCTCAGTGAGGTGAATCTGATCACACTCATCAACGACGTGGTCGAGGCCAGCCGTCCGGCGATCGACACCCGGCTGCAACACTTCCTGGTGCATCTGCAGCCGGGCGAGTTGGCGTTGAACTGCGACCCGGTACGGCTGGCGCAGGTGCTGCGCAACCTGCTGGACAACGCATCGAAGTACACGCCGATTTCGGGCGAGATCGTGTTGTCGATGAGCCGCAGCGTCGACGCGGTGGTGCTGACGGTGCGCGACAACGGCATTGGCATCCATGAGCGAGCCCTCCCGCACATCTTCGAGCCGTTCATGCAGGACGAGGCTGCCCACAAGTTCAACACCAACGGGCTGGGGCTGGGCCTGACGGTGGTGGAAGAACTGGTGAAAGCGCATGGCGGCACCGTCACGGCACACAGCGCCGGCAAGGGCATGGGCAGCGAATTCGTCGTCACGCTGCCTCTCGCGCCCGTGACGGTCGAGGCCAGCCCGCAGCAACCCGCCTGAGTCGCGGCGGCCAAGGCCCGGGGCTGCTCAGTCCGAGCCCTGCTCGCCCGGCAATTCACCGCGGCGCACGGCCATGCCGGCGCCGAGCGTGTCCAGGTCCAGCGCCGGGTAGAACGGTTCCATCTCGATCTGCGCATGCGCCTGCAACTGCGCCGCCCTGGAGAGGACACCACCGGACATGCGAATGCCGATGGACGGCAAATGCCGCTCCTGCACGGCCCGATGTTGACCCGGGCGCGTCGATTGCCCCAGCGAAGAAACAACCCTTTGAACACTCCCTGGAGACATCGCATGAAGACACTGATCCTCACCACCGTGCTGGCCACCTGCGCCATCGCCTTGGCCAGTTGCGGCAGCGCGCCCTCGGCGGCGCCGTCCATTGCCGCGGGCGCCGCTTCGGTGGAAGCCGCCCGCTCGGCCGGTGCGCCGGAGCTCGATGCCGTCGATCTGAACGAAGCGCGCAACAAGCTGGAGAAGGCTCGTGCGCTGGCCGCTGCTGGCGACGACCGGGCTGCGATGCGCATGGCCGAGCAGGCGGATGTCGATGCCCAGCTCGCCCGAGCCAAGGCCGGCTCGGAACGCTCGCGACTGGCGGTCGCCGAGTTGGAAACCGGCCTGCAGACGCTGCGCGACGAACTCAACCGCGCGGCGGCGAAGCAAGCCCCCCGCCCGATGCCCTGACCTTTGCATGAACTGACGGAACACACCATGAACACCACCCGCACCCTGATTGCCACCGCCACGCTGCTGGCACTTGCCGCCTGCCAGACCACCCCCGGCCCGAATCCCGACCTGGTCGCCGCGCGCAGTTCGCTGGACCAGGCGAACAGCAACCCCTACGTCGGGCGCAGCGGCGCCGTCGAGTTGCAGAGCGCCCAGCAGGCGATGACCCGCGCCGAAGCCGCCTGGGCCGCAGATCACGATGTGGAGCAGACGCGACACCTCGCCTACCTGGCGCGCAAGCGCGCCGACATCGCGTTGGCAATCGGTACGCAGGCGCAGTCCGACGAACGTGTGCAGCAATTCACTGCCGAGCGCGAAAAGGTCCGGCTGCAGGCTCGCACCAGCGAGGCGGATATGGCGACCGCCAGCGCCCACGCAGCAGAAGCCGATGCGCGTGATGCGCAGGCCGATGCGCGCAACGCACAAACCGACTCGCAGATATCGAGGGAGCAAGCCGACGCCGCAAGACTGCTGGCGCTCAAGCAATCCGGCCGTGCCGAAGGGCTCGAGCGCGATCTGGCCGACCTGAAGGCCCAGAAGACCGACCGTGGCATGGTGGTGACGCTGGGTGACGTGCTGTTCGACACCGGCAAGTCCACCCTGCAACCGGGTGCTCAGCGCAGCGTGGCACAACTGGTGCAGGTGCTGATCCGTCACCCCGAACGCAGGGTGCTGATCGAAGGCTTCACCGACAGCGTGGGCAGAGAAGAGATGAACATGAGGCTGTCGCAGCGCCGGGCTCAAACCTTCCAGCGTGAGCTGATGAACGGCGGCATCGCAGCCGAACGCATCGAGGTGCGCGCCTGGGGCGAGGCCAATCCGGTGGCCGACAACGGTAGCGCGGCGGGTCGGCAGCGCAACCGTCGCGTCGAAGTGCTGTTCTCCGACGCCGAAGGACACCTCGCCGCACGCTGAGCGCACGAGAAATACCTGCACGCGCGGCGCTGGCGTGCAGGCCGGGAACGACAATTGCCGTGTGGCACGGCTTGAGGCACGCCTTGCGATGCCTGCAAGAACCGGCCCGCTCGCTGGGACATGCTCGCGTGGCACGTTGATTCACATTCGGCAACGCTTCGATGACCCTTTCCATCCGCTCCCGCCTGTTGCTGCTCGTCATGTCGGTCTGGGTGCCGGGCGTGGTGGCGGTCCTTTGGTTCGTCATCGACAACGACGCCGCCGACCCGCAATCGGTGCAGAAGCTTGCGGCAGGTTCGCTGCTGTTGCTGGGCCTGGCGATGTGGGCTGCCTTCTGGATGGCAGGCCGTATCACCGCACCGCTGCACTCTCTGAAGCAGGCCGCAGACCGCATGCAGGCCGGCGAGTTGGTGGCAACACAGGCCACCGGAATCGCGGAATGCAACGAAGTCGCTGCGGCACTGACCCAGGCCGCCGACGGATTGCGCAGTTCCCGCAGCAAGCTCGAGCTCGAGGTCGCCGCAGCTTTGACACGAACGCGCGAGGCCGAGCAGCGCATTTCGCGCAGCCAGCACATCGAGGCGCTGGGACGCCTGACCGGCGGCGTCGCGCACGATTTCAACAACCTGCTGGGCGTGATCAGCAACAGCGCCCACCTGATGCAGCGCCAGTCCGCCGCTGCCGAACTGCAGGCACCGTTGGCCGCCACCTTGCGGGCCGTGGCCGTCGGCAGCCGTCTGACAAAGCAGCTGCTGCGCTTCGCAGCGCAGCAGCCGGGATGCGCCAGGCCGATTGATCTGGCGGGCGCACTGCATGAGCTGCGGGATCTGCTGCAAACGGTGACGGGCGCGCGCACCGAGGTCACGGTGGCGGTGGCGCCGGGCACACCCCTGGTCCGGGTGGACGCCCATGAACTCGAGCTCGCGCTGACCAACCTGAGCCTGAATGCGCGCGATGCCATGCCCCTGGGCGGGCACCTGCGCCTGCAGGCAAGACGCGCGCACGACGATGAGGTGCCCGACCTGCCGGACGGCGACTATGTGCTGATCACCGTCAGCGACGATGGCCTTGGCATCGACGACGAGGTGGCCGGGCGTGTTTTCGAGCCCTTCTTCACCACCAAGGAAGCAGGCCAGGGCACCGGACTGAGTCTGGCCCAGGTGATGGGCTTCTGCGTGCAGGCGGGCGGCACCGCGCGGCTGACCAGCACCGAGGGGTTGGGCACCACCGTGTCCCTGCTGCTACCCGCCTGCGAGGACGCCATGGCGCCCCTGGGCGCAGCGGAACCCGACAGCCCCGCACCCTCGATCGAAGGCGCGCGATTGCTGCTGGTGGAAGACAACGACGACCTTGCCGAAGTGACCGAGGCCCTGCTCAGTCGGCTAGGCTGCGAGGTGAGTCGCGTCGTCGATCCGCAAGGCGCGTTGCGCCTGATCGCCGACGAACCCGCTTTCGATGTGGTGCTGTCGGACATCAAGATGCCCGGTGGCATGGACGGTCTGGGCCTGGCGCGCGTGCTGCGAGACGCCTGCCCCGATCTGCCCGTGGTACTGATCAGCGGTTACGCGGCAAAAACCCTGGCCGGGGAAGACTTCATCGTGCTGGACAAACCGTGTCAGCCGGCGGAGCTGGTCGCCGCACTGCATGGCGCCATTGAAGGCCCTGCCGCGCACCCGTGAACTCCGTGCCCCCGGCACGGCAATGGGGCGCCGGCACTGTCGCCTGGCTGGCTACACCGCCTAGCTACCCTCGCTCGGGCTGGATGCCTTGGGATCGAGAAAGACAAATCCAGCGTCTGGATCATCGCCTTCAAGAACAGTCAGGTCGTCATCTGCGAGCGTTCCAGCGTGCCATCGGATCGTCTGATCCTGGCTGGATGCGTCTGTCGGCACCGCAGGGTCGGCAGCGTCGGATGGAGTCGGGGTATTCATGGCCTGCTTTCTTCTCGGGCGAGCTGGCAGTGTCGCCCTTCAGTCTGGGACGGCAAGCGGTGTTCCCCCTCGCTTCGGGCGGCGGGAACATCGCTTGCCGCCATGTGTGTACGACGTTGCACGCCGCCACATTCCGGCGGCGACGCGCGACGCGTTCAACCATTTGGAGACACCCTCATGCATCAACCCATCCATCACAAGGCAGCCATTGCCGCGGCGCTGCTCGTGGCCGCAGGCCTGGCCGGCGCACAAAGCGGTGACGACACGGCGCCATCGGTGCCAGGCAGGATGAACTCCACCACGAGCCCGAACCCGCTTCAGGTCCGGCCGATCGATGGGGAGCCGAACTCGGCCCATGGCGAACAGACACCCGGAACCGGCACAGGGTCGAGCCGCACGATGCGCAACCCGACCCCGGCATCGGATTCGATGGTCAATGGCAGCCCGTCGACCACCGCAATGCCTTCTGCCGACATGAAGACCGAGCGCATGGCGACACCCGCGCCGATGGCAACACCGGTGCCGATGGCAACACCTGCCCCCATGGCAGCACCGGTGCCCATGGCCCGCCCGGCACGTCGCGACCGCGGTTGAGCCTTGCGGCGAAGGTCGCCGCAAGGCGCCTCTTCGCCGCTGGCGAGCCGGCCCGCAACGCGCAGGCGCGCCCAACGGTTCAGCGCGACTCGGCGATCGGGAACGGCGCCGCCATGAATGGGAAGACCGCGGCCATCGGCCGCGTCTCCGGCAGCACATAGGCGATGGCGCGGGACTCGGCGAAAAAAGGCATCAGCACGCGGTTGAAGAAGGCCACCGGCACATTGATGCAGCCGTAGGAAATGCGTCTGTCGGCCGCGCGGGGCGAGGCCAGCCGGGCCAGGCGGCGTTCGCCTGCGTTCACCGAGCGCACACGGTGCATCGACACGGCCGTCGCGTAGTCGATCCACAGGATGTCATCGCCATGCAGATTACGCCCAGGCTCGATGACGAATCGGCCCGCGGGTGTGGTTCGCGCGGCATCAACGATCTCAGACAGCGGCAGTTCGGCCACGCCGGGCACGGTGTCGTCGCCCACGGCCAGGCCCAGCAGCACCGGCGCGCTGCCGAGCAGCCGCGCCTGCGCATCAAACACCCAGAGGCGGGCGGCTCGCTTGTCGAGCACCAGAAAGGGCGCATCGTGGTGGTCGCTCGATTGCCTGACGTGGCCGACCAGCTCGCGCGCATCGCTGGTCAGCGCCACCACCGGTTCAGCGGTGGCCGATGCAGCGATCAGTGCGAGGCCAGCAGCCATCAGCCGGTATCGCACATGCTTCGCCAAGGCATGCAGAAGGTGGGGGTTAGGCATCAAAGGCCGGACGCGCAGCAGGAGAAGGCTTGCAGCGTGGCAATCGGCGCTCCTGCCGCGACGCCCTGCGGCACTTGACGCAGCCGGTACGCCGATTGCCACGACGGCCTCATGCCACGCACCGCCTCCACGCACGACATGATCGCCCGCCCGAGCATCCCCACGGTTGCCCGCAGCCCCGTTGCGGCACGGGCAGCAGTGTTCATCGACCAGGACGGGGCCCTGCTCAACCCTCTGCAACCCAACGCCGACCCGACGCAGCTGCGCTTTCGGACCGGCGCCTGCGATTCGCTGGCCGCGCTGGCGGCGACCGGAATGGCCTTGATCGTGGTGACCAACCAGAGCGGCCTGTCGCTCGGGCGCTTCACCCGCTGGGAGTTCTCGCAGTTGCAAGCAGTGCTGGAGCGTCACCTGAGCGAGGCTGCAGGCATCACGCTGACCGACTTCGTGGTGTGCCCGCACACACCGACAGCCGGAGGCCAGCCCGCTTGCCTGTGCCGCACACCGGCTCCCGGCATGCTGATCCGGGCGGCGCGTGCCCACCGAATCGACCTGGCAGCATCCTGGATGGTCGGTGACACGCTCGACGACATCGAGGCCGGGCGCCGCGCGGGCTGTCGCGCGCTGCTGCTGGACACCGGGCGCGAAACCAAATGGCGCCGCTCGCCGCTTCGCACGCCGCACAGCAGCTGCACTGGCTGGGAAGCGGTGACGCCGCTGATCCTGGCCGACCGCCACAGTCGGCTTCCACTGGGGGAAAGCACGGCAGCGCTGAAAGGCTGAAGTCACAGCTGCGAGCCTTCGGCTCGACGTGGGCGTCAATGCGCCGCATGGTCCAGGCCGTCGGCGGCGTACTCCTTCAAACGGTTGTAAAGCGTCTTCAGGCTGATGCCCAGCGCCGCCGCCGTGCGCTCCTTCTGGTGGTGGTGGTGGCGCAGCGTGGCTAGGATCAGCGTGCGCTCGGCCGTCGCCAGCGAGGTGCCGATGGACAGCGTGACCGACTCCTGCTCGAATGCGTCGTCGGACGCCGAAGCAGTTCGCCGGATGGCCGACGGAATTGCCGCCACCTGAGCGCCAACAGTCGGCTCGGTCAGCGGCGAAGGCTGAGGCAACCATTGCGGGTCGATCACATCGCCTGCAGCCATCACATAGGCGCGCTGCACCGCATTGCGCAGCTCGCGCACATTGCCGGGCCAGCGATATTGCAGGAGCCGATCCAGTGCGGCTGAAGTGAAATGCTTGGCCTGCCCTTCCTGGACGCCAAAAGCGTTCAGGAAATGCTGCGCCAGCAGACCGACGTCGCTGAGCCGCTCGCGCAGCGGCGGCAGCTCGATCGGGAACACATTCAGCCGGTACAGCAGGTCTTCGCGCAGCTTGCCGGTGGCGACCGCTTGCTCGGGACGGCGGTTGGTGGCGGCCAGCACCCGCACATCGGCCGCCTGCATCTGTGTCGAGCCCACGCGCATGAAGCAGCCCGTCTCCAGCACGCGCAGCAGCTTGACCTGCAGCTCCATCGGCATTTCGGTGATCTCGTCGAGGAACAGCGTGCCGCCGCTGGCACGCTCGAAAAATCCCAGGTGCTGGCGATCGGCACCGGTGAAGCTGCCTTTCTCGTGGCCGAAGATCTCGCTTTCGATGAGGTTGGGCGAGATCGCACCGCAATTGACAGCCAGAAACGGCTGCTTGCGGCGGCGGCTCAGGTCGTGCACCGTCTGCGCGACGACCTCCTTGCCGCTGCCGCTTTCGCCGGTGATGAACACCGTCACGCTGGTCAACGCCACCCGGGCGATCTGCTCATAGAGCCGCAGCATCGCCGGCGCGCGGCCCCACAGCGCGCCGAAGTGGCCACTCGGCGCCACCTGCGCGGCCAGCGTCTCGACCTCGGCCTTGAGCAGCGCCGGCTTCGTCACCCGCGACAGCACACCCTGCAGCTGACGCAGGTTGATGGGTTTCACAAGGTAGTCAGCAGCACCCAGTCGCAGCGCCTGGATCGAGGTCTCCAGCGAGGCGTGGCCGGTGATCAGCACCACCTCTGAATTGGCCAGCAACTCGGGCTCGGCGAACAGGTCCATGCCGTTGCCGTCGGGCAGCTGCAGGTCGAGCAGCACCAGCTCGGGTTGCTGCAGGGCGATCTGGCGTCGGGCATCGCGCAGGTTGTGCACCACCGCGACCGTGCAGTGCTCGGCCATGATCAGCGCCTTCAGGGTGGACGCCGAACCCACATCGTCATCGACGATCAAGGCGTGTGTCATCGAGCGCAGCTCCTCCAGCGAGGCCTGAGGCCGCAGGATGCGGCGTCCGGGATAGATGGACTCATTGTGCGAGTGATCGGGCGCTTTTTCCGATTTTTCGGTCAATACGACCACACGCCGGACGGGCCGCACCGGCGCCAAGCACAATGCACCTTGCACAGACAGTTTCAGCCCGCACATCTGCGGCATCTGCATGAAAAGGACAAACTGATGAAATCCTGGATCCTGGCTTTGTCGGTGGCGGTGTCGGCGGCGGGCTTCTCGCCCCTGAGCGTCGATGCCAAGCGTCTTGGTAGCGGCGGTTCTTCAGGCATGCAGCGCCAGATGCCGCCGCGCAGCACGCCCGCCCCGGCCCCCACGCCGACCCCGGCCAAGCCCGCTCAGGCCAACCCGACCACCGCGCCCACCGCTGGCGCAGCGGCGGCGGCAGCACCCAAGCGCTCTTGGATGGGTCCGATCGCCGGCCTCGCAGCCGGTCTGGGCATCGCCGCCCTGATGAGCCACCTCGGCATGGGCGCTGAGTTCGGCAACCTGATCATGATGCTGCTGTTGGGCATCGTCGCTTTCGTGGCGATCCGATTCGTGATGAGCCGCATGCGTGGCTCGCCGGCGAAACAGACCGCCCCTGGCTTCAACGGCCTGCAATTCGCTGGCGAGAACGCGGGCGCAGCGAGCGGCTCGGGCTCGGGTTCAGGCTGGAGCGCTGCTGCTGCCATGCCGCCTGTGGCCGCGAACGCAGTGGCCCTCGCCCGCCCGACCCTGCTGCCCGCCGGATTTGATCAGGAGGCGTTTGAGCGCATTGCGAAGCTCACCTTCATCCGCATGCAGGCCGCCAACGACACGGCCGACCTGAACGACCTGCGGCAGTTCACCACGCCGGAGATGTATGCCGCGATCAAGCTCGACCTGCAGGAGCGCCCGCACAGCGAGCAGCGCACCGACGTGACCCACGTGGACGCCGAGGTGATCGATGTGGTCGAAGAGTCGGATCGTCAGGTGGTCAGCGTTCGCTACCACGGCACGATCCGCGAGGAGGCTGACGGCCCGGTAGCGGCCTTCGATGAGGTCTGGCACCTGGTCAAGCCGAGCGCGGGCGGACAGTGGGCCATTGCAGGCATCCAGCAGACGCAGTGACCACGCTGCTGCACATCTCCGACACCCACTTCGGCACCGAGCAACCGCCCGTCGTCGAAGCGCTGGCGGCGCTGGCAGCTCAGCTTTCGCCCCAACTGCTGGTGATCTCTGGCGACATCACGCAGCGCGCGCGGGCGGCCCAGTTCGCTGCTGCGCGGCGCTTCATCGATCGCCTCGCCCTGCCCTTCGTCAGCATCCCAGGCAACCACGACCTCACGGTGCTGAACCCGCTGAAGCGGCTGCTGGCGCCTTACACCGGCTATCGGGGCACCTTCGGCGATGAACTGGAGCCGGTGCACGAGAGCGCCGGGCTGCTGGTGCAGTGCGTGAAGACGACGCGCTGGTGGCGCCACATCGAAGGCGAAGTGAACGCCGCGCAAGTGCAGCGCGTGGCCGCACGGCTGCGCCAGGCGCGACCCGAGCAATTGCGGGTGGTGGTGGTGCACCAGCCGATGCACGTCGAAGGCGGCGCCGAGGCGAAACACCTGCTGCGCGGCCGAGACGCCGCGCTGTCGGTGTGGGCTGAGGCCGGTGCCGATGTCGTGCTGGGCGGGCACATCCACCTGCCCTATGTGGCCGAGCTGACACCCCCGGGCGCCAGCGGCGCCCGCATCGTCATCGCGCAGGCCGGCACCGCCCTGTCGAGCCGGCTGCGCCGCGATGCACCCAACTCGGTGAACGTGATCCGCCACGACACCTCAGGGGCCACCCGCTGCAACATCGAACGCTGGGATTTCAGTGGCGAGCGCGGTGAGTTTCAGCGCATCAACGCGCGCTCCTTCGAGCTGCAGCGGCCATAGCGCACCGCTCGCAAGTGCGCAACCCGTGCCAGGTGGCAGTCACCCGGCTCGACCCCAGATCAATTCAAAGGCTGAGCCCGGCATGAAGGTCCTCGCCTGACGGCGAGGAAACCGACCGTTGCGTCGGCCGGTCGCGGCGGCCCGAATCAGCGCGATGGAAGCCGGATGTCGCGCAAATTCAATGCGCTGAAACGCAGCAGCTGATCGTCGAATTCGCCTTGAATTCAACGCCTTGACTCACGCAGCGTGGGCGAGTCCCCACCGCCTTTGGTCACATCTCGCTCGATACCGCATCAGAACAGGGTATGCGGGCTGGCGCGAGCGGTACGCGACACGGGAGCCCTTCACCCGAATATGAATTTTTCGTGACATCACCTCAGATGCTCTAAAGCCCCCGCCTCGTCGGTCGAAAAGAGTGGCGCTTTAGCGATTCCTGGCCAAGACGTCGCCGTGATCACTGTTCGGATGTGTGCGCTCATCGCAGTCCGCATGGCGGTACCAGACGACTCTGCCGTAGCCGCAGGACGTACGTTGTTTTTACTGAAGGAGTACTGAGTGAATATTCGCCAACGCATCATCTTTCTCGTGCTCGTGGCCTTCGTGGCATTGGGCTTCGTTGGAGGATTCGCCGTTTTCCAGGCTCGCTCTGGCGCCATCGACGTGAAATCGGTCACAGAGGGCGTGGTGCCCAGCTCCGCCAAGGCCATCTCCCTGATGACCCAGCTGAAGGACGTGCAGATCACGGCGCTCGGCATGGTTTCGGCCGTCGACAACGCCAGCGTCGAGGAGGGTCATAAAGCGCTTTCCCAGCGCAAGTCCGAACTGCAAGGCGCACTCGAGGCCCAGTCGGCCTCGGCAGACAACGAAGCCCAGCGCGGGCTGGTGCGGTTTGCGCTGGACGACATGAAGAACTACTTCGCCGCCATCGACGAGACCGCCAAGTTCAAGCTCGAAGGGCAGCAGGAGCTGGCCGAAGTCACGCTCGCCGCCAATGTCGACCAGTACCTGCGCACGTTGGGCGAGGCCATGACCGCGCTCCAGGTTGAAAAGACCCGCAGCCGCGATACCGCCATCGCGTCACTGAACGCCAAGCTCGAGGACACGCAGACCACGCTGACCATGGTCAGCGTCGGCGCCGCGCTGGGTCTGGGCTTGCTGGGCTTTCTGCTGTACCGGCAGGTGGTGCTGCCCATCGGCGCCATGGAGAACAAGATGACCGCCATCGCGACCAGCCAGGACTTCAGCCAGCGCTTGCCGGTCAAGCGCATGGACGAGGTCGGTCGCTCCGTTGTGGCCTTCAACAAGATGATCGAGAAGATCCAGGAGAGTGCCGAGCAGGTGCGGCAGAAGACGGCAGACATCCACGCCATGCTGCACTCGATCCCGCAGGGCATCCTGACCATCGAGGCGGGCGGACGCATCCACCCTGAATACTCGGAACAGCTCAAGTCCATCCTCGAGGCCGACGGCTTTGCCGGCCAGAACGTCAACGCCGTCCTCTTCGAAAGCAGCGGTCTGGGCGCCGATGCGCTTTCTCAGGCCGACGCGTCCATCGCCGCATGCATCGGCGAGGACGAGATGAACTTCGAGTTCAACTCGCACCTGCTGCCCACCGAGATCGAGAAGACCCTGCCCAGCGGCGCGGTGAAGGTGCTTGACCTGCACTGGGCGCCGATGACCGACGGAGCCGGCAACGTCACACGATTGCTGTTGTGCCTGCGCGATGTCACCGAATTGCGAGCCCTGGCGCGCGCCGCCGAGGCCGGACGCCGCGAACTGGCCCTGATCGGCGAAATCCTCGCCGTGCCTCAGGAGAAATTCCAGACCTTCATCGACGGCGCGGTCCAGTTCGTCGAGCAGAACGCCAGCCTGATTTCCCGGGGTGCGGCAGCCGCCGACGATGCATCACGCAGCGATGTGGTGGGCCTGCTGTTCCGCAACATGCACACCGTGAAGGGCAATGCACGCACGCATGGCCTGCTGCAGTTGGCTGATGTGGTGCACCGCATCGAGGAAACCTACGACGCACTGCGCAAGGGCACAGCCGAGTGGGACAAAGAGCGCCTGAACACCGAACTGAACGAAGCGCGCGTCGTCGTCACCGAGTACGACACGCTCAATCAGGAGAAGCTGGGTCGGAGCGGTCCGGGTCGCCGAGGCAGCGTCGACAAGTTCTTCATGGTTGCCAGGGAGCAGGTGCAGCGTCTCATCCAGACGCTGGATCAGGCAGATCTGCATGACGGCAAGTCACTGCAGAACGCTGTGATCGAGGCACGGCAGACGGTCAAGCGCATCGGTACCGAGCGCATCGAGGACGCGCTGTCGGGCGTGCTGAACTCGTTGCCGCCGCTGGCGCGCGAGTTGGGTAAGGTCCAGCCAGTGGTCACCATCAATGACAACGGCGTGGTCGTTCGCAGCCAGGTCGCCGGCCTCCTGCGCAACACCTACATGCATCTCTTGCGCAATGCGCTGGATCACGGCATCGAAACGCCAGAAGTACGCCAGGCCGCGGGCAAGGCCGCCGCCGGTCACCTCACGCTGAGTGCGGCACTGGACGTCGCAGGTCTGCGCCTGGTGCTGCAAGACGATGGCCGCGGCCTCAACCTCAAGCGCATCCGCGACAAGGCGGAGGCGGCAGGCCTGGTGAGCGCTGGCGAATCGCTGTCCCCCCAGTCGGTGGCTTCGTTGATCTTCCGCCCTGGCTTCTCCACCGCAGAGCAGGTGACGGAAGTCTCCGGGCGTGGCGTCGGCCTGGACGCCGTGAAGGCGTTCGTCGAAAGCGAGGGTGGGCAGGTGGCGCTGGAGCTGCAAGACGGCGAGAACGCCGAAGGCTTCGTGACCTTCAGGACCGTCGTGACGCTGCCAGCCGAGTTGGCCGTGCGTCTGGTCGAAACGCACCAGACGGCGGTGTCACATGTCTGACACCGCAATGGCGGAAGCTCTGCCACAGGCCGCAGGCCTGGCGACGCCTCCTGATGCGCGCAACATCCGCTGGCCCTGGCAGCGCCATCCTTCACCCGAAGCGGTGGCCGAGAAGGCCGCGTTGTCGGCAGAGATCGAACGACTGCACGCGCAACTCGAGCAGGCTCACTGGGAGCGCGAAGCGGCCGAGGATCGCTGCCGGGACCTGGAGTCCGCGGCCCGAAGCGCCGCCGCCGAGCACGCCAGGCTCACGGCAGAGACTCGACGGGAGGTCGCCGCCGCCAACAGCGCATCGCGGCAGGCGCAGGCGCAGATCGGCGAACTTGCGCGCGGCTTGCAGGAGCTGATGCAGGTCGACAAGACCTTCGAGCGCTGGCACGCGGCGATGGATGGCGTGCTCACCCACAACGGCGGCATGCACCGCAAGAACGATGACTTCACGCTCATCGTTCGACAGATGACGATCGTGACCCTCAACGCATCCATCGAGGCAGCGCGCGCTGGTGCGGAGGGTCGTGGGTTTGCCGTCGTCGCCGAAGAAATGCGCAGTCTGGCCGCGCGCGCAGAGACCCTCTCGACCGACTACCGCAAGAGCCTGTACGAAAACGACTTGATCACCACGGCGACCTTCCAGGACCTGCAGGCTGGCGGCAAGATGATCATGGGTGCGCTGGTCGGGCTGGATCTGGCGCAGCGCAATGCGATGGAGACCCTTGCACCGCAGCAGGGTGCGCAGCCATGATCAGCAGCTCCGCCCGTCAGGGATTCGACCAGCTGCTTCACCAGGGCCTGCGCAGCGCCTTTACCGGGCCGGACGACAGCGTCACCGACATCGTTCCGGTGGCCAGCATGGACGACATCGCCGAGAGCCTTGCGGTGATGCTGGTGGTGTCGTCGTACCGATTCCGGCTGATGATGTGGATCCACTTCGAGCCCGACGCCGCAACGCGCGAACACTTCGCTCGCCTTCACGGTGTCTCGCTCGATCAGATGTCCGGGCAAGCCTTCAACGATGCCATCAACGAGTGCGGCAACATGGCTTGCGGCGCGCTCAATCGCGGACTGGGACGGACGTTTCCGCACGTGGGCATGTCCACGCCGTACGTGCTCGACTGCAAGAGCCTGGCACACCTGCATCTGCTGCAACACGGCCACTGCTCCCACGCGCGCCTGACGCTGAACGGCAACACCCGGTTCCACGGCTCCCTGGCCGTGTGCGCCTACGACAGGCTCGATTTCGAAGCCACGGCCGAAGCAGAGGTCGAGGTCTGCGGCGAGCTCGAAATGTTCTGACCACAACACAAACGACCACCCATCCCACACCATGAACAACGATCAATTCCCCATCAGCAAGGTGCTCGTGCTCGACACCGACACCGAGGCGACCGAAGACATCCGCCGCTTCTGTGACGCGCACCGTTTGCAAGGTCTGCGCGTCGGACGCAACAACATCCTGTCGGTGCTGCGAACGAATGTCGACCTGGGTGGTATCTGGATGTCAGAGCGGCTCGGTGACGATCCGACTGCTGGCCTGGTGCTGGCGCGGCAGGTTCATGCCGCCCGGCCTGAACTGCCAATATTCTTCCGCCGAGAGCAAGAAGTCGTCCTGCCGGCATTGACCCCCGCTGACGTGTCCCTGTTCGCCACCGTCTTCACCCTGGCCGACATCGACGAACTCGGGCCCAAGGTCGAGGAAGCGATCTTCGCCACGGTCTTTCCGCAGGAGATGGTGCGCGGCATCATCGAGATGACGGCGGCAGCGCTGATGAGCGAATTCCCGGGGACCGCCGTCCACATCGACACACCCTACATCGTGCGCGACCGGCTCATCTTCGGCGAGCTCTTCTCGCTGATCCCGGTCGACAGCAACTGGTGCCGCGGCTACATGTCGCTGCAGGCCGAGGAGGCATCGCTGCAGCAGTTCGTTCGCGCGGGCAAGACCCACCTGCTCGCTGACGAAGCAGAAGACTTTCGCACGCTGAATGTGATCCTCGGCGAATTGACCAATCTGGTGTGGGGACAGTTCCGCAACCGCTTCAGCACGGTGCAGGCGATCGATTCACATCGGTCCCAGGTGCCGCTGATCATCAACCACCTGCACCGCTACATCTCGTTTGGCACGGGCATCCCGCAACTTTGCTTCCGTTGCACCTTGACCGATCCGCAAGACGACAGCCTGCCACCGTTGATCATCCAGCAGCGCTTCGTCTTCAACCTGAACTGGTCGCCGGAACATTTCCACGAGAACCAAGTGTCAGTGGATTCCCTTGTGGAAACAGGCGAGATCGAGTTTTTCTAACCCCAAAAGGAGTACATCAAATGGCACAGGTACTGGTTGTCGACGACTCAAGCACCGTAAGAACCGAGGTCGGCGAGTTCCTCAAGAAGAATGGGCTGGACGTGGCCTATGCAGTGGACGGCCGCGACGGCCTCGGCAAGGTCAAGGCCGACTCGTCGCTCAAGCTCATCGTCTGCGACGTCAACATGCCCAACATGGACGGCCTGACGATGGCAGAGAAGGTGCGCAGCGAGCTGAACAACTCGACAGTGAACATCGTCATGCTCACCACCGAGAACTCGCCCTCGATGAAGGAACGCGGCAAGGCTGCCGGCGTGAAGGGCTGGATCGTCAAACCTTTCAACGGCGCGGCGGTGATCGGCTCGTTCAAGAAACTGGTCGGCGTCTAGGACTTTCTTGGTCAATTTGCTTTCTTGTGCACCGATAACCGTGTGGCAAGTGCTCACGCACACGGTTGCAGGGTGCACCAAGAGGAGTTTTCACTGTGAATGCCCCACTGTCCACAGCGGCGCTGCAAGCCATGCGGCGAAGCGTCGACGAGGCTCTCAACGTCCAAACCGTTGCGCAAGTTCTGGCGCGGCGTGCGTTGCAGGCCTACTACCAGCCGATCGTCGAGTTGAAGACCGGCAAGGTCATGGGCCACGAAAGCCTGATCCGCGGCCCTCTCGACTCGCCACTGCACTTCCCGGACGCCTTGTTCGAGGCGGCGCGCTCTGAAGAACTGACGCTCCGACTGGAGCAAGCCTGCATCGTTGAGGGCTTGCGTTCATGGGCGAGTCGGGCGCAAGACAAAAGGTTGTTCGTCAATCTCAGCGCGCAGACCCTGGTCGCGATGGTGGACCAGTTCTCGCTCTCGGGGATGATGCAGTCGCTGCAGGATCTGGGCATCGCGCCTTCAGCATTGGTCATCGAGATCACCGAGCACGATCGCGTCACTGACATGTCACGCTTGATCCAGGTCGGGTCCGAACTGCACGCCATGGGGATGCGCTTCGCACTGGACGATTTTGGTGACGGCCGATCCAGCCTGCGGCTGTGGGCCGAGTTCCTTCCAGAGTACGTCAAGATCGACAAGTACTTTGTCCGCAACGTGCACAACGAGGCGGTCAAGGTGCAAACGCTCAGGGGACTGATGCGCCTGGCTGAAACCTTCGGTACCTCGCTGATCGCCGAAGGGATCGAGACCGAGGCCGAACTGCAGATCGTGCGAGATCTCGGCATCGATTTCGGGCAAGGCTATTTCCTGGGACGGCCCAGCCCTGTGCCGGCCATGACGGTCTTGAACGCTGCTGCCGAGACCTTCACCAACGTGAAGATCGCCGTCTTGCCCGAGCTGACGCGCGCAGCAGGGTCCGACTTCACCGTGCAGCGCCTTTCGGTCCATGTGCCGCCATTCGGGTCGGACGCCACCAACGAAGACATCGCGCAGGCCTTCAACAATGACCCCACCTTGCGTTCCATCGCGCTGGTCGATGACGGCAAGCCCATCGGCCTGCTGAATCGCCAGTCCTTCGTCGACCGCTATGCGAAGCCCTATTTCAGGGAGGTTTACGGCCGCAAGCCATGCCTGGTGTTTGCCAACACCACCCCACTGTTGCTGGACAAGTTCACCGGCCTGGAGGCGTTGACTGCTGTTTTGACGTCTTCGGACCAGCGCTATCTCAACGAGGGCTTCATCGTCACAGAGGGCGGTCGCTACTTCGGCCTGGGCACGGGGGAACAACTGGTTCGGGTCGTGACCGAGGTGCGCATGGAAGCCGCACGCCACGCCAACCCGCTCACCTTCTTGCCGGGCAACATTCCGATCAGCGAACACATTGATCGGCTGCTGGCATCCGGTGGCGAGTTCGTCGCCTGCTACTGCGACTTGAACGACTTCAAGCCCTACAACGACCATTACGGCTATTGGCGCGGCGACGAGATGATCCGGCTGGTGGCCCGAACGCTGGCGTCACATTGCGACCCGCGTCGAGATTTCATCGGGCACGTCGGCGGCGACGATTTCGTCGTGCTGTTCCAGAGCGATGACTGGATGGACCGCTGCGAGGCCATCGTGGCGATGTTCAATGAAAAGGCGCTTTCCTTGTTTGACGAGGAGGCGCTCCAAAGAGGCGGCATCGATGCCGAAGACCGGCATGGCGTGATGCGATTCTTCGACTTCACCACGCTGTCGATTGGTGCGGTACCTGTTCGCCCGGGGGTGTTCAGCCGGGCTGAAGAGGTGGCCTCGGCCGCCGCCAGGGCAAAACACAAGGCGAAGGCTCAGCGTGTTGGTGTGGCGATCGAATCGGCCGACTCCGACTTGTCACGCTGGTGAGCGAACTTCACAGGACAGGTAGACCCTCCGTCGCGTCAGCATCGATGCGAACAAGCTCCATCCCGAGCCAGATGCGGAGGGCAAACCATCGGCCTTCACCGGCTGTCGTCGAAGCCGGTCGGCGAGTCGGTGCTGACCTGTGTGTTGCCCATGCCGAGCAGTTCGCGGGCGCGATGAAGCGTCTGCATCTCGGCCTGGCTTTTCCTTGATGCAACGAGGTGGCGCTCGATCTCCCACACCAGGTTGATCAGCTCGCGAGTCGTGTGCGCGCGGCGCACCCGCACCAGCGTGACGGCGGCGAACAGCGGCGCGTCGATTCGCAAGGTGTCGATCAACAGCTCGCGCACCTCCTGGTGCAGATCTTCCTGCTCGGACCTGGCGAGCGCGCGGCGCTGCGCGTAGGCCACGGCCTCGCTGCCCTCGGCGCGCTTCAGCGGCATGCGCGAGGAGTCTTCGGTCGTGAACTTCGGCACCCTGACGGGGGCTTCCAGGTCCACCGCGAGCACGCCCGACAGCGTATTGCCACCGCTGTCGCCAGCGTCCACCGAAGGTGACGCAGTGGCAGAGGGGTCGAGCGCCACATCGACCATGCCCAGGTGCACCAGATCGGCAAAGTGCGTCGTTCGGGCACCCGCTTGCAGCCCGAGCGCCAGCACCTCGCTGAGCGGGCGCAAGCCATCCACCAGGAACAGCATGGTCCGATGGCGCTGATTCAGGCCGTGCGTGCGGGTGCGCAACTCGTCGACTCCGAGCTGCGTCTTGACCGGCGGGCGGGGAATGGACATCGGTTGGTTGACACCAACAAGTAGCAACGACCAATTGTTGCGCCGGTGCCTGGGCTGGTGTGCGGCAGTCGTATCAGGACGTTTCTTCTGCGCCAGCCGAGCGTGCGGTTTTGGGCACTTCCGCCCGTTCCTCTGGCGGACTTGTGTGGGCGATGGCTCGGGGGATCGTCAGGCAGCGAGCAGCATGGCCGCCATCAGGTGCCGGGTGATCTGTACCGGATCGTTGACAGTGCGCACCGCCTGGTAGACGGCTTCGGCCTCCGGGTGGTGGCGGCGCAGCTGATGCAGCCACTGCTTGAGCCGCCCGGCACGGTGGCGATCGGCAATGTCGGCCCGCGCCAGAACCAGCGTCCAGAAATCGGCGACGAGTGGGCGCAAATCGACCCAGGTGAAGGCTGGCTGCTCTCCGCGCGGCAGTGCGGAAGGGCCCCGCGTGGCCGTCACGATGGCCAGCGCCAGCCCCGGGTTGGCAACCATGCCGCGACCCAGCATCAGCGCGTGGCAGCCCGAGACTTCGCGGCAGCGAAGCGCGTCGGCCACCGTCCAGATTTCGCCATTGGCCACCATGGGCAGATGAACCGACGCGCGGATGTCGGCAATGCGCTCCCAGTAGGCGGGCGGCCGGTAGCCATCGGCCTTGGTGCGCGCGTGCACTACCAGCTCGTCGGCCCCGGCGCTGGCGATCGCCTGTGCACATTCAACTGCGCGGCGGTCGTCGAGGTGGCCGAGGCGCATCTTTGCCGTGACCGGCATCGCCGCTGGCACCGCACGGCGCACGGCGCTGACGATGCGGGAGATCAGTTCCGGGTCATCCAGCAGTGCAGCGCCACCCCCGTGCCGGTTCACGATCTTTGCCGGGCAGCCGAAGTTCAGGTCGATGCCATCCGGCCCGAGAGACGCCAGCCGCGCGGCGTTCTCGGCCAGGCAGTTCGGGTCGGAGCCCAGCAGCTGCGCGCGCACCGGCACGCCGGCGCGGGTACGGCTGCCCTGGCGCAGTTCGGGCACCACGCGCAAGAAGGTGCGCTCGGGCAGCAGGGTGCCGGAAACACGGATGAACTCCGACACGCAGCGGTCGATGCCGCCGACGCGCGTCAGGATGTCGCGCAGCGTGTGGTCGAGCAAGCCCTCCATGGGCGCGAGCAGCAGCGTCATGGCCGTTCCGGGCTCCGAGGCGCTGCGATTGCGGCGATGATGGCGGCCGCGATGCGATCGACGTCGCTCTTCACCTCAGGAGACCTGTCTTGAAAATCAGAATTTTTGCCGGCCTGCTGGCGCTTTCCTGCCTGAGCGCCGCCTGGGCGCAATCCGGTGTAGCGCCAGCGGCGCCGAAGGAATCGGGCGATGTCACCACCGCCAGCGGCCTCGTCTACCGGGTGCTGGTGGAGGGGGCTGGCGCCAGCCCCCGCGCCATCGACGGCGTGACGGTGCATTACCGCGGCACGCTGGCCGATGGCAAGGAGTTCGACAGCTCGTACAGCCGCGGCCAGCCGGCAACCTTCCCGCTGAACGGCGTGATCCGGTGCTGGACGGAAGGCCTGCAGCGGATGAAGGTCGGCGGCAAGGCACGGCTGACCTGCCCTTCGCAGATTGCTTACGGTTCGCGCGGTGCCGGCAATGTGATTCCGCCGAATGCGACGCTGACCTTCGAGGTAGAACTGATCTCGATCTCGCTGTACTGACCAGCGAATCGTCAGGCGACAGCGCGCCGTGCTGAACCGGTGTCTCATCCGGCCAGCGCGGGCTTGGCCAGAAGCTTGCGGCCCACGGTGACGCCGACCAGCACCAGCGCGCCAGCGGCCACGCCGACCAGGCCGTCAAGCAGGGTAGGCACTACGGCACCGACCCAGCTTCCCAGCGTGTCGGTGGCCAACGCTGCGACAGCCTCGATCGCGTGGTGCGCTGCGGCGAGGCCGTGCGTCAGGATGCCACCACCGACCAGGAACATCGCCGCGGTGCCAACCACGGTGAGCGTTCGCATCAGGTACGGCGCGGCTTTCAGGATGGCCGTGCCGATGCGGTGTGGCAGCGCCACGCCCGCGCCGCTGCCCGGGCGTTTCGTGAGCCACAACCCCATGTCATCGAGCTTGACGATGCCAGCCACCAGGCCGTAGACGCCGATCGTCATCGCGACTGCGATGCCGACCAGCACGCTCACCTGGGTGACAAAAGGAGAATCCTGCACGGTGCCGAGCGTGATGGCGATGATTTCCGCCGACAGGATGAAGTCGGTGCGCACCGCGCCCTTGATCTTGTCTTTCTCGAACTGGACGAGGTCCACCGCCGGATCGGCCAGCGCCTGCAGCATCTGCTCGCGGTGGGCTGCGTCTTCCGACGCGGCGTGCAGGAACTTGTGCGCCAGCTTCTCGAAGCCTTCGTAGCAGAGGAAAAGGCCACCGACCATCAGCAGCGGCGTCACGGCCCAGGGCGCGAAGGCGCTGATCGCGAGTGCCGCCGGCACCAGGATCGCCTTGTTCATCGCCGAGCCCTTGGCCACCGCCCAGACCACCGGCAGTTCGCGATCGGCATTGACGCCCGATACCTGCTGCGCGTTGAGGGCCAGGTCGTCGCCCAGCACGCCGGCGGTCTTCTTCGCGGCGACCTTGGTCAGCAGCGCGACATCGTCGAGTACTGTTGCGATGTCATCGATCAGGGCGAGCAGGCTGGAAGCCATCAGAAACTCTTTCGAGGCAGCGGGATTGGCGGTGATCGTAGCCGGGAGCGACCACTGGAAAAGGCGGCCGTTGGCGCAGGCATGTGGTGTCGTGAGAACATGCTTTGCGCACAACCCAAAAGGAGCCCGCGATGAGCGCCTGGACCCAGAAAACCCCCGACGAGGTGTACACCGGCAGCGAGATTGCGGCCCGGCTGCAGCAGGATCTGCCGACCTGGACGCATCAAGACGGCCACCTGCGGCGCCATTACAAGACCAGCGGCTGGAAAGGCACGCTGATGGTCGTCAATGCGATCGGTCACTTGGCCGAAGCCGCCTGGCACCACCCCGACCTCGAGGTCTCGTACCCGTCGGTCATCGTCAAGCTGATGAACCACCGCGCCAAGGGCATCACCAACAAGGACTTCGAACTGGCGCTGAAGATCGAGGAGCTGGTGATGTGGCAACCGGCCAGGCAGGCCGGCTCGGCGCTGGAGGGCACGCCGGACGAGGCTCAGTACAAGTACGTGCAATACGACTGATCAGGTGCCCGTCTTGCGCTGAGGGGCGTTATCCGCCGTCGGCTCGACGACTTCGCCCGAATCCAGCCCCAGAAATCCGCCGCTCTGGTGCGCCCAGAGACGCGCGTACAGCCCGCCTTGAGCCAGCAGGCTCTGGTGGTCGCCCTCCTCGACGATGCGGCCGTGCTCCAGCACGATGAGCCGATCCATCGCGGCAATCGTCGACAGGCGGTGTGCGATGGCCACCACCGTCTTGCCTTCCATCAAGCGGTAAAGGCTGGCCTGGATGGCAGCCTCGACCTCGCTGTCGAGCGCGCTGGTGGCCTCGTCGAGCAACAGGATCGGCGCGTCTTTCAACATCACGCGGGCGATCGCGATGCGCTGGCGCTGGCCACCGCTGAGCTTCACACCTCGTTCGCCCACGTGAGCGTCGTAACCGGTGCGCCCCGACGGATCGGCCAGCGAGACGATGAAATCGTGCGCCTCGGCGCGCAGTGCAGCGGAGATCATTTCGGGATCGCCAGCCTCGGGGCGACCGTAGAGAATGTTGTCGCGCACAGAACGATGCAGCAGCGAGGTGTCCTGCGTGACCATGCCCACCTGCGAGCGCAGGCTGTCTTGCGTCACTGCAGAGACGTCCTGGCCATCGATCAGTACCCGGCCCGACTCCACGTCGTAGAAGCGCAGCAGCAGGTTGACGATGGTGCTCTTGCCGGCGCCAGAGCGACCCACCAGGCCGATCTTCTCGCCCGGGCGGATGTGCAGCGACAGGCCGTCGATCACTGGCGTCTCGCCACCGTAGGCGAAGCGGACGTTGTCGAAGCAGATGTCGCCGCGCGTGACCTGCAAAGGCACGGCCTCAGCCCGGTCGGTGACGCGTTGCGGGCGCGACAGCGTGTTCATGCCGTCCTGCACGGTGCCGATGTGCTCGAACAGGGAGGCCATTTCCCACATCACCCAGTGCGAGATGCCGTTCAAGCGCAAGGCCATCGCGATCGCCGCGGCAACAGCGCCCACACCCAGCTCGCCGCGCGTCCACAGCCACAACGTGGCACCCGCTGTGCTGGCGATCAGCAACATGCTGAGCAGGTGGTTCACCACCTCGAAGCCGCTGACCAGACGCATCTGCCGATGCACCGTGACGATGAATTCCTGCATCGCCGAGCGCACATAACCCGACTCACGCCCGGCGTGGGAGAACAGCTTGACGGTGGCGATGTTGGTGTACGCGTCGGTGATGCGCCCGGTCATCAGCGAGCGCGCATCGGCCTGCAGCTTCGAGACCTTGCCCAGACGCGGCACGAAGTACCAGATCGCCAGCGCATACAGCGTGAGCCAGCCGACGAAGGGCAGCAGCAGCCAGGCATCGAAGCGGCCGACCAGCGCGATGATGGTGACGAAATAGATCACCACGAACACCATGATGTCGCAGATGATCATCACCACATCGCGGGTGGCGAGCGCGGTCTGCATCACCTTGGTAGCCACGCGGCCTGCGAACTCGTCCTGATAAAAATACATGCTCTGGCCGAGCATGAGCCGGTGGAAATTCCAGCGCAGCCGCATCGGCAGGTTGGCCGCGAGCGCCTGGTGCTTGATCAGCGTCTGCAGCGCAATCAACAGCGGGCTGCCCATCAGGATGGCCGCGAGCAGCAGCAGCTGGTCTCGCTCCTGTGTCCACAACTGCGACGGCTCCACGCGCGCCAGCCAGTCGACCACATCGCCCAGCATGCTGAACAGGTAGGCCTCGAACATGCCGATCGATGCTGTCAGCAGGATCATGCCAAGCACCAGACCGCGCGCCCCTGCGATGCAGGACCAGACGAAGGGAAAGAGCCCGCGCGGCGGCGGGGTGGGTTGCCCGTCGGGATAGGGATCGAGCAGTTTTTCGAAGGCTGAGAACATCCCGTCAAGCGTAGCCGATGCATGATGGCCGGGTGTCTGCCCGCCCGAGTCTCCCTCCATTGCCGCCGCTGGTGATCGTCCATGCCGACGATGCGCTGGTCGCAGTCGACAAGCCAGCCGGCCTGCTGTCGGTGCCGGGTCGTGGCGCTGACAAGGCCGATTGCGCCGTATCGCGAATCCAGGCGCAGTTTCCCGAGGCGCAGACCGTGCACCGGCTCGACATGGCGACTTCGGGGCTGCTGCTGTTCGCCCGTGGCGCCACGATGCAGCGTGCGATCAGCGTCATGTTCGAGAGCCGAGAGGTGCACAAGCACTACGAGGCGGTGGTACACGGCCTCGTCGAGCAAGACCTTGGTGAGATCGACCTGCCACTGCTCGCCGACTGGCCACAACGCCCCCGGCAGAAGGTCGATCGGCTGCAGGGCAAGCCATCGCTGACGCACTACCGCGTGCTGCACCGCGATACTGCCGCACGCGCCACACGGCTCGCACTGCAGCCACTGACCGGGCGCACGCACCAGTTGCGGGTGCACCTGCTGGCGATCGGGCACCCGATCGTGGGCGATGCCTTGTATGCACCGGCTGAGATGCCCACCGTCACACGGCTGATGCTGCACGCGACGCGGCTGGAGTTGCGGCATCCACTGACATCGCAGACCCTGGCGTTGACGAGCAGGCCTGCGTTCTGAAGTTGTCGGCCGCGCCAGAATAATCAGCCCTAGCCTCACCGGAGCCAGTCCATGTCCCAACGCCTCGTCATCCTCACTGGCGCCTCGCGCGGCCTGGGCGCCGCGATGGCTGAGCAGTTACTGAATGCCGGCACGGTGATGCTCTGCCTTTCGCGAGGACGTCATCCGACACTGGCCACACGGGCCGCAGCCTCGCAGGCACAGCTCGAGGAATGGCCGCGCGATCTGGCCGACAGCATCACCGTGGCCGACGAGGTCGATGCATGGTTGCGCCAATTCGATGCGCACCGCTTCGACAAAGCGGTACTGATCAACAACGCCGGCGTGATCGCGACCGTCGGCCCGTCAGACGGCAGCACCTCCGTCGAGCTGGCCAGTGCGCTGCGCCTGGGCTTGGAAGCGACCATCCTGCTGACGGCCGCGTTCCTTCGCGCAACCGGTGGCTGGCGTGCCGATCGTCGTGTGCTGAACATCTCGTCAGGCCTGGGCCGCCGGGCGATGGCGGGCAGCGCGATCTACGGAGCAGCCAAGGCCGGCATGGACCACTACTCGCGGGTAGTGGCGCTCGACGAAGCGCACCGCGCCGAGACCGCAGGCGACAAAAGCCACGCAGCGCGCATCGTGTCGCTGGCGCCGGGCGTCATCGATACCGACTTGCAGACGCAATTACGCGCCGCTGCCAAGGCGGGCTTCCCCGACAAGGCGCACTTCGAGCAACTGCATGCACAAGGCCAGCTGGTGAGTGCCGAAGAGACGGCCCGCCGTGTCCTCGCCTACCTGGCGCGCGACGATTTCGGCAGCAACGCGGTGGCTGACATCCGGCTGGTCTGATCCCGCGGCAGTATCAAGCGCTGCCCGGCCCCTGAAATCCACCCTGTCGGAAGGTCAGCACCAGCGTGTCGCGGTGGCCGTCCAGCCGGCCGGGTTCCAGGGGCTGGATCGGCGTGGTCTCGTGGATCACCCGCGCGTCGTCGAGCATCAGCAACGTCCACGGCTCGCTCATCGTGAAGCGGATGCCGGTCGGCCCGTCGGCGTCGAAGACGCGCGTTTCGCCGCCTTTCACGCCTCGGCGATCGACCAGCGCGACGACGACGAAATCAACCCCATCGCGGTGCGCGCCCTCCGGTGTTGGCCGGCCGATGCCGTCAGTGGTGTCGATGCGGAACTGGTGCGCTTCCACGAACCACGGCTGCGCGCCCTTGATCTGCGAGCACACCGCGGACAAGCCGCGCAGCAGTGCCACCCACGCCGGCTGGGCGGTGATGTCCGTCTTCATCGGGTCGAACATGCGTTCGAGCCCGCCGTGCAGCGCGTTGTATTCGAGCGGCTGCCAATGCGGCCGGTGAGGCACCTGCTGCACCCGGGGGCCGTCGACGATGAAGCAAGAATGGCGGCGGCGCCGGTAGCGGCCGCCGTCACGCAGGAAGGCGTCAGGTGGCAGGTCGGACCAGCTCGGTACCAGCGCCATCAGCGGGGCGGCGTCGATGTCGATCAGCGTGCGCAAGGCCTCCGGTGCCAGCACCGCGTGGCCATGGTCGATCAAGGCCTGCGGCAAGGCCGCAGCAGCGATCGACGGCGGTGCAGGCGTCATCACGACGGCGTCAGCGGGGAAGCCGCTGCGGTAGGGGGTGCGATCACCTTGATGCGACTGCCCGCCACGGCGACCACCTGGCCTGCCCTGATCTTGCAGGTCTTGCGAAGCTCGTCGCGCCCGTCCACCTGAACGCCACCGGCGGCCACCAGGGCCTTCGCTGCACCGCCACTCGGCGACACACCTGTGGCCTTGAGCAAGGCATCGAGCGTGATGTGCTCACCGCGCAATTCGAAATCAATCAGGTGCATCGTTCGGCAGTTTCGAGCCGCCCTCCGGCCGCTCGGATGATGGTGATCAAGGGAGCGCGATTCTGTGTCATTGGCGCCAACCCGCCAAAAACACGTATGCGCCCGCCTAGGCAATGGGGTACATTAGGTTGACAGGTATACGCAAGACCGTGGTTGCTAGTGATCATCTACCCGTCTCTGTTCTGAAGCGGGATCGCAAGAAATCTCCAGTTGATCTTGAGTGTCTCTGCATGCGATTGCATGTGCAGTCGCATCATTTTGTTATTTGATAGGAAACCGTCCATGACGACGCAAACAGGTACCGTGAAGTGGTTCAACGAGAGCAAGGGCTACGGCTTCATCGCTCAAGACGCGGGTGGCGCTGACCTCTTCGCCCACTTCCGTGACATCACCGGCAGCGGCTTCAAGACCCTGGTCGAAAACCAGAAGGTCGAATTCGAAGTCAAGCAAGGCCAGAAGGGCCTGCAAGCTGCCAACATTCGCGTGCTGTAAAAGCGCCGCGACATCAGCTTTCGAAACGCGGCTTCGGCCGCGTTTTTTCATTCCCGCGCCGAATCACCTCTTCGCGTCGTTCTGCAGGGACTGCCCAAGCAAGTGAGCGATCAGTGCGTTGAGGCCCCCCTCATGGCTGACCGCGCGATCGTGGAGTTGCCTCACCAGTTCAGCCGGCAGCTTGCAGGCAAACGGCAGCAGACCGGCCTGCGCATCCAGCCTGCGCTGCTCGCGCTTGTCGACGACCGCGCCAGCGGCCTGTCCGAAGCGGCCGGGTACCGCAGCCACCTTCATCTGCCCATCGATCTTCTTGGCCAGGTGCTTGACCAGGTCGGTCTTCTTCATGCTCATGGTGTCGTGCTCTGTGCGCTGCGAAGGTTCGTCAGCCCTCGATTGTCATGCGTGGCCGACAATCGTCGGCTGCGCTGAATTTCTTCGCGCCCCACAGGACACACCCCCCATGGCACTGAAGGCCACCATCCACAAAGCCAGCCTGCAGTTGAGTGACATGGACCGCAATGTCTATGGCGAACATGCGCTCACCATCGCACGCCATCCATCAGAAACCGACGAGCGGATGATGATCCGCGTTCTGGCCTATGCGCTGAACGTGCCCGCCGACCATCGAAATGGCACGCTGGAATTGGCCAAGAGCCTATGGGACACCGACGAGCCCGACCTGTGGCACAAGGACCTGACCGGCCAGATCGTGCACTGGATCGATGTCGGCCAGCCCGATGAGCGGCGCATCATGAAGTCTGGTCCGCGCGCCGAACGGGTCACGGTGATCAGCTTCAACCACAGCACGCCGGTGTGGTGGAAAGGGCTGGAGACGCGCATCACCCGCGCCCGCAATGTGGCGGTGTGGCAAATCGAGGCTGAGCAGAGCCAGGCGCTTGCTGCACTGGCTCAGCGCAGCATGCAGCTGCAAGTGACGGTGCAGGACGGCGTGGCGTGGATCGGTGAAGGCGAGCGCTCCGTCGAGGTACGGCCGATTCGGTTGAATCCCTGAGCCACCGATCGGGGCCAGAATGGGCCGGATGACAGCACCCCGCCCCCATCTCCGCGCCACCGACCTCGACATCCGGCATGACCCGGTAGGCTCATGCTTCGAGTGCCAGGCGGACGGACTGCGCTGCGTCATCGACTACCGTTTGATCGGCAACGTGATGCACATCGACCACACCGAGGTGCCGCCTGCACTCGAAGGCCGCGGCATCGCGGCAGCGCTGGTGCGTTTCGCCCTGGCCCATGCTCGCGAACACGGCCTCAAGGTCAATCCGCTGTGCTCTTATGTGCGGGTCTACATGCAACGGCATGCAGTCACCCAGGACCTGCGCGCATGAGCCCAACTGACGAGGATCCGTACCGCTGGTTGGAAGACGTGCACGGCGAGCAGGCGCTCGCCTGGGTGCGTGAACGCAATGCCGAGAGCGAGGGGCTGCTGGCCGCGCGGCCCGAGTACGCACCCATCCGCGAGCAGTTGCTGGCAGTGCTGAACTCGAAGCAGCGCATCCCTCAGATCACGCGGCGAGGCGATCACTTCTACAACCTGTGGCGCGATGACACCCACCCGCGCGGCTTGTGGCGCCGCACCACACTCGACGAATACCGACAGCCCAATCCGCGCTGGGAGACCGTGCTCGACATCGACGCACTGGCCTCGACCGAAGGCGAGAACTGGGTCTGGTCCGGTGCCGATGCGCTCGATACCGCGCCGCATCGCTGCCTGGTTTCACTGTCGCGCGGCGGCGCCGATGCGACAGTGGTGCGCGAGTTCGACACCATCACGAAGAAGTTCATCGCAGACGGCTTCGCGCTGCCCGAAGCCAAGTCTTCGGTCACGTGGATCGATGAGAACACGCTGTATGTCGGCACCGATATTGGCCCAGGCAGCCTGACGGCCTCCGGTTACCCGCGTCTCGTCCAGCGCTGGTCGCGCGGCACCCCGCTGGCATCGGCGATGACGGTGTTCGAGGGCGAAGCCACCGATGTGTCGGTCAGCGTGTCGGTCGATCTGACGCCGGGCCACGAGCGCACGATCTTCAGTCGATCGCTCGATTTCTACCACCAGCAGCATTTCCTGCTGCAAGGCGAGGCGCTGGTGAGCGTCGACCTGCCGAGCGACGCGTCGCTCAGTTTCTGGAACCACGCAGGCAGCGTGGCCGACACCTTGCTGATCGAGCTGCGCAGCGACTGGACGGTGGCAGGTTCGACCCATGCCAGCGGCTCGCTGCTGGCCACCGATGCGCTCGCTTACCTGGCCGGTGAGCGGCAGTTCACGCTGCTGTTCACACCCACGGCCACCTGTTCGTTGGCGGGATATTCACCGACGCGTGAGCACCTGATCGTCAACCTGCTCGACAACGTCGCCAGCCGCCTTGAATTGTGGCGACGCACGCCGGGCGGTTTCGAGCCACGGTCAATCGACGCGCCCTGCCCCGGCACATTGAGCGTGCGCAGCATCCACGATCCGATGCGCTTGCACGACCCTCTGGCCGAGAGCTACCTGCTCGGCTACACCGATTTCCTGACGCCGGATTCGCTCTTCCTCGGCAGGACCGAAGCCGATTCGGGAATTTCCGCCGACCCGCCCGCGCTCGAACTGCTGAAAGCACGCCCTGCCCTGTTCGACGCCACCGGACTGCGCACGGAGCAGCGTTTTGCCACCTCCTCCGATGGCACCCGCGTGCCCTACTTTCTTGTCTGGCCACGAGGTGCCAAGGCAGACGGGCGCAATCCGACGCTGTTGTATGGCTACGGCGGCTTTGAAATCGCGCTGAACCCGTGGTACCCGGCGGGCCACGGCCTCGCCTGGTTCGAACGCGGTGGTGTGCTGGTGGTGGCCAACATCCGTGGCGGTGGCGAGTTCGGACCGGCCTGGCACCAGGCCGCCATCCGGGAGCACAAGCAGCGCAGCTACGACGACTTCATCGCGGTGGCCGAAGATCTGATCGCCGGCGGTGTCACCAGCCCCCAGCACCTCGGCATCATGGGCGGTAGCAATGGCGGTCTGCTGGTGGGCGCCGCCTTCACTCAGCGACCCGATCTGTTCAACGCCGTGGTCTGCCAGGTGCCGCTGCTCGACATGCGGCGCTATCACACTCTGCTGGCCGGCGCCTCGTGGATGGCCGAGTTCGGCAACCCCGATGTGCCGGAGGACTGGGCGCACATCGCGCGCTACAGCCCGTATCAGAACCTCAGCGCAGACAGAACCTATCCCGAGGTGCTGTTCACCACTTCGACCCGCGACGACCGAGTCCACCCGGCGCATGCCCGCAAGATGGCCGCACGCATGCGCGAGATGGGCCATGCGCTGCTCTATTACGAAAACATCGAGGGCGGTCACGGCGGCGCGGCCGACAACTCCCAGCGCTCACACCTGCAGGCCCTGGAATTTGCCTACCTGTGGCGCCAGTTGGGTAAGGCAGACTGAGGCATCTCTCACGATCCGTGCTTAGCCTTGGTTCATGGTTACCACCCTCGCCGCATCTTCCACCGACGTCGCGCTGCCGACGGTGCTCGACATTGAGGCCTCAGGCTTCGGCCGCGACAGCTACCCGATCGAGATCGGTTACGTGCTGCCCGACGGCGGCGGTTACTGCACGCTGGTGCGCCCGGAAGTGGCCTGGACGCACTGGGACTCGGAGGCTCAACAGTTGCATGGCATCTCGCGCGACACCGTGCTGTTGCACGGTCGGCCAGCACTCGAGATCGCACGGCACCTGAACCAGGTTCTGCGCGGGCAGACCGTGTACACCGACGGCTGGGCCAACGACTACAGCTGGATCGGCACGCTGTTCGATGTTGCCGACCTGTCGCCGGCGTTCCACATCGAGAACCTGCGCGCCCTGCTGACCGACAGCGACGCAGCCCGTTGGCATCAGGTCAAAGACCAGGTTGCGCACGAACTGAACCTGCGGCGCCACCGCGCTAGCTCGGATGCCCGCTTGCTGCAGATGACGCTGCGCCAGCTGCGCTCTGCCGAGCCCGGGTAACAGCGGCGAGAATAGCGATTGGCAATCGGGGTGGCACCCGTCCACCGCCTGTTTCGCGCAGCCGCATCACTCACCGCTTTTCAGACCATGTCCACCATCCTGCAGCAACTTCCCCTCGGCCAGAAGGTCGGTATCGCGTTTTCCGGCGGCCTGGACACCAGCGCCGCCCTGCACTGGATGAAGCTGAAAGGCGCCCGCCCCTACGCCTATACCGCCAACCTGGGCCAGCCTGACGAGCCCGATTACGACGAGATCCCGCGCAAGGCCTTGCTCTACGGTGCCGAGAACGCGAGGCTGATCGACTGCCGGACGCAGCTGGTCGCAGAAGGCATCGCCGCCCTGCAAGCCGGCGCCTTCCACATCAGCACCGCCGGCATCACCTACTTCAACACCACGCCGATCGGCCGTGCGGTCACCGGCACGATGCTGGTCGCGGCAATGAAGGAAGACGACGTCAACATCTGGGGCGACGGCAGCACCTTCAAGGGCAATGACATCGAGCGCTTCTACCGCTACGGCCTGTTGACCAACCCGGCGCTGAAGATCTACAAGCCCTGGCTGGACCAAACCTTCATCGACGAGTTGGGCGGCCGCACCGAGATGTCGGCCTTCATGACGAAGGCCGGTTTCGGCTACAAGATGAGCGCCGAGAAGGCCTACTCGACCGATTCCAACCTGCTCGGCGCCACGCACGAGGCGAAGGACCTGGAGAGCCTGGACAGCGGCATCACCATCGTCAACCCGATCATGGGCGTGGCCTTCTGGCGCGACGAGGTGGAAGTCAAACGCGAGACCGTCAGCGTGCGCTTTGCAGAAGGCCAGCCGGTGGCGCTGAACGGTGTGGAGTTCGCCGACCCGGTGGCCTTGTTGCTGGAAGCGAATCGCATCGGCGGGCGCCACGGCCTGGGCATGAGCGACCAGATCGAGAACCGCATCATCGAAGCGAAGAGCCGCGGCATCTACGAGGCACCGGGCCTGGCACTGCTGTTCATCGCCTACGAGCGGCTGGTCACCGGCATCCACAACGAGGACACGATCGAGCAGTACCGAGACAACGGCCGCAAGCTCGGCCGCTTGCTCTACCAGGGCCGCTGGTTCGACCCGCAGGCCATCATGCTGCGCGAGGCCGCGCAGCGCTGGGTGGCGCGAGCTGTCACCGGCGAGGTGACGATCGAGCTGCGCCGCGGCAACGACTACTCGATCCTGAACACCGTGTCCGCGAACCTGACTTACGCGCCCGAGCGGCTGAGCATGGAGAAAGTCGAGAACGCGCCGTTCTCACCGGCTGATCGCATCGGCCAACTGACCATGCGCAACCTCGACATCACCGACACCCGCAGCAAGCTGGGTATCTACACACAGGCGGGTTTGCTGTCGCAAGGTAGCGGCGCTGCATTGCCGGGCCTGAAGAACGACGGCGGCACCTGAGCTGCGCTCGGCCCGTCTTCATCGCTTCAAATCCATCACCCACATCTCGACTGCCTCGCCATGACCGACCACATCACTGCCTCCATCGCCACCCGCGCCAATGTGTACTTCGACGGCAAGTGCGTCTCGCACAGCATCACGCTGCCCGATGGCACGAAGAAGAGCGTCGGCGTGATCCTGCCCTCCAGGCTGACCTTCAACACCGGCGCGCCCGAGGTGATGGAACTGGTCGCCGGCGTGTGCCGTGTGAAGTTGTCAGGCAGCGAAAGCTGGGCCGACTATGCGGGCGGCCAATCGTTCAACGTGCCCGGCCAGTCGTCGTTCGAGATCGAAGTAACCGACGCGCTGCACTACATCTGCCATTTCGGCTGACCCGCCCCTCACCAAGGAGACCAGGGCATGAAGGCATTCGCGACATCGTTTCCGCGCCTCGCGTGTGGCGCGTTGCTGGGGCTTTCGTTGAGCGCCACAGTCCAGGCCGCCACCCCCTTGCCCGTACTGCACCTGATCTGCAGCGGCGTGGAAACCGTCGAGATCATCTACGGCACCGAACTGGACCCTCCACGCAAGGGCGACTTCCGGGTCGAGTACACGATCGACCTCGTGAAGAAGGGCATCGCCAATGCCCGCACCGGCAAACTGACGTCGATCAGCATCGACGACAAGGAAATCAACTTCGGTGCCGCGACCGACTTCAATCCGGACAAC